>JAPKDW010000351.1 GCA_028822375.1 Opitutaceae bacterium | reverse complement strand
GCGCTCCACTCCGTCAGACGATTTCAGTTAAGTTGACGCCAATGCGCTCAGCGGGGTCATATTCATATGGATCTACTAGATATGGTCCCGCTGAGCGGGAAGATCGGCCGCTACCAAAAACTCAGCGTCGTCATTTCTCGATCATTTCTTCGCAACCTTGCGCGTGAGCCCGGCGCCTTGCATATGCGTATCCAACTTCCCTCGCCAACTTTTCACCATCGATGCGTATTCGGGGTTTGTCGCGAGATTCGAAAACTGATCCGGATCTGACTGCATATTATAAAGTTCTTCAGTGTCGTCATTGTAACGAATATAGCTCCAATGATTAGAGCGCAACGCGTATCCAGAATTACCCGTCGTAAACGCTGCTTCGCGGACGCTCGCCGAAGTATTCTCGAGAACGGGCACAAGGCTCTTGCCCTGCACATGCTCTGGCAGACCATCCAGGCCAGCTAAATCGGAAAACGTAGGATAGAGATCCATCAACTCGGTAATCGCATCGGTCCTCCCCGGTTTCATTCCGGGAGCCGAGATAATGAGCGGCACTCGCAAGGCTTCCTCGTGCAAGTTGCTCTTCTGCCAAAAATGATGTTCGCCCAAATGGTAGCCATGATCGCTCGTAAACACGATCGCTGTCGTATCGCGCAACCCTTGACGCTCAAGCTCGTCGATGATGCGACCCACTTGCTCGTCCATGTATGTGACCGTCGCATAATACCCGGCCCACATGCGCTTTTGATTATCGGGGAGTTTTCCAATCGGATCTTTTGTCGACATGGTCTTCGCCATGCCGAGAGGCGGAATATCATCAAGATCGTTCGCCGGGACATGCGGCATCTCGATGTCCTCGATCGGATAAAGGTCGAAATAGCGCTTCGGAGCGACCATCGGATAGTGAGGACGCACAAAACCGGCAGCGATAAAGAAGCGCTCGTCCTTGTGGTCGCGGATCAACTCGATCGTTTTACTCGCCGTCTTGTAGTCAGGCTGATCGGATCCGTCGCCATCATAGCTCACCGTTACAAACCAACGGTTTGGCATAGCCGTCGAATAGCGACCCGCCAGATCCGTCGTGAAGATGTCGAGATTGAGACAAGCGTAGTCTCCTGGCGTATGGGCCTCCAAACCCGGCGAATTGAACCGGTCGATCCAGGTGCTCTCATGGTCATCGCCATCAGTCCCCGCGATAATATCGCCCGGTACCCTCATATGGTAAATCTTGCCCACACGAGCGCTGTAGATGCCGTTGTCGATGAAGTGCTTTCCCAGGTTCACCTTAGCTTCGCCTTGGTAGCGACTGTGCATGAAGGATCGCCGCGACGGTCCGCACGAAGTGCCCTGACAGTATACGCGATTGAAAACCACGCCTTCGGAGGCGAGCTTGTCGATGTTCGGAGTCTGGCAAATTTTATCGCCATAACTACTGAGCACGCTGGCTTTCAAATCGTCGGAGATCAGAAAAAGCACATTTTCGATAGCGGCATTGGTTTTCTCGACCTGTCCAAAGATAAAAAGGCTAACAAGAGCCAAGGCAGGTAACGCGGTCTTTCGCATGGAAAGGAACAAGGGGGTCGTCATATTATTAAGTTTCTCTATTTTCCGAAAGGTGGACGTAATGAAGTGAAATTTCTGAAGGGCGCGGTATCAAGGTCTGCAAGTCTTCTCTACGGTCCATATTCCGGATCCAGCAAAGCGGCTTTCATGGGCATAGAATCGATCGCGGATTGTAACATCTTGCGAGTTTTCTCCGCTGAAACCGTTCCACCGTCCTTTTCGATCGGCCTCTCTTCGTACCGGTCTGGAACCGCATAGAATGATCCATCGCGAAACAATTTGTAATGTTGGTTCTGGGCCCAAACGACTTCACGACTGCGAACGCCTTGTCCGTGCTTTTCGGCGGCTGGTTTGAACTTAGGATAGTAATACTGAAAAATCCAATCGCGCGGATTCCCCTCTTCACCCTGGCATTGCGGCCAAAAGCTGCGCCCGTCAAGTGTCACTTCCGGAACCGGAACGTTGGTAATGTCAGCCAGCGTGGGCAGTACATCCGAGAAGTCTATGATATCGTCGGTGACAATGCCTTCTGGGATGGTACCCGGACAGTTGATAACGAATGGCACATGGGAACCAGCTTCCGTCGCGTAAGCTTTTTCGCCAACACGCTGTTCGCCATGAAAAGGATACGTCAGGCTCCGGTTCGTGCCATTGTCGGCAGTAAAGATGACGACTGTATTCTCGCGAATGCCGAGCCGGTCTAAGGTATCGACAATCTTGCCAACTGTTTTGTCGGCATAGGCGATCATATCGCGATAATGCTTAAGTCCTTTGTGAAGCTTCTTGTCCTCCTTAGTCATCGGCTCGCTGTCAGGCGTTTCCGGGAAAGGATTATGGACGAGGATCATCGGGTAATAGGCGAAAAACGGGCCGTCCTTGTTCTTCTCTATGAAGTTAATCAAGTAATCGGAGGTGATATCCGGGCCGTAGTCTTTTTCGGTCGTTTCGAGCAGCTTGCCGTCTTGAACCAAGCTAGGATTCCAATAGCGATCTAGAGTCGTACCGGGATAATTCCAAAGACAGTAGTTATCGAAGCCGCAATCGGGAGCCAGCGAACCATTCGGCTCTCCGTGCAATTGCCATTTACCCGCGACCGCCGTAGCATAGCCGGCATTTTTAAACATCGTGCCAAAGGTGGTTTCGCTTTTGTCGAGCGTACCGAAGTTCAAATAGTTCCGAATACCATCCCTGCCGGTCATAATCTTAACGCGACTTGAGGTACACACCGGCTCCGAGTAGCAGTAATTGAACTTCACTCCCGTTTCGGCGAGCTTATCAATCCGAGGAGAACTGAAGAAATCGCTGTTGTAGCAGCTGTAATTATCCACTGCTGAATCATCCGCCATGATCAGGATGATATTCTTCTTTTCGGCGAAGGAGGCGCTGGCTGCAATAATGCAAGCAAGCAAACCGAGCGTGACACCGCGCAGCGCGGCAGGGGCATTCAATGCTTCGAACATGGATAGCAGTCAGTTCGATCTTTTCGAGCGAAGCAAGTCGCAAGGTCTACACGCAACCACAAGGGCAACGGAATGATAGGTTCTAGTTGATGGTAGCGACCGATCTTCCCGCTCAGCGGGATCATATTCAGATGGATCATTGCACCGGTGACCGCTCGGAGATCGGCCGCTACCATCGAGCAGAAAGTCTTGGAGCGATACTCTACTTGTTTTCCAAAACCCATGCCCAATCCGACGAATTTGAAACGAGGTCTTTTCTCACAGGATTCATTCTAATGTAATCCGCTTTTTCCTCCCAACTTTCGTCGCAACGGATCCGATGATCGAAATACCCTTTTTGCCAGTTAACTCCTGTCTTTTTCGCGGTGTATCGCTTCCAGTTGCCGATGGTTTCCGACATATTGCTATCTGGCGGAAAACTAATCAACGCATGGCAGTGGTCTGGCATAAGCAAAAACAAGCGCACGAAC
>JAPKDW010000071.1 GCA_028822375.1 Opitutaceae bacterium | reverse complement strand
GACTCGCTTTAAAAGCCGAAGCAAGCTTCGGGGCATTAAACCCAATGGGAGTAAATGCGACATCCACGGCTTTTTGGGGAAAACAGCCCTACCATTTCGTTGCCGGAATTATGAGCGGCGCAAACGCCGGCCCTACGACTCTGATCCTCTACGAAATCAAACGGCTCAGGTTCGGTTTCGGTATAGCCAAGCGTCGCAAAGATGAGAGACAAAGACGTTCCCCATTTCGCGTAGCCCTCCGCATTCAGGTGAAGCAAATCGCCGAACCGCCCCAATTCACGTCACATGTGTTTCAATACAAAATCGACTATCCGCTTCGGATTCTCTAAACTATGCGGGTGATGTCCAATGCCCGGCTTTCGAATCACTTCAATACTCCCACCCAGAGCCTTGTACCTTTTCTCGATCACTGCGGTGTTGTCCGCAACGGGTACAACTTCATCCGCTTCTCCAATAATATGAAGCAAGGCGATTCCTGCCTCCGCCAAAGGTTTAAGGTTATCAATCGGGTTGCCGTGAAATCGCAATGCCTCAGCCTCGGTCATTTCATAGGCATCCAAGCATTTTTGCCAGGTCGCTTTCGAACTCTTCTTCATCGGCCAACTCTTGAAGTCGCACACCGGAGCATCCGCGTAGATACAGTGTACTTTATCCGGATTAATCGCCGCCCAATTATAGATAATCAGTCCCCCGCGTGAAAGCCCTTCCAAAACCGTTTTCTTCGAAAACCCATGCGATTCAGTCAAATATCCATAGAACCGATCCCAACGATCAACTGCCTTAGGCGAACCAAAAAGGTCGGCTACATCAACGTAAGCCACATGAAATCCCTTTTCCAATAAAGCGATTTCCGTTTGCGGTTCATGCCCGAAAAACCGGGCTCGCCAAATCCAAGGCCGACCCTCTGCAATTTCCTTAGGGACGACGATTTTGCAGTCGAGACCATCAACTTCAAAATCGTATTGGTCGAACGAATGAAAGTCCGTCTGCGTCCCAGACCATTCTCCAGCCAAAGCGACGGTCGGACTAAAGATAATCAAAACACATAACCACAAGCGACGTGTACTTCGAAACAAACGGTTTAAAACAAGGGGCTTAGAAAACACTCCAAAGTGAATTCCATTAGAATTGGAAAGTCAAAAACGATTCCGACCCACGCTAAAACCCAGGAATGCACTATAAAGAGGTAGGGCGGCATCGCCGAGGCCGCAGCGGAGCCTAAGAGACTGTTAAATAAGTCAGTGTAGGAGCGGTCCCGCTAAGCGTATACGCGTCAACTTAACTGAAATCGTCTGACGGAGTGGAGCGCAGATGGCGAAGCAAAACCACCCCGACGTGTCGGGGTAGCTACGCCGAGACTTCGGCGTGGGATCTGCAATAATTCCTTCAAATAGAGTTAAGTTGACGCCAATGCGCTTAGCGTGGACCGCTCCTACAATTAGTCAGCAGAGCAATCTTCGACTTATTCAACAGTCTCTAAGACAAAACCAGGGCTCTACTGCAGCCTCGGCGATGCTGCCCTACCTTGTTCCGAAACTGTTTTCCACCGAGCCTCCAATAAATCAACCATCCGGGGATCCGAGCCAAGAAGCTCCGTTCGAACAATTCGACCACCGGATTTTACCCAAGGAGATGCTTGGCATATTCGTTCGATATCGCCGTCTGCTCCAGCATGTCTCCCTGCAAAAAGGAAAAGCTGACTGAGAACCACCGCCCCGTCACCCGAGCTAGGCAACTTCTCGAGCGCTCTTTCCAACAGTGGTTCATTGAAATCGTATCGATCTCCTTGCCGGCGCTCCATCGAACAAGCGATCACCTCTCTCACTCGTCCGCTCAGTCGATCAGCCAAAGCCCTCGCCATGTAATCTCGACATTCAGTGACTTCCGGAAACGGACTCCCATGATCTACCAACAAAACCGACGGCAATAATCCACTCTCGCTTCCCGCTGATTCAAAAATCTCAGTATCCAAAACCCGGATAGCCGATTTCGCCATCGCTTCAGGCAATATCTCGCATGACTTGGAAACCAAACACGGCGCCCACTCGATTCGCAAAGGAGCAAGGCCAACCGGCCGTTCTTTCACTATTTTGCGAGCCTTCCTCAAACCATAACTTGGCCCAAAGAATAACGGCAGAACTGCAAGACATCGAATCCCGCTTTCCTCGCAACTTTCGAGATAGTCCTTCCATACTACGGCAGGAGTCTCGCCAATTGCTTCAGCGGGTATTCGATCGCTATGCGAAACAGACGCCAAATCCACTTGACGACCAATTCGAATCGACAATGCCGATGCAAGTTCACGCGCTTGAACAACGGATTCAGGGCTTACCGAGCCGTTATCCAGTAAAACAACGTGAAATTCTGCATCCAAAGACTTGTCTTCCATAAGAATTAACCTACAACCGCTAAAGTTCTTGCCGATCAAGAACAATACCGAATAGTCGATTAATTTTTAAGCGTTCGCACTCATGATTTCCAAAAAGTCCATTCTTTACTTCCTCATTATCGCAGTTGCAGTCGGATTCTCCGGTTGTAAGAAAAAGCCCCGCCGCCCCAGTCCTATTGATACAGCGCACCTAGGAGGAGGAGCTGGCAGCGGCAGTGGAGACCAATTCGAAAACCTCAACGACGACAATCTCTTTGATAATCCTGACGATGTGATCGGAAGTCGTGTTATTTCCGACGGACAGGTTGGCGATCCAGACGTGATCCGAGTTATCGTTTACTTTGATTTCGACTCAGCGGGCATAAAAGTTAGCGAACGCGCCAAGATCGCTCAAGCCGCCGACCACATGAGAAGCCACCCAGGTGACCTGCTAATCCTCGAAGGCCACTGCGACTGGAAAGGCACTCCAGAATACAATCTCGCTCTTGGCGAACGCCGCTCAAGCAGCGTAAAGCAATACATGGAAACGCTCGGCATAGCTTCTTCGAGCCTCGAAACCCTTTCGAAAGGCGACCTCAACGCAGTTGAAGGAGCGGCCTCCGATCAGATGTCAAAAGATCGCCGCGTAGTTTTCTTAGTCGTCCGCTAAACGCTTCCGATCAATCTAATTTCCCAAAACGCTCGCGTCTTAATTGACACGGGCGTTTTTTTTGCGTTATCCCGTCACAAATAAAGCACTCCCGGAGCAAGCCCCAGGGTATTCAAAAGGTAGCGGCCGATCTTCCCGCTCAGCGGGATCAATGGTCCCGCTGAGCGGGAAAATCGGCCGCTACCAACATTCGCAACGAAGCAAACTTCGAAGTATTTACTCACAATAAATAAAAATAAAGCGATCATTGTAATTTCAAAAAAAGGTGGTATGCAACCAGCTCTCAGGAGGTATCTTGTTCCCGCGCCACGCGCGTTGACATGAACTCCCATTACCATTAAACAGAAAATAATCATGAAAAAAGCCACTAAGACAGCAGCTAAGAAGGCAGTAGCCAAACCAGCAGCAAAGAAAGTAGCTAAAAAGGGAGCCCCGAAAACGGTTGCCAAAAAAGCAGTGAAAACGGTAGCGAAGAAGGTAGCGGTTAAAAAAACCGTCGCCAAGAAAACTCCTGCCAAAAAGGCGATATCGAGCAAAGCCTCGAAGACGGTCGTCGTTGCAAACTTCGATGTTGGATTCGGTAATATGCTCTACCTTCGTGGAGACGCTCCAGGCCTGTCTTGGAAAAAAGGCGTTCCCATGGATTGCGAAAGCGCCAATTCCTGGAGCATCACGATGTCCGGAGTTAAGGATACCTTCGAATACAAGGTATTGATTAACGACATACATTGGGCAATCGGAGGCAATAACCTGGCCAAGCCAGGTGTGACGAATTCGTCGGATTCGTCCTTCTAGAAAGTCACGCTAAGAAATTAAAGCCAAAGAGTCTGCAGCTTCGCGCTGCAGGCTCTTTTTTTTAACTGCCCAACCTAGAAATCTCATAAACTGCAAAGGACGCGAAGGTAGCAAAGGACAGTGTTCGCTCTTTGAGACTGTTTGATAAGTCCGTGCTATCGCGGTCCCGCTAAGCGCATTGGCGTCAACTTAACTCCTAAAGCTGTTTTTATGGCCGCAAAAAGGCGCAAAAGATCCCGTTGAGTGGCCTTCGTTATAACTTCGGCGATAGAAAATCACCTTCTAAACCTACAAATTAATTGAAAAGGTAATCCCGAGTTATAGCGAGGGCCTCATAGCATCGATTTTGCGCCTTTTTGCGGCCAAATTAATTTCTGAATTTCTTAAGTTGACGCCAATGCGCTAAGCGTGGACCGCTCCTACAATTAACCAGCCCTACGCTATTTCGACTCATTTAACACCCCCCAGAAGGATTCACTTGTCGCTTAGCGAACTTTGCGACCTTTAACCCGCTTTGCGAGTGGGCGCTTAATAATTATTCGCTTACGGCTATTCTATTCTTTAAATGAAGTTTCAGAGATCAAGAAGTCATCTCACAACGAAACGTCACCCTTACTTCTTGGGTGATATTCGTCGTGGGCCGTCTTCACACGATGCGCTTCGACCGTAGTGTAAATCTGAGTCGTCGAAATATCCGCGTGCCCCAACAACTCTTGAATAACTCTCAGGTCCGCTCCACCGGTCAAAAGATGCGTCGCAAACGAATGCCTAAGTCCATGCGGTTTGACGGGTTTTTCGATGCCAACGGCTTCCGCATAACGCTTAACCAAAGCCCAAACGGTCTTGCGGGAGATCGGAGTGCCACGATTGCTGATGAAACACGCACTCCCCGTCTTCGGTTTAACCAAACCCGGCCTACCCTGGTCCAAGTATCCAGATAGCGCCAACACCGCCTGAAGCCCCATTGGCACAACCCGCTCCTTCGAACCTTTCCCGTAAACCTTGATTGCCCCGTTCGCGATATCGATCTGCTGCAGCAAAGACCCGCACAATTCACTCACTCGTAATCCCGACGAATAGAGCAATTCGAGAATCGCCCGATCCCTCAATCCTTGCGGAGTCGTCAAATCCGGAGCTTCCAACAAAACCTCCACCTCCTGAATCGTTAGCGAGCTCGGCATCTTACGCCGGAGTTTCGGGCCGGTTACCAGTTCCATAAAGGAACGCTCGATCCGCTCCTCACTCAATAGAAACTTCGTAAGCACACGCAAAGCGCTCAACTTGCGACAAAGGGTGGCGTTCGACAAATTCCCTTCGCTCAACTCGTAAATCCAATCCGAAACATCGCTTCCTTCAATTTCGGTCCAATCGGAACGCCTGCATTTCTTGAAAGCGAAGATCGTAAATTGCTCAATGTCGCTTTGGTAGGCCTGAATCGTATTATCGGACAGTCCTTTTTCCAATGCGGCAAACGCGAGAAACGCGTCTAAGCCTTCCAGTAATCGATCACTCACTAGAAGCGATCCTTAGAGATCAACCAGCGAGCAGCAAGCGTTCATTCTCCATGCGCCATTCGCGGCGCAGCTACCCAATTGCATCAAAGGGATTGGGCAGTAGATGAGAAAAGCGCTTTAACGTCTGCGACGCGGACCAAAGGAACGAATCGGGGCATTCCTAGGGCGAGAGTTGTTTTTCAAACGATATGTGATGCGAGCCTTATTCAAATCGTAAGGGCTCATTTCCATTTTCACCATATCACCTGTTGTGATCTTGATGAAATGCTTCCGAAGCTTGCCTGAAATATGAGCCAAGACACTATGACCGTTTTCCAGCTCTACTCGGAACATTGTTCCGGGGAGAACTGCGACTATCTTGCCTTCTACTTGAATGCCATCGTCAGCCATATATTTCGTATAAATCGTCTAGAACGCAGTCGCTCTTGATATGAAAGAGCCACGTGTGTTTCATATCTCCTCTATTAGTCAAGTATTTTCAATTCTGCTGTATTCTCAAGTCACTCATGAATCACTCTAAAAAGACGGCCCCTGAATGCCCTTTTCAAAAACGATACCCATCGCAATTAGCGCGAGACGACCTCTTTTTCATGTCGCTAGCTTACAATGAGGCTTTGAACGCCTGGAACGCCAACGAAGTCCCAATCGGAGCCGTCATCGCTCACGATGGCCAAACCGTCGGCGTGGGCCATAACCAAGTCGAAACGTCCAACGACCCCACCGCCCACGCGGAAATGATAGCGATCACCCAAGCTGCCAACGCCATCAATAACTGGCGCTTGAACGACGCCACACTCTACGTAACCAAAGAACCCTGCGCCATGTGCTCAGGAGCCAGCATTATGTCACGCATCGGACGCGTTGTTTTCGCCATACCCGACCCCAAGATGGGTGGACTCGGCGGAGCCTTCAACGTCAACGAGTATCCAGGAATGAACCACACCACCACCATCGAGATCGGGGTCATGCAAGAAGAGTGCCTCGAACTCATTCAGACTTTCTTCCGACTTAAGCGAGAAAGATAGTTCGGTCTCCAGAAACGATCCAGAGCCGAAACACTCTCCATTCCGACTTGCCAACCATTTCAAGTAAATGACTTACAGAAATGGTAGCCCCGCAGGGATTCGAACCCCGACTAAAGGTACCAGAAACCTTAGTGCTACCATTACACCACGAGGCCATCGGAGGGGCGAACGTAGGAGCGGCATTTGGAAGATCAACTATAAAAAGGCTTCCGATTGGGATTTATTGAGCCAGAGAAGAGCCAGCGATAGGCTCGATCTCCGAGCGTACCGTCGGAGGGCTTATTTGATGGCGGCCCTGTCCCGAACCGAAGCAACCGCTCGAATGCAGATAGCCAAGCCGTAATTCTCCTTGCCGATTCACATCGTTCATAAACACTTGTTATTTCGATGAAATCCGCTCCGAATCACTTTCAATTCTGCCCCGCGTGCGGCGATCCCTCGATCGAAACCGTCGATAGCGTCTCGGTTCGGTGCCCAGCTTGTGAATTCGAGCTTTTCATTAGTCCTTCAATTTCTGCCGCCGCGCTTATCGAAGACGCGGCGGGAAACCTCCTTGTAATTAAACGGAAGAAAGATCCACGCAAAGGATACTTCGGTATGCCCGGAGGATTCGCCAATCCGAACGAGACTCTCGAGGAGACGCTTATTCGCGAAGTGAAAGAAGAAGTGAACTTGGATCTCATTTCCTGGTCCTACCTTGGAGCTTGGCCAAATCAATACCCGTTCAAATCCGTTATCTATTCAGTTGTGGACACCTATTTCACTGCCAAGGTCGAGAACTTCGACAAAATGCAATCCTGCCAAGAAGAACTAGAGAGCATTTATTTTCTAGATCCCGCTTTAGTGGATCCGAAAAACTGGGCATTTCCATCCCTCGAAAAAGCGATCCAACTTCTTTTGGAGCAACGAAAACAAATCTAATAAAGCATCCCCTGGGCAAGCCCCGAGGAATGAACCCAGTTGCGATTCAAAAGGTAGCGGCCGATCTCCGAGCGGCCACTGAACGATGGAACACTAACGAAACGTCCCCGCATCCACTTCAATTGTTTTCCAACCGCCGCCATCGGTCGACTGCGGAAGTTGAGTGCCCGTAGCGATGATTTGAAGGTCATCGTCCAGCACGGACCAGAAGCGCTCTTTTCGTTCCGTATCCAACTCTCCTAAAGCATCGTCCGCAAGCGCCACTGGTAAAAAACCGAATTTGCGCCGCCAGTATTCAATCATCGCAAGCGCCAAGGACAAGGAAACGGACCTCTGCTGTCCCTCCGATGCAAAATCCTCCGCTGCCAAATCGTTGAGGAATATTGCGTAGTCATCGCGGTGCGGCCCCTTCCCTGTCGATTGCAAATAGCTATCGCGCTTTCGGCTTTTCTCCAAGACCGCCAAGTAGTCACCCTCCTCGCGCATATTCGCATTGGGATTGTACTCGATTCTCAATGACTCTTTTGAAATCGACAATTCCGCATGGTAGGATTTTGCGATTAATACCAAATCTTCCAAAATCCTTTCCCTTGTTTTACAGATCTCCAGCACAGGCGCGTCCATCTGAACCTCGAATGCGGCAAGCAAACTCGCCTTCGCATTTTTCTTCAAAAGAGCATTACGCTCTTGAAGCAACTTCTGAAAAGTCTGCAAAGCCGAAAAATACGACCGATCCACGCCACAGATAAACGCATCCAAATAACGGCGACGATTTCCAGGCGACCCCCGCGCCAGCTGCATATCGTTCGATGAAAGAATAACCGTCGGAAATCGACCAACGAAATCCGACAAGCGCCGAATAGCCTCATCGTCTATCCATACTTCTTTCCCGGTTTTCTTAATACGCGCTCGGAGCTTAGTCTCGCCAAGATCCTCATGCTCCATTTCGTAAACGATTTCCGAAAACTCCCCTTTCGGACCGATTACCTTTCGGTTCTCATGAGTGCGAAAAGGCCGCAAGGCCGTAGCCAACCCTAAAGCCTCCAGCATGTTCGTCTTCCCTTGGCCGTTCTTTCCGTGGAGAAATACACGCTGCGCATCCACATCGAGTCGAGCGAACTCGATGTTTCGATAATTGCTAACGCTGACCTTCTTGAATTTCATGAAATTAGATCGCCGAACCGAAGCTCAATACCCCAACTCCATGTTGCCTCCCAGCGGGGACGGTTTCGAAGAGTTCGGGTCAAGCAGATCTGCCTTGAAGAATTTGTGGGCCTGCAAGCCTGCGCGAAATGGAGCCCCTCTCTTTTTCACAGTCGACGTAATCGATTCCAAAACTCCTCGGTTCTCGCGCTGAGACCATTCTGGATTCAGCCAGACAGGAGTCTCGCCAATTCCATCGCCGAGCTCATGTATCCACTTTTCAATCGAAACCTCATCTTCCACGATCAGCTTCAATTCACTCGCCAAACCAATATTTTCGGCCAGTGGCAATCGCTGCCACTTCGGGCTCAGCGTAATCCAATCGAAAACGCCCTTAATTTCAAAGGCTCCCGAAGTTTCCAGGTGAACCGGAATTGTCTTTCCCCCAAGCGCATCCGTCAATGGACGCAGATCATGAATTGCGGGCTCGCCACCGGTTACGACAACAAACTCCGGCCCTGCCTCGGCAGCTGCTTCAGCCAACTCGACCGCGCTGCGCTTTTCGATTTGCTTTGGGATGTATTCAGGATGCCAGGTTCCCGCCGAGTCGCACCAAGGGCACTTCACCGGACAACCAAACAAGCGAATAAAAAAAGCAGAACGCCCAAGGTGGACGCCCTCGCCTTGCCACGAATGGAAGGTCTCGTGAATCGGATAGAGCATCAGCGTTCGACCGGTTTATAAGTCGCGCTGTTACGCGTGTCTTCGGTCACAACCACTGACAACAAAAACGAACGTCCATTCGTCATTTCCCGTATCATCGGATTAACCACATCGAACATGTGCTTGGCCAATCCTTCGCTCGAACATTGATCGACAATGTAAGGTTTGTAGATTTGGCAACTGGCAGTATCATTGATTTTGAGAATTTCATCCAGCAATGGATCGTCCCGATTGAAGACGCAGGCATGGTCCAAATTCTGATCGATCCACTCGCGCAGCGGTTTGAGCTTCCCAAAATCCACTACGAAGCCGCACTCGTCCAGAGACGAACATCCGAAGACAAATGTGAAACTCCAATTATGCCCGTGTATTTGAGCGCAATGCCCATCGTGTCTGTGTTGACGATGAGCGAAAGGAATATCCGAATAAGTTTTCTGGCACGTAAACATCTGAAGAATTTATAAACCCGACAACCTCCACTCGCACTCGACCAGTAAAGCCACACTGGGAGCATCCGCCGCATAAACGGTCGGGTCGTCGATTTCCGCCAAGTGAAAAGCCTCCCTGCGCTCAATGCAAGTACCGCATTTGCCGCAGTGCAATGCTCCTCCCTTGTAACAAGACCATGTTTTGCCCAGCGGAGCGCCGAGCCGAGCGCCTTCAGCAGCGATCGACTGCTTGCTCATATCGACAAAGGGACGATACAACCAAACAGAACTCCAGTCGCAGAGTCTGATCGCATCGTCTAAAGCATCGGCAAATTCTACACGGCAATCGGGATAGATCGCATGATCGCCACTGTGGGCTGCATAGGCGATCGCTTCCGCCTCTTTGGTAATCGCCCAAGCAGTCGCGACCGAAATGAGAATCATGTTTCGATTAGGCACCACAGTTTGCTTCATCGAATCCTCTTCGTAATGCCCCTCTGGAACCTCGGTCCCCGAATCGGTTAAACCGCTGTGACCGAAAAGCTCCGAAATTCCACGCAGATCCGCAATCCGATGCTCGATGCCGAGCTCCGCGCAAATCTCCGCAGCGGCAACGATTTCCTTCCGGTGTTTCTGCCCGTAATCGATGCTCAACGCCCCTTTAACGTCAATGCCTTGCTCAAGCATTGCGCTCAGCATAACCGTCGAATCCATCCCGCCGGAATACACGGCGATCGCGGATGCGGGCGCCTTTTCAGGTGCTCTAGACATGGCTCAATACTTGGCTGGAAACAGAACGATTTTCAAGCGCTGACCCTTGCCTGCACCAGCATCCCCGGTTTCTTCGGGAACCGCCAAGAGCGAATTTCCATCTGCCTGTATTAACATATCGAACCTTCCAGGAGTCGAAAATCGCATTTCCGGTTTGAACCGTATTTCCCGAGAAGACTTCTTTCCTCTAGGAACATGCAGTTCACCAGAGTTCGCTACCAACAACGTTTTTCCATTGGGCAATATCGCCAAACTACTCAAAGCGGTCAATTCGCGCACAATCGTTTGAATAGACCCATGCTTCTGAAAATCGCTACTGCCAACCTTGAAAACCGCCCCTTGGGTCGCCCCTACAATATGGTTCGCCAAAAAATAAATGGAATCATCCGCCGAATGATAACGCATATCGCCAGGAATACTCGAAACCTTCATCACCTGGGCATTCGCAGGAGGTACTCCATTGAGCATTTCAGCTAAACTATCGTGATCGATTCGATAAATCGTTGGCTGAGCTTTAACCCGGTTCTTGAACATGAATACGTTTCCACCGATGCCCGTATCGGCAATGTAAAGATTTCCCTGATTATCGAAGTCCAAACTACTCGGCGAAACCAACGAATACTCGCCCCGCAACTTCATCGCCGCTGCCGGTCCTAGATCAACCTTTCGCAAGGTTTTTCCCGTTACGGGATCGATAACCGAAATACCGATAAAGTCCTTCGAAGCGTCTTTGGTCAGGCGACCATCCTCATTTTCGATCAAAGGGGTACCGGAAACCAAAAACAGCAAACCTTTCGGCAAGCCCTCGCCTAGAGAAACAGGGAGAAGCGCCATTGCCGATGGAGCAGTCAGTCCAATAACGAATCGCTTGCTCGCCAGCTTGTATTGCCCATCGCTGCCTCGATCGAATTTGGTAAGCGAGCCCATCCCACGCAGAGCTCCAAGGCTACCTCGCGAACTATTGGCGACGAAAAGCGTTTTGCCCTCGGGACCAAAAGTCGCCGCAACGGGCCTATCCAATCCTGAGAGTATTTGAAGCACCTCAGGTCTTGCGCCAAAAAAAGATAAAGTCGAAACACAGACGGCGATCGGCAGTAGCGAACGAAAAAAGATATTCATCATATAAATTCGTGGAAAAATAGCATTATAGGTGGGCGAATGATGACCTTACGCGCGGGACTTCCAATCTGTCAAAGCAAGGCTGCAGTCTATTCTTTCGAAATAGGCGTGTTTCTTTCTGTCACTTAATATTCTGGCATAGATAACTGGTAGGATTGCTTGTCCCAAGCAACCGCAGAAGTCGCACCCAAACCGATGCGGTTGCCAAGGGACTGGCAATCCTACCTTTGAGCAAGCTCGAAGTGATCCGCTTGGAGAATCCATTCGCCATTCATATAGACGTCATAGCGGCCTGAATACAGGCCTCCGAAATCTCCGGAAGCTACAATCTCGAAATAAAACAATCTCCGGAGCAAACCCCGAGGCATTCTAAAGGTAGCGGCCCAAATTAAAAACGAAGTCAGACGACCGAGCCGGTCATCCCTACCAAACCTTCGCGTCTTAGCGGCTTTGCGTGAGATCAAAATCATCAATTCCATTGATGATGATATTACATCCTTCAAACCAAGAACAGACATAATCTCTTGGCAAAAAACAACTATCGCTTCTTTTTCCTAGGCGAAACCGATTCTTTGCGCTATTGCTCCGCCCTTACTTTTGGCGTCCTCTGATCGGCGTCCGCTACAAACAAAGAGATAAGTGATTCTCTTTCAATAGGTTAGCGTATTTATAACAGGTCGAAACCGACCTCCAAAGTCGCCTGATCGGACGCGTTGCCAGTCAACCCGAGCGGCTCGCAATCATTGAATCAATATGCCATTCGCAAAACTCGGACTTCGCTCCGAACTAATTGAAGCGGTCGTCGCCAAAGGCTACGACACGCCCTCTCCCATCCAGGAACGCGCTATTCCAGCTATCCTCGAAAGACGTGACGTCATTGGCGGCGCTCAGACCGGAACCGGCAAAACCGCCGCGTTCTCCCTGCCGATGCTTCAGCTGCTCGCCGAATCGAGCTTTAACAACAAGCGCCCTCGCGCTCTCGTTCTAACGCCAACTCGCGAGCTAGCTTCGCAAGTTCACCAAAGCATTCGAGACTACGGCCAAAAGCTGAACCTCCGCTCGACGGTCATCTTCGGCGGCGTCGGATTAGGCCCGCAGATAACATCCTTAAGACGCGGCGTCGACATCGTCGTAGCGACTCCCGGTAGATTGCTCGACCTCATGCAACGCCGTGAAGCCAATCTCTCCGCTGTCGAAATCCTCGTCCTCGACGAGGCCGATCGCATGCTGGACATGGGCTTCATCCATGACATCAAAAAGATTCTCAAAGAGGTCCCGAACGAACGCCAAAACCTCCTTTTCTCCGCTACCTACTCGAAGGAGGTCAAAAAATTCTGCGACGGCATTTTGCGCGATCCCGTTGAAGTCGAAGTTTCCGCTCGCAACTCGACAGCGGAACGCGTCGACCAGGAAGCCTACATCGTCGGACAAAAATCAAAGCGAGCCATGCTCTCTTCGATGATCAAAAACGAAAATTGGTCCCAAGTGCTCGTTTTCACCCGCACCAAGCACGGTGCCAATCGCCTCGCGACGCAGCTTGAAAAGGATGACATTTCGGCAATGGCCATTCATGGTAACAAGAGCCAATCCGCCCGTGAACGCGCTCTAGCGGCGTTTAAGGCGAACCGAATTGAAGTCCTCGTAGCCACGGACATTGCCGCTCGAGGACTCGACATTGTGGATCTCCCCTACGTCGTGAACTACGAAATGCCCAACGTCGCAGAAGACTATGTTCACCGCATCGGACGAACCGGTCGCGCTGGCAAAGCAGGCAAAGCGATCTCCTTGGTTTGCGAAACCGAAGAAGAATATCTCTGGGACATTGAAAAACTGCTCAAACGCGAAATTCCTGTTTTCATAATCGACCAAAACGGCGAACGCCGCGAAGCCGATATGGATCGCAAGCCTACTAGCAAAAAACACGCTCACTCTAAGAACCGTGGCGGAAGCGCCAATCGCAGTTTCGGCGGTGGCGGAGGCGGAGGCGGAGGCGGTCGTGGCCCTAGAGGCGGTGGAAATCGTAATCCTCGAGGCGGCGGTGGTGGTCCTCGAAGCGGCGGTGGTGGTGGCCCTAGAGGCGGTGGCGGCCGAGGTCGCAACCCCGAAGGCGGCAGCGGCGCAGGCGCAGGCTCATCGCAAAACAATCGCAGACGCTCAGGTGGCCAAGGCAACCGTCAGCGTAGCGAAGGCAATTCCTCCGAAGGTTCAAGCCAAGGTAGCAAGCCACCGACCTTTCGCAGCAAGATAACGAATCTTCTCTCGAGGGGACGTTAATTTTTGCCAAATGGTAGGGCAGCGACGTCCCGGCGCGCCGCGTAAGAAGATAAAACTTACGCTACGCGGCGGGGCATCGTCCCCCATCACACCTCTACCAAGAGGTCGTTTGCGTAGAGCAGTTTCACCATTTCTACATCGGCAAAATGACTTCCCTTGTAGTCGGTTATCGTACCTGCAAAACGGCCTTCCTCGATCAAAGCTAAGGCTGCGATCAGGTCCAATATAGCGCGATGCCAGGACGCTTCTAGCGACTTGCCTTCGTGCATATGGGTGGGCGTATTAACATATCTCGATTTCGCGGCGATGAGGATGTTCTTCCGATTGTATCCGATATTCCGTACATCGGCGAACACTTTGCCAATCGTTTCGATAAACAATTTCTGACGGAAAGTCGCATTCGTACGGGCAGTCGCTCCATGATCGAATGACTGCTCGTTCAGAACAAACCGAATCCGCTGCTTTCCGATCGCATTCGAAAATTCGCGGGCGCAATCGATCTTCAAAGAAACGTCGCCTGGCTCATTTGGCTGGATTGTAGTAAAGCCATGATGAGGCGTCATGATCGTAACCGTTTCCTTCACCGTAAACGTCTTCACGCGCCCAGGACATTCCTTTCGGCCAGCCCCTTTCAAGGCATTCACCAAACCATCGCTACCTGCGTCGAATAATGGAGGATCTCCGGAATTCATCCGAATCATCAAATTATCCACATCCATTCCGGCCTTCAATGCGATGATATGCTCAACCAAACGGGCATAATTATGCCGCGAACCTGACCTGAGAACGATGTTACTAACGACCTTACCCGTCGTCCAAACATTGCGCACGGAACACTTGATCGGCTCCGATTCGGGCAAATCCGTCCGATCGAACCACCACCCTGGTCTGTCCGTCGGCTCAAGCCGAAGCGTTCGGATTTGATTCTTCGAAAACGTACCAGGAGCGCTCACTTCAATTGGATTCGCAATCGTCCGAGGAGCCTCGATCCGAGGCGCGGGAACCCCATCGCTCCAATCCTGATCCACCGGCAATGCGTCGAATTGCTGATAAGAACGTTCCAGGGCGTCACGGTTGCCATCCAAAATACTGCCAAAATCGAAGTCTCGGGCCATCGTCCCCGTCATCGAGAAATATCAGCGCTTTGCAAGCTTTTCGCAAAGAGATGTTTGCGCGACTCAAGTACCAAAGACGGACGCTCCCCTTGCTGCTTAGCTCGCAAACAAGCGCTTTAATAAGATAGAAGCACATTGATCGACTACCAAATCCACAAACGGGAACCAGCTCGTAGCGCTCTATACCGAAGCGAGAATCACAGAAGCCGGCGTCTACTACCCCATCACTCCTTCAACCGAGATGGGCGAGATGTAGGAGTTCGCTCGAGCCAAAGGTCAGCTCAATGTTTTCGGCCGATCCACAATCGCCATCGAGCGCGAAGGCGAACACGCCGCTCAAGGTGCATTGCGGCCAAGAGAACATCGACTACAAAGCTCAAAAGGCCCTTCTCGCGAAAGTCGACAAAGGCGAAATCTCTATCGCCGACCTGAAAGCCAAAGGCCGCCAGCTACTCGACGAACAAGAGCCCGTCACCGCGTAGCCCAGATTCAGATACATTTTCAAAGCCGAGGACTGACGCCCTCGGCTTTTTTGGGATGACTCTAAACCGCAGGAGCGGGACCATAAGCACATAGGCGTCAATTTGACTGAAAATCATCTGAAACCACGCCGCCTTGCGACGTAGCTACGACGAGACCTCGGCGTGGAGTCTGCACAATAATTTCCTCAATACAGGTCTAGGTCGACGCCTATACGCTTAACCCGACCGCTCCGACAACGACTTCCTAGAGATCTTCCAAACGCCGAAAATGTCCAATACTAACCACAACATCGCTAATTATCATG
Source organism: Opitutaceae bacterium (assembly GCA_028822375.1). Classification (GTDB taxonomy): domain Bacteria; phylum Verrucomicrobiota; class Verrucomicrobiia; order Opitutales; family Opitutaceae; genus Pelagisphaera. The sequence continues at coordinate 1,491 of JAPKDW010000071.1, read as the reverse complement.
AAAATTCATTTCCGTTGAAAATTGCAACCGGAACGCCATTATGAGCGTCCTTCACTGTTGAACAACCAATTACCTATCCTATGAAATTCACACGCACCTCAATCGCACTCGCAATAATCGCTATGATAAGCTCTCTAGCCAGCGCTAGCCTCGATGTAGGCAATGCCGTCGGAACATTCGCCGCCAACGACGACAAAGGCAATCTTTGGAGCCTCGACGAGCACCTCGGCAAGAAGAACGTCATCGTCTACTTCTACCCTGCTGCCATGACAGGCGGCTGCACAAAACAAGCCTGTGCCTACCGCGATGAATCCGCTTCGCTAAACGACCTCGATGCTGTGGTCATTGGAGTCAGCGGCGATTCGGTTACCAACTTAAAACTCTTCAAGGAAGCCCACGGTCTAAACTTCACCCTCCTCTCCGACATCAACGGAAACATTGCCAAGCTTTTCGGAGTCGCCACCAAAGACGGCGGATCCATCGAACGTGAAATCGCCGGAGCAGCCCACACATTGACTCGCGGCATCACGACGATGCGCTGGACATTCGTCATCGATAAGCAAGGCAACGTCGTCTACAAAGACGATGCAGTGAAAGCTACCGAAGACACTTCCAACGTTCTCGCTCAGCTCAAAAAGCTCTAAGAAATAAGAAACGAATTTGCATTTATCGGCTCCTGCACGCGTCAACGCGAGTAGGAGCCTTTTTTTTAACATCAGAAGTGAGCCGCGGCGCTAGCCGTTGGTTCTGCTGACTTGTTAAACGAAGCCGCTGCGGCTGATCGACTGCTCTGGACTGCGCCTGGGCGAGGCGGTCCATCTCACCATCCACGACATCGAGCCGGGATGCCTGATCGTTCGCGACGGCAAGGGAGGCAAGGATCGTCGCATTCCGCTGTGCGATATGATGTATCGGAAGCTTAGATACTACTGGCTCCAGCATCGCAATCCGAAGTGGATATTCCCTTCCGCCGGAAGAGGCCGCCGGGGCGACGATCGCAAGCGAATGGGCGTCTCGGAGATCCCCATCGGAAAAGGCTCCCTGCAGAAGGCGTTCCACGATGCCCTGGGCCTGACGTCGATCCGAAAGAAGAGACATATAAATAGGGACAGGTTAATAATCAATATAATCTTAAGAACGAGCTTCTCGACGGCAGCGGCGGTTCTTCCGAGCAAGCTATGCGGGCGTCGACTTCTGTCTTGAAGTCCACACTCCATGCTCGGCGTAGCGCTGGAGGTATTTGTGACCGGTTTTACGGCTTATGCCAAAGTCATGACACAGGTCCGAGATATGAAACTTGCCGCTGTTGGCAAGGTGTACGAATTGTTGCTTCTGATCCATAGGTGGTTCGCTTTTCCAGGCCATATCGCCTGATATAAATGTAACCTATGTCCCCGGTCTATTTGTAACCTATGTCCCCGGATTGTACCACCGGTACTGAATAAAACGGAGTTACAAAGCATCCCAAAACAAATCAACCTCACCCAAAAA
>JAPKDW010000350.1 GCA_028822375.1 Opitutaceae bacterium | reverse complement strand
GTTCGAGACCGAGCTTGCGTCCGTACATGACGGCGCGGCGGAGGATGCGGCGGAGGACGTAGTTGCGGCTTTCGTTGCCGGGGAGGATGCCGTCGGCGATCGAGCAACTGAGGCAGCGTATGTGGTCAGCCAACACGCGGAATATGACGTCTTTCATCTCAACGTCGGAGATGTTGTCGAGGTCGGCGGGGAGGGTGCGTTGGTAGATGTGTCCGGAGAGTTTTTCGAACTCTTGGAAGAGGGTGTCGAAGAGGTCCGAGTTGTAGTTGCTTGGGGGAGCTGAGAAATCGGTGAAGTTCTTGGAGGTCGCCATGATGCCAGCGACGCGTTCGAAACCCATGCCGGTGTCGACGTGTTTGGCTTTGAGGGGAACGAGATCTCCATCTGGGGTGGCGTTGTATTGGATGAATACGAGATTCCAGATTTCAATGCAGTAGGGTGAGTCGGCGTTGACGAGTTTGCCTTGAGTGTCGCCTTTAGGGGTGAGGTCTACGTGGAGTTCGGAGCAAGGTCCGCAGGGTCCCGTGTCGCCCATCATCCAGAAATTGTCGGCTTTGTTACCGTAGACTATGTGTACGTCTGGATCGAGGCCGGCTTTTTCGAAAATGGTTTTCCAGAAGTCGTAGGCTTCTTGGTCGAAGTCGGCGGGCTCGCCTTCGCCTGGTTTATAGACGGAGGCGTAGAGGCGTTCTATCGGGAATTTCCAGACTTCGGTGATGAGTTCCCAGGCCCACTCGATGGCTTCCTTTTTGAAGTAGTCGCCAAAGGACCAGTTGCCGAGCATTTCGAAGAAAGTGTGGTGATAGGTGTCGAGTCCGACGTCTTCAAGGTCGTTGTGTTTGCCGCCCGCGCGGATGCACTTTTGGGTATCGCTTGCTCGTGGGTAGGGGGCTTCGCGATCGCCGAGGAAGTAGGGGACAAACTGGTTCATGCCCGCGTTCGTGAACAGCAGATTGGGCGCATCCGGCATGAGAGAGGCGGAAGGGACGATAGTGTGCTGTTTGGACTCGAAGAAATCGAGGAAGGATTGGCGAATTTGGTCGGAAGTCATGGTAAGGATCGGCTTTGTTTTTTGCCCACGAATTTCACGAATGGGCACGAATGGATTTGGTTCTGCTTTGATCCTCTAATCGAGGATCTTTATCTGATGATTCGTTTCCATTCTAGTTTTTGGTCGTGACCGAAATTGATGAGAAGTCCTAAGCGAAGGTTTGATGCTTTTAGGTAGTTGAGAACTTGGGACTCTTCTCGTTTGGTGAGCTTTTCGATGGCTTTTAGCTCTATGAGAATTTCTTGATGAGCAATCAGATCGGCGAAGTACTCTTTTTCGAGAGTGTATTCCTTGTATTTGATCTTCAACTGCGGCTGGGCTACGAAAGCTATTTGCTTTTCGGATAGCTCAATTTCGTAGGCTTCTTGATAGACTGGTTCAAGGAATTCCGCACCCAGCTCGTTGTAAACCTCAAAGGCTGCACCAACGAGCTGGTAACATTCATCTGCGAATAGTATATCTTTATTCGTGCTCATTCGAGCGATTCGTGGGCGAAATTTTTTAGAGCCTTTCGATGACGGCTTGGGCCATTTCTTTGGTGCCGATGGATCTTTGGCCGAAGGCGATGTCCCCGGTTCGGTTGCCGTCCATGACGGCTTGCTTGACGGCGGCTTCGATCTTTTCGGCGATGTCGTTTAGGCCGAAGCTGTAGCGGAGCATGAGCGCTGCGCTGAGGATTTGGGCGCAGGGGTTGGCGATGCCTTTGCCGGCGATGTCTGGAGCGGTGCCGCCACTAGGTTCGTAGAGGCCGAAGGGGAGATCGTATTGGTTTTTGCCGGTGCCGAGGCTGGCGCTGGAGAGCATGCCGAGGCTACCGCAGACGATGCCCATTTCGTCGGAAATGATGTCGCCGAACATGTTTTCAGTTACGATGACGTCGAATTGATTAGGGTCGCGGGCCATTTGCATGGCTGCGTTGTCGACGTACATGTGAGTGAGTTCGATTTCGGGCGCGTGCTTCGCGACGTACTCGATGGCGGTCTTGCGCCAGAGGACAGAGGTGGTGAGCACGTTGGCTTTGTCGACGGAGCAGATCTTGCCGCTGCGTGCTCTTGCAGTAGCGATGGCGACTTCGAGGATACGCTCGATTTCGCTCTTTTTGTAGACCATCTCGTCTGTCGCTTGGATGTCCCCGTCGGGGAGCGTTTCGGTGCGTTTCGGTCCGAAGTAGATGCCGCCGGTGAGTTCGCGTACGCAGACCATGTCTATGCCTTCGGGGATGCGCTCGTTCTTGAGCGGTGAAGCATCGGTAAGCTCTTTGTAAAGGAGTCCGGGGCGGAGGTTGGCAAAGAGGCTGAAGTGCTTGCGTATCGGGAGAAGGGCCGCGCGCTCGGGCTGCTCTGCTGGGGGGAGGGTTTCCCATTTGGGGCCGCCGATGGAGCCGAAGAGGATGGCGTCGGCGTCTTCGCAGATCTTGATGGTGGAGTCGGGAAAGGCTTTGCCTTCGTTGTCGATGCCAGCGCCACCGATGTTGGCTTCGGTGTAGTCGAGCTTGATGCCTGCGGGCTCGGTGGCGGCTTTGAGGACGTCGAGCGCGACGGTCATTACTTCTGGGCCGATGTAGTCACCGGGGAGAACTGCGAATTTAAGCGTTTGCATGAGGGGGCTATTGAGAGGAAAACCGCCGCCATTTAAAGCGCAAACTGCAGTTGAAGGGGCGCTAGGCCGGAAATCGGATCGATTTGGGGTTAAACGGGTTGGAGTGTTGTCCATTTCGAAGGATTAAGAGTTCCGGTAACGTTACTTTGCGACCTGAGTTGGTCGACGATGAGGATGCCTCTCATCCCAAGGACGGTATAAGCCTTCTGGAAATGCATGGGGATCTGGAGCTTGCGGCCGAATCTGGCTATTGCCGTTTTTTATTTTATTCCGAATAGTCGTGGGTTCATGGGTGAATGATGATCGATTTACGTGTTTTTCCTGCCGGTTACATTCAGACAAATGCTTTTTTGCTGTCGAATTTGGAGCGTAAGGAATCGCTTTTGATCGATGCTCCGCATTTTGTTTGGGATCAAGTGGAGCCGGTATTGGAGGAATTGGGATGCGAGCTGAAAGCGTTGCTCTTGACGCACGGACATTACGATCACATGGGCGGGGCGAGTCGTATTCAGAAATTGGGTTGTCCGACTTATGGGCACCGCGACGATCAGTTATTTTACGAAACGCCGGAAGTTATGAGACCGTACGTGTATCCGCCTGATATAACTTTGGAACCGGTTACGATCGATTACTGGGTAGAGCAGGGCGATACGATTGAGCTGTTAGGCGAGACGATCGAGATACGGCATGTGCCTGGTCATTGTCCCGGAAACATCCTTTTTCACTTTGCTGCGCGTAAGGCTGCGTTCGTGGGAGATGCTTTGTTTGCGGGAAGTATTGGGAGAACGGATTTGAAAGGCGGTGATTTTCCGACTTTGGAGCGATCGATCAGGGAACAGATTTATACTTTGGATCCAGAAACGAAC
>JAPKDW010000070.1 GCA_028822375.1 Opitutaceae bacterium | reverse complement strand
CTGATCTCCACCTAAAAACTGCCATAAGAGAAGGTGGAACGTGGCCTCCGGACGCTGATCTCCACCTAAAAACTGCCATAAGAGAAGGTGGAACGTGGCCTCCGGACGCGTTGGAGATAATGGTTATATTTTCTGACGGATGCATCCTGAGGCTTGCGATTTTTTACTAGCTTACCTAAAAATTGCCCTATGAAGCATTTACCCCACGCGAGTAGTCGTAGGAATTTCCTGAAGCGTTCAGCGCTTTTTGCGTCGTTTACCATCTTGCCGAGCCATTTCGTTCTCGGTCAGAAGTCAAGCGGAGGGCAGCTTCCGCCTAGTCAGCGTGTGAATCTCGCGGCTATCGGAATTGGCAATCAGGGAAGAGGCGACTTGAAGAATCTGTTCTCCTCCGGTCATTGCAACGTGGTGGCCCTCTGCGATGTGGATCTAAAGGGCAAGCATACCCAAGAGTCTCAAGCTAGTCACCCGAATGCGCGACGTTTTACCGATTTCCGAGTGATGTTCGATCAGATGGGCGACGAGATCGATGCTGTGCTCATCGCGATTCCAGATCATGCTCACTTCTGTGTCGCCATGCTCGCAATGTCGCTGGGCAAACATGTTTATGTTGAAAAGCCGCTCGCCCATACGTTTGGGCAGTGCCAACGGCTCATCGACCTGGCAGCGCGTAGCGGGGTGGTCACGCAAATGGGGAACCAAGGCCACTCAGGCGCCAACTACTTTCAATTCAAGTCGTGGACCGAAGCGGGGATCATCAAAGATGTGAAGCGCATCAGCGCATTTATGAACAAAGATCGCCGCTGGCATGGCTGGGGCGAGTCGGTTACCAAATATCCGAGTCAGCCGCTTCCGGACGGCATGGATTGGGATACGTGGCATTGCAGCGGTCCAGTACATCCTTTTAGCGATAGACTTCACCCGCAAGAGTGGCGCAGTTGGTACGATTACGGCTGCGGCGCCTTCGGCGATTGGGGTCCGCATATATTGGATACAGCACATCGTTTCCTCAAGTTAGGGCTGCCAAATGAAATTTCCGCGTTGAAGCGCGATGGAGCGAACGACTTTGTCTTCCCTCAAGCCTCCACGATCCAATTTAAATTTGCTAAACGAAAGGCGATGCCGCCGTGCACGGTCACCTGGTACGACGGCACGAAGAATTTACCTGAGGTCGAAGAGGAACTGGGCGAACTCGTTAAGAATCCCGAGACGGGAAAAATGGAAATCAAGCCGCTTAACGTAAGCAAACCGGGAAAGATCATTTACGGGAAAGATCTCACTTTCGCGGGTGGCAGTCACTCGGATGCTTTGCGGGTCGTTCCGCAAAAGAAATTCATGGAAGTACGGGAAACCTTGCCCCGTATCACCGGCAAGAATTCGAATCACTACACGAACTATCTGCTAGCCTGCAAGGGCGAAGAGGAGTCGCGCTCGCCGTTCCGCGTTAGCGGAGAATTGACTCAAGTATTCAATCTTGGAGTGATTGCTCAGCGACTCGGAGGAACGATAACGTTCGATTCGAAAACGCGGCAGATCACGAATAATAAAACCGCCAATGCCCTTCTCGATCCAGCGCCTCGCAGGGGTTGGGAAGCGTACTATAAGTTGTAGATCCCCGCCCGACCTACTTGCAGCGCTGGTCGAAGAACGCCATGATTTCGCTCAGGTGATAAACGTCGTATTCATGGCCAGCTAAGGGGGAAGGGAAGTAGAGGCATTTGTCTGAAAGTCCGGCCTTTTCGTAGGCCGCTACCTTTTGAATACCTTGGGGCTCTTGACTCGGCGCAGTTCGAAGAACGAAGACGGTTGCCCCGGGGATGTTTTACCCTTTGCCGAGTTCCCAGCCCCAGCCTTTGGGGACTTGTCCGCCGCCCCTGTAGTTGGCGCTTGGTTTTAGCGGAGGAAGCGTGGCGACGAAGGCCTCGTAGCGTTGGTGCAAGTGGTCGACCACTTCGGGATGATTCGCCGCTTGATCCTTCATCTCTTTCGGATCTTTTTTGAGATCAAATAAGCGCCAACCATCTGGATACTTTATATAGCGCCAGTCCTTCCAGCGTACGGCGTAGAGATTGCGTCGTGGCTCGTCGGTGGGGTCGGCGTTGTGCCAGTAAATGTATTCGTGGACGTCTTCTTGCTTCTTGCCTTGGAGGAAGGGTACGAGATCCTTGCCATCGCAGCGATCGGGTAAGGGCGTGCCAGCAGCAGCGGCCATCGTCGCATAAAAATCGATCGTTCCCATCTTGCCGTCGAAAGTGACTCCAGCAGGAATCGCTTTGGGCCAGGTGACAATGGTAGGGGTGTGCACCCAACCTTCTTGTTGGGTATCGCGATTCTTGCCTCCACGGTAGGGCTCGGAGCTGCCACCTTCGGTTCGATTAGCCCCATTGTCGCCCGTGAAAAGAATGAGCGTGTCGTCTTCGATTTGGTGCTTTTTGAGCATAGCTATCAGCTTGCCCACGGCATCGTCGACTGCGAGAACGGCGCCTTCATAGGCGGTGCCGTTATCGCCAGGGATTCGATCCCTGTAGTGTTGAGGCGTATTGGCGACTTTCGAGTGGACGGCGAAAGGGGAGAAATAGAGGAAGAAGGGATTGTCGGCGTTACGATCGACGAACTCGGCCATGTAGTCGCCATCGAGGTCGGTGAGATAAACGTAGCTGCCGTCTTCGCGTTCACGGTCGTATTGGTTGCCGGGCGCGTTGCGGGCGACTTCCATGAAGCCGCGCTGATGTGGTCCCTGCCCCTTGGAGCCGATATCCCATTTGCCGACTTGGCCAGTTACGTATCCTGCATCCCGCATGAATTCGCCCATGGTCGGATGGTCGTCAGGAATGGGTAGGCCGCGAGCCATGCCTGACTTGCCAAAGCGCTGAGCGTACATCCCCGTCATGAGACAGCAGCGGCTGGGGCAGCAAGGGGGATTGGTGATGTAGGACATCGTGCACTTGGCTCCTCGAGTAGCCAGGGAGTCGATATGCGGAGTGGGGATACGTTTGTTTCCGAAACACGCTATGTCGCCGAAGCCTAGATCGTCGATGAAGAGGATGACGACGTTAGGTTTCTTGTGGGCGGCATCCAGGCCGAAGCTGAAAGTGGGGCTGAAGCCAGCAGCGAGGGCGCCAGCAGCGGCTGTTTTAACAAAGGTTCGTCTATTGGAGTTTTGCATATATTGGGAGGGTATGGGATTACTTTCCTTGGCGAGGCTATTTAGCTTCCTTTATATAGTCTTTTGGTAGTTCGGCCGCCCACGTTTCCAATTTCGCTCTCAAGTCGGCGGCAACCTTTGGATGGCTCTCTACAAGGTTCGCGGCTTGGAGAATTCCCAGGAAGAGTGCGGTTGCCGTTATGAAAAACGCGCGTTTTCTATTTAAGTTTGGATTCACAGCCATTCCATAGGGTGTAGTTAAGATTCTGATTTTAAAATTGGCTGGCCCGTCGATTACGTCAATAATCGGCGAGTGCAAACCGAAAAAAGCCACCCAAGGACACGCTTTGCGTACTCGCTCAGCTTTGCAAGTTCATACCTTCCCGCACGACTGCCAAGATCGAACGCTACAAGCTCATTCGCTTCTATGGCATGGATGTGCCGGGCGGCGAAGAATGGGAATTCTACGACCTGGAACGGGACCCGACGGAAATGAACAATTCCTATAATAATCCTGAGAACGCGGCGAAGATTTCCGAGCTGAAAAAAGAACTCGATCGCCTCAAGGATTATTATAAAGTAGACGAGCCACCACCGCAAAAGAAGCGGGGTTAGTTCGCGTAGGAGCGGCCTTTCGAATGATAGGGCTGTTGGGCACCAACAGCTGCGTCGGTGAGTAGCATCTTGATCTCTCGTCTGCCACTGGAACAAGCCTAGGCCAAGGCTACGGACCTGCACGCAGTCAGCCTTACCGGTTGGGTCGGTCTACCTTGCTCGTATGGCAATAGCGGCCTGGATCAATGTGGATACTCTCATCGTTTTGCTTACTAGGGAAATCGTGGATTAGGTCGAGCTTTCGGTGCAATTAAGTTAATCACGTGATTAACTTAATTGTACTAAAAGGGCGCCTCGCCGATGAACTGTATGGATGAAGCTGAGAAGCGCCCTTTATTGTTCGAAGCGGGTACGAGAAATGTGATTTGCGGGTTGAATTGAGTAATCAGGGCTAGGATGAACGCATACGGGGCTAGGATGAACGCATACAGTCCTAGGGCCCTTCTCGATTGGGGATAAATCCCCAGTTCTTGGGGTGAATGGCGAGGAATATTGGTTGGGTTCGTATCGACTGGTTGAGGCTCTACTTTTTGTCGACCTCGCGCCGATGGGCAATTCTTACCACGACTACGGTAACGATCTCATCCTGAATTTGGTAGAGTATTCGATAGTCTCCTTGTCTAATCCTGTACTTCTCTTCGCCCGATAGTTTCTTTGCTTGTAGATCACCGAGATCTTCAGCCAACGCTTCTCGGATTGCTTCATTGACGAGGTCGGAAACCGAAGCTGAAACCTCTGCTGCTTTAAGCTTCAACGCCTTGTGCAAGTCTTCTTCGAAATAGACGGTTGCTCTTTTGATAGATAAAAATTGGAGCTTTAGCGCTAAAACGTCACGCCCGCTAGGGCGGGATATCCGGCCAGCCCTACCTTTTTTAGGTTTGGGCAACGCCGTCGAGCAATTGCGTATTGGCGTCTATTTAAGCCTATACATTTACTGACACTACTGATCCCACGCCGAGTTCTCGTCGTAGCTACGTCGCAGCGCGGCGTGGTTGCAGACGACTACCAGTTAAGTTGGCGTGTATCTACTGATCGTGGCGGCTCGGAGGTCAGACCCTATCTTTTACTTCGCGCGCTGTTTCTTGAGCTTCTTGAGCTCTTCGCCGGCAGTGTTCCGGAGGGTGACCGTGTAGGTGGCTTTTTTGTCGAAGACTTTTAGAGAGAGACTGTCGCCGCCGCTCACGGGCAGCGTGTATTCGATTTCTCCTGTCGTTTCGTTGAGGACTTGGGCGTTGGCCTTTTGGCTGGATTTACCAGGTACTTTGATGTTTGGGAGATGGGCGGCAGCTTCGCGACCGTATTGCTCTTGTGGAGTCAGAGTGCGCGGCCAGCCGAGGTATTGGCCGCAGTTTTTATTGGGGGTCCAGTTTTTGTCGGGCCCCCAGTTTTCTAAGGTCGTCTCCAGGGTTTCTGTATTAAACTTAATGATACCATATCCGCTGCCGGTTCCTTGGAGGCGCGTTATCATGCTGTCGTCGGAGAGCTTGAAGTTCGGGTTGATGGTGTCGGGGCGATTATTGACTGCCCATACGTTGACCTTGTTTTGGAAGCCGTCGAGGAATTCACCGGTGTATTCAGGGAATCCTGGCTGGCGATTTTTGCCTGGTTCAATGGGATCCCAGAGGCGTTTGTAGCCGTTTGCGATTCCTGGAGGGGCGAAGGACCAACCGGAGTCGCTCCAGTCGTCGACGCCTTGATGAGTGAGCGTACCGACGTGTTGGTCGCCGTGGATCATGAGAGCGTGGGCTCGGCGGATAGACTCGAGGGCGCGGTTACGTCCGCTTTGCGGCCAGCCGTTGGAATCGAGGTCGGCGGTGAGGCGTCCGTTAATATTACCGTGCGTGGTGGCTACGGATCCGAGCGGCGTTTGGGAGAGCACGGCTTTGAGCTTGTCGTTCTTCCAGTCAGCGGTCCAGTGATCGAGGAAATCGAGCTGACGCTTGCCAAGTAGCGTGAGGCCTGGCTTGTCGAGTTTTCTCGTGTCGTATTCGGGATGGCTGATATGATCGATGCGGCCGTCGCCCCCTGGAACGGGAGCGTCGAGGGCGTCGCCTGGGGCGGATTTGAACATCCGGTCAGCGAGAATAGCGAAGCTGACTCCGCCTACATTGAGTTCCGTATGGTAAACCGTGATACCTTGCTTGGCAGGTGTGGGGTCATAGGCATCGGGCAAGTGGGAAATTTGCGTGCGGTGGACCATGTTAACCCATTTGGCGTGCATGTTGTAGCCGCCGGTGGTGCTTGTGGAACCGTCCTTGGGCATGGCCATGCCGCCTTTGCCCCAGATGTTTCCCTGGTAGACATCGTGGTCGTCGGGGATGATAACCGATGGGCGATCTTTGAGGACTTCGCGAAAGCTCCAGCCGAAGAGCCAGTATTTTTGGAGATAGTTAAGGGCGGCCCGAGGGACGTCGGCTTCGGAATTGGTGCGGACGACGTTGTAGCCTGCGACGCTTTCGTAAATTTGGTCGCCAGCGAAGAATACGAGGTCCGGGTTCTGGGCCCGCACGCTTTCGGAAATGTATTGGTTCGGGAAGGCGTAGTCGACCATGCAGGAAAGGGCGGCTAGTTTGATTTCCTTTTGGTTGGTCGGATCGCGTCGGATGACACCGTCCCAGTGATCGGTTACATTGCCGCGAGCTGTGGCGTAGTCGAAACTTAAGCGATAGTCGGCGTTCTTGGCGCTATCCCAGCCTTCGATGCGGAATTGGGCGGTGCGCGAAAGCGGGTCGATGGCACCGCGACGAACGGCTTTCCATCCCGAGCCTTCTTTGATGGAGAGGATGACGACTTTGTTTTCGCCCGGTCCGACTGGAGCGACGTGGGCGGTCATTTTCATGATGTTGTCGTGTACGGTGTACTGCGACCAGAGGAGGGGGCCGAAGCGTTGTTCGGGTTTGGCTACTATCTTGTCGCCCGATACGGACCAGTCCTTGAACCAGAAACGGTAGTCGCCATCGGCGCCAGCGCGGCGGCTGGCATTGGATTGGCCTTGGTTGTCAATGGGACCGGCGAATAGGCCGATGTTGCCGATGAGCGGATCGCTTTTAACTTTGGCGGAAAATTCGCCGAGGACTGCGCCTGAACCATTTCCGGCTTTGGCTGTAATGGTGGCGGATGCGTTGGATCCCTTGCAGTCGATCTTTATGTCGAGTCTGACGTCTTCGAGTAGGGTGACGTTGAGGTTCTCGGGGGAGATTTTGGCTCCGATGAAGAGCTTCCCTTCGGTGGTGATTCCTGCATTGACGCCGTAGCTTCCGAAGAGGCCGGAACGGTATTCGTCCGGCATGGCTCCAGTAATTGCGAAGCGGAAGCCGACTGCTCCGATTGATTTTTCTTTAGCGTGATCGAGGAGCTCTCCGGCGCGAACGGACATTTGGAAGCTGCCGTTGCCTGCTCGCATTTGGTGGGTGAGGAGTTGGAGGTCATGGCCTCGGCCGCCTTGGGTGATCTCGACGCGTCCTTCGTTGAGCTGCCAATCCATCATGGGAGTGGTCCAAATTTCTGGGGCGACCCAGGGGCGAGTCACTTGAGACGGAGACTTAAGAGAGTAGTCGTCTGCGTTGAGAATGGTCGCTGATAGAGCGAGGGCGAGAGTCAGGGTTAGGGAACGCATAGCTTGAATGAAGAAGTGGAAATTAAGAGTGAAGAATTTGAAAAGAAGGATGGCGAGAGGCAAGGGAAAGCGAGTTTGCGGCTGGAGCTTAAGATGTCTGTTTGATGGTTGAAATTGGACAGCTTTACGGACGGTTTTCGCTGCGCGAAAAATAGGTTTGGGTTGGCTGCTACCTTTTCGGTAAGTTCTTGGCGTTGCGTTGATCGGCGGCGGCTTCGGTTTCTTGGCCTAGGTCGCCGACTCTTTTCATGTGGGAGAGCAGGTGGGGGCGGCTTGGAAGCAATTGGTGAATCGCATGCCCTCGCCGGCGAGAATGAGAGAGGGGGTGTGTTTCATGGGTCTGTTCGGATTTAGAAATGGGGATGGGTAATTGCGAATGATTTTTTCACGCCAAGTTGCGAAGAAGCGAAGGTTTTTTGGGGGTGTAGAGAGCGATCGATAATTTAGTGTAGGAGCGGGTTTATCCCGCGATTCCAATTATTCTATCCCATGCAGATCGATTTTATCGCGGGATAAACCCGCGCCCACAGCTTAGAGACGAAAGGGTTCTAGGAGTATTCGGATCCTCATTTCTTCCTTTGCGACTTAGCGGCTTTGCGTGAGTTATCTTTGGATAGGCGAATGTTTTCAAGAACGTGATTCCCTTTTGCGTCTAAAAGGGGTGTTCTGAGTAGTCGTTGAACCCGTACCCCAATTATGAAGCCTATCGTTTTCTTTCTCACCCTTCTGATTGCATCCTCGAGCTTTGCCCAAAAAAAGCAAAAGGTCGAACTTCCTGAAAAGACACATGCGAATGTGCCTTATGGCGATCATCCGCAACAGGTGATCGATTTTTGGAAGGCTGATACCGGGGCTCGGGGGCCGTTGGCTGTTTTTATCCACGGTGGTGGGTTCACTGGCGGGAGTAAGGACAAGATTAGCGCGTCTCAGGTTCGTAAGCTTTTGGATAGCGGAATTCACGTGGCGGCGGTCGAGTATCGATTTTTAAAGCATGCTCCCTTGCCGGCTGCTCATGAGGATGCGGCTCGGGCCTTGCAGTTCATTCGTTCGAAAGCGCGAGAGTGGGCAATCGCGACGGATTTGATTGGTGCTTGGGGTGGTTCAGCTGGGGCCCAATTGGTCGGGTACTTGGCCTTTCATGACGATATGGCGGATCCGAATAGCGATGACCCAATTGCTCGTCAGTCGACGCGACTTGCTTGTGTGGCTCCGCAGAGCGCCCAGTCGACGATGGATTTAGATTGGTGGATGGCGAATCTTCCAGGATACGATAAGAAGCATAAGGATCTGAGTCTTGCCTTTGCATTGACGGGGCGGGATTTCGACGAGGCGGTCCGCGAGGCATCGATCGTCAATCATATCACTCCTGACGATCCGCCGGTTTATATGTCTTATGGGATGGCGCCGGACTCGGATATTCCAACGGACCCGAAAAAGGCGAACGGTTGGAAGATCCACCACGTCAATTTTGGGATACACTTGCAGGAGGCTCTTCGAAAGGCCGGTGTGGAAGCGACGCTTGATTATCCGGGACCCAAGACGCGTTACGAATCGGTAGTCGATTTCTTCATCGATAAATTGGCATGGAAAGGGCAGCGCGACTTGTACAGCGCTTTCGAGCCGGGAACGTTTGCGGGCAAGTCGGGCGAGACGATCGATTATCAATTGTTGAAGCCGCGCGATTTTGATCCGAAAAAGCAGTATCCGTTGGTCGTTTTCCTTCATGGAAGTGGAGGTCGAGGACCGGCGAACATTCGGAATCTAATCGACGCGGATACGCCAGCTCGCTTGGCGACGGATGCGGTAAGCGGTCAGCATGAAGCGTTTTATCTCGTGCCCCAGTGTCCGGGACCAAACACCTGGATGAGTGGCGATTGGAGGGAGTCGAGCTCTTCGAGTCGGCCGAGTAAGCAGGAGGTTTTGCTCGAGCTCGTTGATGATGTTATTTCCAAAGAACGGATCGATCAGAAGCGTTTGTATGTGACAGGGCTTTCGATGGGTGGATTCGGGACTTTCAGCGCGGTGGCTGCTCGGCCTGAGTTTTGGGCGGCTGCGGTTCCGGTTTGCGGCGGATGGACGCCGGATGAGGCTACCCTCTTTACGAAAACCCCAATGTGGCTTTTTCACGGAGACAAGGACACTTCGGTAAAAGTTCAGTACTCCCGGGACATGAATGCTGCGATCAAGGGAGTTGACGGCGATATTCAGTATACCGAGTACCCGGGTGTGAAGCATAACTCCTGGTTAAAGGCGTATTGGGAGACCGATATGTGGGATTGGATGTTCGAGCAGAAACGGTAGAGGGCGGCGGCGTTGTCTCGGTTCCGTCATGTGTCTAATCGTTTGAGCTGGGAACTTCGGGAAATCTTCGTAGTTTATAGCTGTCCATTTCAGTACAAACCTGGGGAATTATACACAACGCGTCACCAGAAGCGCTCTCGCTACAACGAATCCCAATCTACAGACTCTCTCGTGCACCGATATTTCAATTGCCCTTTTACTTTCATTCCCTTGATGCGGTTGGTCGGAGGGTTGGCGATTTCTTGCTGCTTCGGCTTTTTTACATCGGCTGAATCGATTGATTTCAATCGCGATATTCGGCCGATTCTCTCGGACAAGTGCTTTAAGTGTCACGGCCCCGACGAAGTGAATCGCGAGGCGGATTTACGGCTCGATACGCTTGAAGGTGTCTTGGCGGATCTAGGCGACGGCTATTTTCCGGCGGTTGCAGGGAAACCGGAGGATAGTGAGATTGTTTGGCGGATCGAGGCGGATGACGAAGAAGACCTGATGCCGCCGGTCGATTCGGATATGGCTTTGAGCGATCTGGAAAAGCAGCGATTGCGTCAGTGGATCGCGGAAGGCGTCGAGTGGAAGCAACATTGGTCGTTTGAACCCGTCGAGCGGCCGGATGCGCCTTCGGTTTCCAAACCGAAATGGGTCCGCAATGAAATCGACTCGTTTGTCCTGTCACGTCTCGACGAAGCGGGCCTGTCTCCTTCGAAGGAAGCTGATCGGACGACTTTGATTCGACGTTTGACTTTGGACCTTTCTGGATTGCCGACTACGCCTACGGAGGTTGAGGCCTTCTTGGCGGATGAATCGGCTGATGCTTATGAGCGATTGGTGGACCGTTTATTGAAATCGCCGCGTTATGGCGAGGCGATGGCTTTGCCTTGGCTTGAAGCGTCTCGTTACGCGGATACGGATGGGTACCAAAACGATGGACCTCGCTCGATGTGGCGTTGGCGAGATTGGGTAATCGATGCATACAATGATAACCTGTCGTTCGATCAGTTCACGATTGAGCAACTTGCCGGCGACCTGCTCGATGGCGCGACTTCCGATCAAGTGCTTGCAACTGGATTCAACCGGAATCATCGCTACAATTCGGAATCGGGTTTAGTGTTAGAGGAGTTTCTCCTCGAAAATGCTGTTGATCGCGTGGATACGACATCGACTGTTTGGATGGGACTCACCATGGGCTGCGCTCGGTGCCACGATCACAAATACGATCCGATTTCGACCAAGGAATATTATCAGCTCATTTCGATTTTCGACAATGTACCGGAATCCGGTCGAGCAGTGAAGTTCGGCAATTCAGAACCGTGGATAACCTCTCCCACGCACGAGCAGGCAGATAAATTGGCTGCCTTGGAAGGTAAACTCGAAAGCGCGCAGTCAAAGCGAGAGTCGGCACGAAGCGAGATCGATGCCGCAATCGCCAGTTGGGAAGCGCAAGGCAAGCTCAAGCTGGATGAATCAGCGGTGCTCAGTCGGGGGCTCGTCGAACGTTTTTCGTTGTTCGGGAACGACGCTTCTTTAGAAGTAGAAGGGAATGAACCTGTATTCAAAAAAGGTATACGTGGCCAGTCGGTATCGTTTGATGGTGAGAGCGTGCTTGGGCTGGAGAGCGCTTCGGGGTTTTTGTGCAACGAACGATTTAGCCTAGCGTTCTGGTTGAAACCTGAGGATTTGTCGGATGGCGTGATTATATCCAAGCAAGGCGAGAATTCTCTCCGAGCGGGATTGTCGGTCGAGTTGAAGGATGGGCGTCTGCAGTTTTATATTATTACTCGGTGGATTGCTGGAGTGGGGGCGGTTGAAACGGTCGAACCGATAAGGGTGGATCAATGGCAGCATGTGACCTTGACCAATGACGGATCGCAAAGCGCGACGGGAATGCAGATCTTGATTGATGGTAAGCCCGTCGAAACGAGAATAACGTATAATACCAATAGTAATGTTGTCGCCCAGGCGAAGGGCGCGACGCTTCGAATCGGCAAGGGCGTAGTTGGGAACGGTTTTAAGGGCGAAGTTGATGAAGTTCGAGTGTATGATCGCACCTTGTGGCAAGATGAGGTCGCGGTTCTTGCAGAGGTTGATGCCTTGGCTGCGATTAGTAAAAGGGAGCCAGCGAATCGCAGCGAATCGGAGGCTGCGAAGTGGCGTTCGTATTATCTCGAACACGTTGCTGCAAATCCGCTGAAGAATTTGGACCAATCAGTTTTCGCTGCTAGAATGGAACGGCAGAAGTATCATGATGGTTTGCCGACGACCATGGTGATGCAGGAGATGAACCCGCCCCGTCTGACGCATGTTCGCGAACGAGGAGTGTATCATCAATATGGCGACGTTGTTGAGGACCGTTTGCCGGAGGTTTTTCCCGGTTTCCCTGATGGGGCGCCGCGCAATCGATTAGGTTTCGCTCAGGGGCTTGTTAGTGGCGATCATCCCTTGACTGGTCGGGTGGCGGTAAATCGGTATTGGCTGAAGTATTTCGGACGGGGACTCGTAAAGACGGCCGAAGACTTCGGCGTCCAGGGAGACTGGCCGAGCCATCCGAGATTGCTTGATTGGCTGGCGGACGAATTCGTGTCTACCGGATGGGACGTGAAGGCGATGCAAAAATTAATCGTGACCAGCGCGACTTACCGTCAAGAATCTCGTGTAACACCGGAATTGCTAGAAACTGATCCGGAGAATGTATTACTTGCTAGAGGACCGCGCCAGCGCCTTTCCGCTCATGCTTTACGCGACCAAGCCTTGGCTACGAGCGGCTTGCTTGTCGAAATCCTTGGAGGACCTTCGGTTAGCCCTTATCAGCCGGACAAATTGTGGGAGTTGATGAGCAATATGAAATACAAACAATCTTCGGGAGAGGATCTGTATCGAAGAAGTTTGTACACGATATGGAAGCGAACAATTCCGCCGCCTTCGATGGCCCTGATGGATGCGGCTGATCGCGAATCGTGCATTGTCAGTTCTAAGCGAACCAACACTCCCCTGCAGGCGTTGACCTTGCTTAACGAAAAAACCTTTGTCGAAGCAGCCCGGAATTTGGGTCAACGTTTACTGCAGGAAGGCGGCGAAACGATGGGCGAGCAAATCGAGTTTGGGTTTCGGACGACCATGGCTCGAGGGCCTAGTAAGCAGGAGAGCGTATTGCTGGAAAATGCGTATCGAGAATATCGCGACGCCTACGAAGAAGATCTCGCTGGCGCGGAGCAATTAATTGGAGTGGGCGAGTCGGAGGCGATGGCATCGCTCGATCCACGAGACTTGGCGGCGGCGACGGCCCTGTCCAATGTGCTGTTGAATTTAGATGAAGCGATGACCAAGGAGTAGAATGAGGATCGAAAACAGAATAGTGGTAGGGTTGCTTGTCCCCAAGCAGTCGTGGAGCGAATCTCAACCCGTAGGGCCAGTGCTTGCGCTGTGCCGCGATAGACGATCATTTGATGGCTACGCGGCATGGCGCAAGCGCCAGCCCTACTTTGAATATGTTGTAGAATTAGCGACTGCGACTGACCGGGACAGTCAGCCCTACCTGGAAAGCGTTAAATCGAAGAACTAAGTATGAACCATCAACACGAAGGCTGTACTGGATACAATAAACTGTCGGAGAATCCTCTGACAATGACACGTCGCTATTTTCTCGGAAAGTCGGCGAAAGGGCTGGGCGGGCTCGCCCTGGGCTCTTTGCTTGGTGACCGTCTTGTGGCGGAGCCGAATGTGGTAGACGGAATGCCGCAACTTCCGAATTTTGCACCTAAGGCAAAGCGGGTCATCTATCTTTTCCAATCGGGCGGTCCGCCGCAGATGGATCTCTACGACTACAAGCCTTTTTTAGACAAGGTCCATAAGCAAGAGGTGCCGGCGTCGGTATTCAATGGTCAACGACTGACGGGCATGACTGCGGGGCAGAGTTCGTTTCCTGTAGCCCGTTCGATTTTCAATTTCGAGCGAACAGGCAAAGGAGGGACTTGGCTGAATACGGATGTAATGCCTCACCTTGCGGGAGTGATGGATGATATTTGCGTGATTAAATCCATGCATACGGAGGCAATTAATCACGATCCCGCAATCACCTTCTTCCAGACCGGCTTTCAGATAGCGGGTCGTCCGAGCGTGGGAGCCTGGTTGTCATATGGTCTCGGTAGTTTAAACGAGAATTTACCTGCGTTTGTAGCGATGACCTCTTTCGCTGGCGGGCAGCCGCTTTACGATCGACTCTGGGGAGCGGGCTTTCTCCCTTCGAAACATCAAGGCGTGAAGTTTGGAGCAGGGAAGGATCCTGTTTTGTATTTGAATAATCCGGACGGGATGAGCGCCGCGGTGCGCCGCAAGACGCTTGATCACATCGCGGCTATGAACGAGATGAAGTTCGACGATTACGGAGATCCGGAAATCGAGGCTCGGATTGCTCAGTATGAAATGGCTTTCCGCATGCAGACCTCCGTTCCTGAGTTAACGGATGTTTCGAGCGAACCGGAAAGTACATTCGATCTCTACGGCGAGGATGCGAAGAAACCAGGCACTTACGCAAACAACTGCCTATTGGCGCGACGTTTGTCCGAGCGTGGAGTACGTTTCGTACAGCTTTTCCATCGTGGTTGGGATACGCATGGCGGCCTGCCAAAGCAGCTGAAGCGTCAGTGCCAGAGTACAGATCAGGCAACGGCCGGTTTGCTTAAGGATTTAAAGCAGCGAGGCATGCTTGACGATACGCTTGTGATCTGGGGCGGCGAGTTTGGCCGTACGGTGTATAATCAAGGAGAGATGACCGATACGGATTACGGGCGCGATCACCATCCGCGTTGCTTCAGCATGTGGTTAGCCGGAGGTGGAGTTAAGGGTGGCATTAGCCATGGTGAAACGGATGACTTTAGCTATAATGTGGTGAAGGATCCGGTGAGCGTTCATGATCTGCATGCCACGCTCATGCATTTGCTTGGAGTTAATCACAAGAAATTGACTTTCAAATTCCAAGGACGCTACTACCGATTGACTGATGTACATGGAAAGGTGGTCAAACCGATCTTGGCCTAAATTTCGCAGTTTCAGCGTTACTATTTTGCGAAACCAATCATATCCTAATGGATTCACGAACGATCAACGATTGTTTGCGATCTGAAATGGCGATTCGAATACCTATGAAAAAAATGACACGATACCTCTACGTTTTACTATTCGCGGGCGTCGCCTTGAATATGGCGACCGCGGCTGCTCCCAATATTGTCATAATCCTTGTTGATGACATGGGTTATGGTGACCTGGGCAGTTTCAATCAGAACTCCAAGATCGCTACGCCGAATATTGATAGCCTAGCGGAGGAAGGCATGCGCTTTCGCGATGCGCACGCCCCAGGGCCTTTGTGTCATATGTCGCGCTATGGATTGATGACGGGCGAGTATCCGTTTCGTATCGACGTAACGGTTTGGCCCAGAGAGCCAT
This sequence comes from Opitutaceae bacterium, assembly GCA_028822375.1. Taxonomy (GTDB): domain Bacteria; phylum Verrucomicrobiota; class Verrucomicrobiia; order Opitutales; family Opitutaceae; genus Pelagisphaera. Next base: position 2,182 of record JAPKDW010000070.1, on the reverse strand, counting down.
TGATTGATGAGAATCAGATGACGATCGCTTCTTTGCTCAAGACGCAGGGTTACAGTACGTCAATGGTAGGAAAGTGGCATCTCGGTTTTTGGGAAAACGGGTATGAAAATCTACTTCCAGGTGGACCGATTGATCGTGGCTTCGATACGTATTTCGGAATTCGCGCTTCGACTGATATTCCCCCGTATTTCTACATTCGTGACAATTTTGCGATTAGCCCGCCGACTGAATTCATCGAAAGTCGCAATAGCGAAGGCTGGACTAATATTCAGGGAGAGTTCTGGCGCGAAGGCGGGATTGCTCCGGGTTTGGCATTGAAGGATGTTTTGCCACGGTTTTCGAACGAAGCGATAGACGTGATCGAGGATCATGCCAAACAAGGTAAGCGCTCTAGGGATCCATTGATGCTCTATTTGGCGTATCCGGCTCCCCATACGCCTTGGTTGCCCTCGCCCGAATTTGTAGGCAAGAGCGGAGCGTCTATGTATGGCGATTTTCTAATGATGGTCGATGACCAGATAGGGCGCGTTTTGAATGCATTGGAGGCGACGGATATGGCTGACGATACCATGGTTATCTTCACTTCCGACAACGGACCAGTTTGGTACGATGAGGATGTGGCGCGTTTTGATCATGACTCTTCCGGTGGTTTGCGCGGAATGAAATCGGATGCTTGGGAGGCGGGTCACCGCATGCCGTTTATCGTGCGTTGGCCAGGCGAGGTAAAGCAGGGGTCGGTCAGCGATCATTTGATATGTTTTACTGATCTGATGGCGACCTTCGCTGAAATTCATGATGTTACGCTGCCTAGGGCTGCGGGACCGGATAGCTTTAGTTTCCTAGCTGCGTTGAAGGGTAAAAAGCCAAAGAAGAAAACGCCCACACGCGAGTCGTTTGTAATGAAGTCCGGTAGTGGCGGACTGATGACGATCCGTTCTGGGGATTGGAAGTTTATCGAAGGTAAGGGATCGGGCGGATTTTCCGGTCGCGTTAGAGGGGGCGACCCCCTCGCTACTGGCGGAAGCAAGAAAAGAGCTGCTGCTAACGATGACGAACCTCCGGCTCAGCTTTACTTGATGAGCGAAGATATTGGTGAAACGACAAATCTTTATGTGGAAAATCCAGAGATTGTTTCTTTGCTCCGCGAGCAATTGGCGGAGATAATGAATACCGCTCGCAGTCGGTAACTGAGCACGTTTTGAACCACGGAGTGCACGGAGGGTTTTGAAGGATCGGGTAGAGGGAACTCATTGTGAATTTGTAGGAGCGGGTTTATTCCGCGATTTGTTAGATCTAAAGATATCGCGGGATCAACCCGCTCCTACAATTCTACTTCAAGCTTATCTCCGTTCCTCCGTCTTCTCTGTGGTTAAGAAATCCTACTTTATTCTCCTTCTTTTCCTGGTCCCAATAGGGTGTCGGACGATTCCTGATACGGAAGAGTCCGTACTTGCTCCCTATCGTGGTCCGTCGGTTGTCGGGGTGGATACGAGTACGCTGACAGGAAAGGTAATGTGCGGGTATCAGGGTTGGTTTAATGCGGAGGGCGATGGTTCCGGGCTCGGTTGGGTTCACTGGGCGAAAAGGCGCGATGAATTATTTGGACCGGAGAATGTCGGAGTAGATCTTTGGCCGGACATGAGCGAGTATGCTTCTAAGGAGCGGTATGCGACTGGTTTTCATCATGCCGATGGCAGCGTTGCAGAAGTGTTCAGTTCTCATGATAGAGGGACCGTGTTGCGTCATTTTGAATGGATGCGTGAATATGGGATTGATGGGGCTTTCGTTCAACGTTTCGCGAATGGTCTCCGTCGCCCTGGATTTACGAGACATAAGGATGTCGTGCTGACTCATGCCCGTGAGGGGGCCAACCGAAATGGGCGCGCTTATGCGGTGATGTATGACTTGAGTGGTTTGCCTAAAGGAGGAGTTGATGGTGTACGAACCGATTGGATGCGATTGCGGGATCAGATGCGTGTCACTGAAGATGCGGCCTACTTGAAGCATGAGGGACGTCCCTTAGTGAGCATTTGGGGTGTTGGTTTTAGCGATCGTGGAAAGGAGCGAGCCTACACTCTTGAGGAGTGCAGGGATTTAGTCGCCTTTTTGAAGGCGGATGGTTGCTCGGTTATGCTTGGCGTTCCGACGCAATGGAGAGAAGGAGGACGAGATGCGACTTCAG
>JAPKDW010000349.1 GCA_028822375.1 Opitutaceae bacterium | reverse complement strand
TGCGTGAACGCCTATCGTCGAGCGCTGATCCTAGATCCCGCCAATCCCCACGGATGGAATAATTTGGGCATTACACACAAGCGGAAGGATGAGTTGCTCCCAGGCATTGATTGTTTTCGGCGCGCGCGGGCGATCCATCCTGGGAATGATCAAGCTCTTTCAAATTTGGGACGCAACCTTTTGCTTACCGAACAATTGGTCGAAGGGTGGGAATGTTTGGAAGCACCATGGCGGTCTCAAGGTCTGCAACCCCGCAGCGGGTCATTTTCCTTGCCGGTCTGGGATGGTTCAAATCTGAGGGGCCGCCGGCTGCTCCTTTGGAGTGAGGAGAAAATAGGCGAAGAAATTATGTTTTCCACCATACTTGACGAGATCAGAAGGAGATCCGGTCTGGTAACCCTGCTTTGCAACCCCCGGATCGCCGGGCTTCTTAGCCGCGCACTCCCCCTGATCGATGTAAAAGGCTGGACCGGTGGTGTGCCTACAGCGCTGGTATTGGAAGACCATGCGGCCAGTTATCCTCTCGAGTTCGTTGGCCGTTTCGTTCTGCGTTCATTCCAAGATTTCCCCGTCCCGACCCCCCTATTGATCAGCGACGCCGGCGATGGATCCATTGGAAACGCCCAAGTGGGCCGGCGCGCTAGGCCGCGTGTCGGACTGCACTGGCGTAGCACCAATCCGTTGGTAGGCGACTACAAATCGATCCCACTCCGCGATTGGGGGCCGGTTTTATCGGTTTCCGGTATTGATTTCGTGAGTTTGCAATATGGATTGGTGGCTGATGAGATCGCTGAGGCTCAGGAATTACATGGCGCCGCGCCAACGGCAGTGGTTGGGATTGATCAATTGGTGGATATGGAGGCATTCACTGATGTCGTGAGCACTCTTGACCTAATAATCAGTATCTCTGGAACCAGCGCGCACGTTGCTGGCGGCCTTGGGCGGCCAACTTGGCTATTGCTGCCGTGCGGCCCTGGACTGAGTTGGTTCTGGTTTGAGAAACGGAATACCTCTCCATGGTACGTCAACTGCCTTCTTTACCGACAAAATGCAGTAGGCATTTGGAATGACGTCATCAAAAAAGTAGGGCGGGATTTAGAGATTTGGCGCCAGGAATTGTATCGAGGAGAGTTTGATCTCGATCATTGATCGCCAAACAGCATAGTTACGTTAATTCTACGGTTTTCCAAACCCGGGCGAAATTTCAATCGATCTGTTTCATGGAATAGGCGGGAGTCGAAGATTACCGCTCGGTTTTGCCGATGGGGGACACGGATTGGATTGCGCGCCTCGGCTCCAAGGAATGCCATGATCTCATCACTGGGGGCCGCGTTGTATTTTTCAAACCCCCAGGATATCGGCGCCGGTCGCCGGTAGATCAGGAGCCCGCCGGTTCCAGGATCAAGGTTCGCTTCGTTTGGAGTGATCCAGAAGTTAACATTGATTTTGGCAAAATCGGCATGGGGATTAATGCCCACCATCGACTGTTCGTACGTATAGGCCCAGATCATACGTAATGGATGATTGATGAAGGTTTTCGGCATTTTCGTGGCCATTTCCTCCGCTATCGCCAGTAAGAGCGGATCGTTGAAGCCTTCACGGAAATAGGCGCCAAGATACCCCGCGCCCTTCAATTCAAACCAAATAGTCGATTCTAAACAAAATTGCCTGAGTGCAGTAAGTGCGCGTGGATCGAGGAAGTCATCGATAACCGTTATGGAGGGAGTTGATTCGACGAAATCGGCATCGGCGCCGGCCCAGTCGACACACATATCGAGAGCTGGTGGATTACGACCAGGATAGGTTGACCGGGTTAAACGCCATTCCGTTGAGGCGAGATGGACAAGTCGGTTTTGATATCTCAGGATCCTATCTGAATCTTTTTTTGGCAACTCAAAGGCAATTGCCGCCCGGCTTGTTTCGTCGAGGTTCGTGATGATCGATCTATAGCCGATTAATTCGGTCTCAAAGTCGGCCGGGATCGCACCTTGATCCAAGAGATACGCCATTTGTTCAGCCTCAAACTTTAATCGATGCCAAGCGGTGGGCTCCATTTTTCGCGGTGGGGGCGTGACCGGTAAGTTTGGAAAAGGGTCATCGCCAGTTTGATTTTCTGGTCGGCCACGGGTCAATCGGGTGTATCGAGCGTAGATTCGTGAAGCCTCGCGCCAGTCTCCGGCGTTCACGAAAGCCACGGCCATGTTTCGACAAAGTGTCGGGTTTTGTGGGGCGAGACGTAAAAGACGCTGATATCGCCGGATGGCGTCGGCATGTTGCCCCATTTGGGCCAGTACACTTCCTAGATTAATGTCCGCTTCGCACGACTTTGGATCAAGTAATAGCGCGGTCTTTAAAGCGAAAACCGCGACATCCAAACGATCTGCTTTCCATGCAGCGAAACCAAGTGTCGAATAAGGGCCGGACATCTTGGGACACAAGATGACTTGACGAAGGCCCGTCTTCATGGCCATTGCGCTTTGCTTAATCTCGGTCTGTGTTTGCGCTAACGCATCCAATGCTCCAGCGGCGCCAGGGTTCGACACCAGCGCTTTTTGCAAATGATGGTGAGCCGCGCGATGATCGTCCATTCTTCTATGGCAGACCCCAATATTGTAGTGCACGGCGCTCGCGCCCGGCAGTGTAACTTTCACGCGATTGAAGCGATCCATGGAAAATTTTGGTCCGATCGCCGAAAACGCGTGACTCGCGTTTTGGAAAAGGAGGGCGGCATTTGAGGGGACTTGAACGAGTACACGTCGACACAAAAGATCTGATTCTTCGTAGGCTCCTTCACCGCGCAACTGTTCACAGCGGGAAACCACATCACCGATCGGCATCACATTTGGCATGTCGTATAGTGACCAAGGTAGATTAGGAAAAAAGGTTTGATATGTCCGAAATGGATATTGGTTGGTCCATCGAAGGCCCGTTTGACAGTCTCTTGGAAGCGACTAAGGCGGCCGGCATTGACCAAAACGCGATCAATCCCGGGAATATCGATGCTGATCTTGTTTATCCATCTTTTTTCTGCACATCCCAGCCAGCGTGGCTCAAGGCGCTCGCGTATCTTTATGTCAGAAATATCCAGTTTCGGTTGTTTTTTTTCGCGACGACAACATCCGGCGCCGAACGGTGGCGTTATCGAGTCTATCCTGGAATGGATGCAGAGATGCTCTCCCGCATGCGCGAAATAGACGCTGCAGAGGCACGCCAATTAGAAAAATTACAGGAGAGTATGGCAGTCATAACGGATCGTTTGCGTGCCGTTCAATTCGATGACGACCTATTGTGACAAAATGGCTTGAGGTCCACTGGATATTATCGCCTCTGGGGGCCGGATATATTGCAACAAACGACCGGAATTCGGAGCTATGGCTATTTAGGCAAGATGCAATGAGCACTATTCCCGCAGCCATAATTTAACCACGCGTCTTCGTTCGCAGCGTTCGGACCATGGCCCAGCATTGCTTTCGAGAGCCATTTATTGCGGCCACATTGCGCCTTTGCTCTCAAAACGAAGTGGCGCTCCGAAGAGCGCC
>JAPKDW010000069.1 GCA_028822375.1 Opitutaceae bacterium | reverse complement strand
TTATCGAAAGGCAACCCATTATTTTTGCCCACGAATCACACGGATTTTCACAAATCAAAAGGTCGGGCAGTTGCGTCCCGCAGTGCCGCAACTCCCCGCCCCCTTGGCTGTTTAGAAACAAACAGCCCCACCATTAAATCACCGGATCCAGTTATCCACTTTCTAATCTGCGCTCTCTGTGTAATCTGTGGTTAAAAAGCTCATGAACGAAGAAAAAACGCTTTTCCAAAAAATAGCCGATCGCGAAATCCCGGCCAACTTCGAACACGAAGACAACCTCTGTTTCGCCATCCGCGACATCCAGCCACAGGCTCCCGTCCACGTTCTGATCGTTCCCAAAAAACCGATTCCACGAGTCGGCGAAGCCTCGACCGAAGACCAATCCTTACTCGGTCACCTTATGCTCGTAGCTGGCCAAATAGCCAAAAACCTCGAACTCGAGGCCGGCTTTCGCATCATTATAAACAACGGCCCGCACGGTGGCGAAGCCGTTCCTCACCTTCACGTCCACCTCCTCGGTGGACGCCAAATGGCCTGGCCTCCCGGTTGAAAGCCCGACACCCTTCACGAATCACCGATACGTCGAAACCGCTTCGAAGCAACCGTCCAACCGTTTCGCGATATAGCCTTTCAGCTCTAGCATCATCAGATCCGACGAGATTTCCGATGAAGAGCGATCTAGTAACTGCCCAACTCGATCGGCAGCTAACGATTCACCGCCATCAAATAACTTGAGCAACAATCGATCCTGCTCGCTCAATTCTTCGATATCGGTATCGCGATCACCTGAATACGGAAGATTCAATTCAGGCATCGTCGTTTCATGTTCGAGCTCCTCCAGCAAATCCTCGACACTGGTCAAAAGAAGCGCTCCATCGCGAATCAGCCGATTGCAACCACTGCTCGTCCGTTGGTCGATTCGCCCGGGCACCGCGCAAACCAGACGTCCCTGATCGCCCGCGAAACCAGCGGTAATAAGCGATCCACCTGATTGATCAGACTCAACGACCACAACTGCTTGCGACATCCCGCTCACCAAACGATTCCGCATCGGAAAGGTCTGTTTATCCGCCCGACGACGAAACGGAAATTCCGAAACAACCGCCCCTCGCTTTCCAATCTCCCGATGCAAATCGATATTCTCTGGCGGATAGACGATATCCAACCCACATCCCATCACCGCTACCGTTTTCCCTCTTTCAGAATCCAGTGCCCCCCGATGAGCGAATGTATCGATTCCTCGAGCCATGCCACTCGTCACGCAAATTCCGCGATGGGCCAACTCTCTCGCCATTTCGCGAGCAACCCCTTGACCGTACAAAGTCGTTCGCCGACTTCCCACGATAGCCACGCTCGGCAAACGAAAATCGTAATCGCCTAGAACATACAATCCGATTGGCGGATCATGTATTTCCTTCAACAACTCCGGATACCGCGCATCTTCACGGTCGACAAACGTAGCCCCTTGCCCAATTACCATCTCTTTCTCTCGATCTAAATCGAATAACGATCGCCAGCGGAGAAGAGAATTCACAGCAGGACTTCTGACTCCGGCTATTCCAAGCAAGTCGTTTTTCCCCGCATCCAAAACCGCAAGCGGATCGCCTGAAAAACGATCCAACAAACGGTTTAACGAAACCGGTCCAATCCCCGGCAAACCATTGAGTACCCAATATGCATCCTTACGTGTTAATACCTTCCCCATGAGGAGACATCATCAGCGCTTTTACGTATGTGTCCAATAAATCCGTCGTTCGAACTGCAACTTGACCCGAACGTGTCGCTAGCGTATCCGCAGCCTTTCCATGCCAATAAACCGCTCGGCAAGCAACCGCGACCGGTTCCTCCGGCAATGATGCCAAGAGCCCAGCCATCATTCCCGCCAACAAGTCACCACTGCCTCCTCTAGCCAAAATCGAATTGCCTGTCGTATTCACATACAAACACTCGCCAGCGGCAACGCGCGTATTCGGTCCTTTCAACGCCACAACGCCTCCATGTTCTCGGGCGTATTCCTGCAATTGCCTATCAACATCGTCACCTACAGCCTCAGATCCCAGCAAGCGACGGAATTCCCCCAAATGAGGCGTTGCTATAAACGGGGCGCTAACCACGTCCAAAATTTCAGGATGCAATGCATCGGCATCGATAACCAATGGCGAAGTCCAACCCTTCAAAGCTTCCGCAAGCATCGCGATCGTTTCCCCTTCCGATCCCAACCCCGGGCCAACAAGCGTCGCGGTGGGTTTAAACCGCAACTCTCTCAGTAAATGCAATCCCTCCAAAGCCAAACCGCCCTCAGGTGTTTCCGGCCAAGCAATCCACATAGCTTCGGGGATTTCAGTAGCCAAATGGGTCACCAAACTTTCGGGCGCGCAAACCGTCACTAAGCCCACTCCGCTCTTCAAAGCAGAACAAACGCTCATAATCAAAGCTCCCGGCATACTCCGCGAGCCTGCGACAATCAGTAAATGACCAAAACTTCGCTTCTCGCAAAACACAGGTCGCCTACTTCGTAGCGGTTCCATGATAGAATCCACCACAACCCGTTCTCCAGAGCTCGAAGCATCATCGAAGAAACCAAGATCCAAATAACGAATATTGCCGATCGATTCTTCCAGGTCCCGATTCAACAACGGCTTTTTCAGTATACCCGTAGCAAAAGTCACATCCGCCCGAAAAACCGTCGAATCGGAAACTTCGCCCACCCCACTCGGCAAATCCACGGCAACCCGCAATCGAATATTCGCAGCGTCATTAACGTGTTGGATTGCCCCCCGAGCCAACGGCCGAAGCGGCGCCTTAAATGACATCCCCAGCAAACCGTCCAAAGCAATATCGAAAACCTGTCCGGATAAAGTTTGATCGATCTCCTCAAGCCAGCTCGCCTCCCCATTAGATCGACAACAGAAGACGGAAAGAACGCTATCCGGCGCCTGGGATTCCAAAATGTCGAAAGCGCGTTTCGTATTCGGTTTCAAATCCGCCAAAGAACCTGCAATAGCGACAACGATTTTTCCAAGAACTCCCTGTCGAGCCATTTCAGCCAACGCTAGCAAGACATCGCCACCGTTATGGCCTTTGCCAACGAGAGCGAATACCGAAAGCGCGTTCGGCGAAAATCGAGTCATTCGATACTCATCAAGTATACCGCGTCCCAATTGCCGCCCAACCGATTGTATCGCCTCCCATACCTTCGAATCCGAATCCAAAAGAATTCGCTCATGCTGAGCGGAATCCTCGCAGCTCAGAATCGGATGCGATGCCGCTAGAGCCGCACGTTTATCCGATTCGCTGCCAGGATTGTCCAACATCATCCGTTCCTTCCAATCAACGCCGCAAAGGCGATCGCCGTCGTTTCTGTATGGGACAAACTAATAGCCACTCGCACGCCGCCAAGAGATTCCATGAATTGAGCGCATTTGGCGTCGAGTTCAACTTCCGGTTGTCCCCGATCACCCACGACAACGCCAATCGAAGTCCAATTGAATGGATCGCCAATACCCGTCGAGAACGCTTTCGACACCGCCTCCTTGGCTGCAAACCGAGCAGCCAAGTGTTTGTCGGGAAATTTCATTTTCAAGCAATAGTCCTGCTCCGCCTGAGTGTACACGCGTTGGATAAACCGATCGCCCTGGCGCTCTCGCATGCTCCGTATACGATCGATATCCACGATATCGACTCCAACGCCTAATAGCGGACCTGAAACGGGCAAAGCGAAATCAACAGCCATGCCAAAGAGTCCAAACGTTCAACCCCCGATGATCAAGGCTTTCATCTCTCGAACCGCTTCGTCGATCCCATAAAAAACCGACCGACTAATGATGCTATGGCCGACATTCAGCTCGTTCAGATGGGGAAGCGTCCGGACTTCCTTGATATTCACGTAATTTATTCCGTGCCCAGCATTGACGATCAAACCGGCTGCATGAGCCCGTTCCGATCCCTCCACTAACCGAGCGAATTCTTCCGAACGCCCTGATTCATAGTAGGCATTCGCATAGGCGCCGGTATGCAATTCGATGTGCGACGCTTTAGCTTTCGCCGATGCGGCGATTTGATCCGAGTCGGGATCGATGAAAAGGCTGGTTTCGATTCCCGCGTCCGCAGCCGCCTGAACGATGGCCGCAATACGCTCGAAGTTCCCCACCACATCGAGTCCGCCTTCCGTTGTCACTTCCTCGCGATTCTCTGGTACGATGCAAATCGAATCCGGTTTTACTTCCAAAGCGAATGCCAGCATATCGTCTGTCGCGGCCATTTCCATATTCAGGCGCGTTTGGATATTCTCGCGAATACGCAAAACGTCCCCCCTTTGGATATGCCGCTGGTCTTCCCGTGGATGAACCGTAATCCCATCCGCTCCTGCCTTTTCCGAAAGCAATGAAAGAACCATCGGATCTGGCTCCACCATTTGCCCTTTCAAGCGACCCGTATCCCGATAACGCGCTTGGCGCAGCGTAGCGAAATGATCGATGTTGACCCCTAGGAGAATGTTTGCGTTAGACATAGCGTGCGCGTGATTGGATTTTGAATTTTGAATTCAGAACGCTGAGAGCTGAGACGATAGAAGACAAACACAGAAAAGCGTAATGACAGAGACCAAACCCAAACGAGAGAACTTGTTTCTCAATATTATCTTCAACGTTCTCGCGCCAATCCTGATTCTCACCAAGGCGGCCAACTACGTTGACGTCAGCCCCACGATAATTCTCTGCATCGCGATCGCCCTTCCACTTGGATATGGCACCTACGACTACATCGTTCGTAAGACATTCAACATGCTCTCCGCGCTCGGCCTCGCCAATGTGCTTGTCACTGGATTTATCGGCCTAGCAGAACTCGACAGTAAATGGGTAGCCGTCAAAGAAGCCTCCTTCCCGCTTTTGATCGGATTTGCCGTCCTAGCGAGTATGCGAACCGGCAATCCGCTCGTCCGTACCTTTCTCTACAACCCTCAAGTTCTGGACGTCGATAAGATCGAAGATGAATTGGAAGTCCGATCCAACCGTCCTGCCTTCGATCGCTTACTCGATAAAGCAACTTACATCCTTGTTGCGTCCTTTCTCCTCAGCGCAGTTCTCAACTATTTCTTGGCCAAGGTCATTGTGACAAGCGCTGGCGGTACAGAAGAATTCAATCAGCAAATCGGCAAGATGAACGGACTTTCGTGGATCGTCATCGTTATCCCAACCACCATCATTTCCGGATACGCCCTTTTTCTTCTGATCCGTGGGATCAAGCAACTCACCGGCCTGGACCTAGAAGAAGTCTTCCATTCCAAGTAGCTGCCTCAACTCGAATCGCTACCTGCGATTCGCGTTAACGATCACCTGATTCGCGGAAAACACCTGGGGAGACGAAGGATCCACATCGATACGGAGCGCGTGCATGTTGCTCGCTCCGAAAACCTCCAGCCGCGTAAAGTTCTCCACGCTATCGCGCTTAGTTCCTTCGTGCATCATTGGTTTATCGATACGAAAGTAATGCGTATCGCCATGGACCAATAATACCGGTTTTTCAAATGCTATAGTTCGTTTTTGGAGCTGCTCCAGAAACCGAGCAAACCCAGCATTCGGATCCCGCTCGTCTTTCAAATCCCTAAACGGATTAGCATGAATAAACAACGCCAGCGCAGGAGCGTTCGTCGAGGAGGCTCGATTGAAAACCGTGTCCAACCACGCTTCGTTTGCCTCATCGCGACCAAGAAACTCCTCGACCGCGCCCGGAATATTTTCCTGTCGGTTATTATTGCTCCCGACAACATGAACCGTCGCGAACACCACGCCTCCCTTCGACCACATCCGATTCTCAACATACGTCGCAAATTGCGGATCGCTCGATTGAACCGTTAGCTTGAACGCATCTCCGCCGCCCAACGTATTAGAATCCTTAAAAAACAATTTTCGAACTAAAGACAGCCGCTCTACTGCGTCCCAATCTCCAGCGGCTGCTCGATTACAATCCGTCCATTCGTTATCGCCAGGCGTATAGATCAGCGGATGTTCGAAACGCGAGAAACTCTTCAATGTCCGTTGATAGTTTTCATCCGAACAAAGCGAACTCCCCGACTTCGTATCACCTACATGCACTGTGAATGCTGGATTCTCCGCATTGACCACATCGATCACGTTATCGAAACGTTCATAATCTGCCGGCAGATAATACGGCATATCCCCCAGCGCGCAGAAATGAAAAGACCCGTCGTCTCCCAAGCTCAGATTGCAAAGCGCAAGCTGCGCCAACAATAGACGACAAAACATTCGAATGATCATTTTCATAATTACTACTTAGCAAGTCGCTTGAACCAAAATGTTTGCTTCAATTTAATTCGATAAGGAGAGCCATTCTTAATCGCAGGGCTAAACTTAAATTCCTTCAATGCATCAATCGCCAGATCAACAAACGACTCCTGAGTGTAATCATCCGAGCTCGCCTCTCTGACGACACCATCGGTATCGACAAAGAACAAGACCGTCACGTATGCCTGATCCAATGCATCCAAAACTTCTTGAGCCGGCTGCTTCGGAGCGACCGATGATAATACTCGTGGCATTCTCGAGCTCGGGAGAAGATCCGTCCTTACCGTCCCGGCGCCCGCGTACAAATCGCCATGCTTACTCCGACCGAGCTCTGTCGCTTTATGCGAAATGGCAATATGCTTCCCTTCATGAAAGGCCGAAATATGCAAAGGACCAAGGCGCCAATTCAATGATAAAGGAATCGATTCGCTAATCGTATTCTCAACACCAGGCGCCAACACTGGAAGAGCCAGCAACGCCGTATTAACGCGTGCGCCGGAAGCATCGCTCGTGCGAATACAGAGATAAGCGCCTTCAATCGCTTCTTCGGTTTTCAAAGTCGTTTCAATTATTAGCTTAGAAGACGGATTGCTATGAGAAACCACCTTAACCGAACGCATGCTCATGGAGTAGTCCGAAGCCTTCCGATTAACTCCGGTTTTAGCCACGATTTCGCCGTCCTCAATCGTCTTGCGCTTTCCTCTTTGCCCGACGATCGGATCATGCTTTTCGACGCCAATAATTGGAACCAATCGATTCTTCTCCTTAACGAAAAATTCGTCGCCGAGAACCGCTTGCGACAAAACGAGAAAGCCTACGGCTATCAATGCCGAGCACCTTGAGAGGGTGTGTTTCATAAGAGGCATGCTAGAGGGTTTGGGATATGGATCGCTACCCAGCGACCGACTACAACCTTGCTCGATCTCAATCTCTACGCAATGCGAATTACGTAAAACAAACAATCGATCGAGCTGCTCTATCAGCAACTCGATTCTTCGCCTTATTCTATCCGCGTTGATCCATGGGGACGTAATCACGCAAAGCAGGACCTTGGTAAATCTGGCGAGGACGGTTGATCTTGCCCTTTGGCTGCGTGGCCACTTCGTGCCAATTGGCCACCCAACCCGACATACGCCCGATGGCGAACATGACAGTGAACATGTCCAGGGGAATGCCGATAGCCCGCATCATGATTCCGCTGTAGAAATCGACATTCGGGTAGAGATTGCGGCTAATGAAGTAATCATCCTTCAAGGCAGCCTGCTCGAGATTGCGGGCGATATCCAAGCAAGGATCGTCGACACCCAAAACCGCGAAGAGGCGCTCGCAAGCCTGGCCAATAATCTTGGCGCGTGGATCGAAATTTTTGTAGACGCGATGCCCGAAGCCCATAAGGCGCTTTCCGCTTGTGCCGCTCTTGGCCTGTTCGATAAAACGGCTGCCGTCGTCTCCTTCGGCGTGGATTTCTTCGAGCATCTTGATGACAGCCATGTTCGCGCCACCATGAAGCGGTCCCCACAAGGCGCAGATGCCCGCCGTAATTGAGGCAAAGAGATTCGCGCCGCTGGAGGCCACCATACGCACAGTCGAGGTACTGCAATTCTGCTCGTGATCCGCGTGCAGCAAAAGAATGAGGTCGAGCGCTTCCGCCACTTCCTTAGGAGCGTGATACTCGTCGTGGGGATTGGAGAACATGAGGTGGAGAAAGTTCTCGGCGAAGCCGAAACCCTTCTTCGGGTAATTGACCGGAAGACCGTGTGAAATACGGTGACTGAGGGCCGCCACGGTCATAACCTTGGAAATGGCCGAAGCTGCGGAACGGTCGAAGTTCTCCAGGTCGAGAGCGCGATCATTCGTGGAGAGTTCCGGGTAGTAGCTGCTCAGCGAGCCCATCATGGAGGTCAGGATCGACATCGGGTGGGCCCCCGCCGGAAAGCTCTCGAACTGGCGTATCATACGCGTGTCGATGTTGGTGTTCTTGATCAGCTCCTTGGAGAAGGAGATTCGCTGCTCTTCGGACGGCAGCTCACCGTAAATAATCAAGTAGGCGGAATCGATAAAATCAGATTTTTCCGCAAGCTGATCGATCGGGATCCCTCTATACCTTAAAATGCCCACTTCGCCATCGATATACGTAATCTCGCTCTGGCAGGAGCCAGTGTTGCCGTATCCTTCATCGTATGAAATATAGCCAGAAACCGAACGCAGCGTGCGAAAGTCGACCGCCTTTTCATTTTCGACCCCTTCGATTGTATCGAAGGTGTATTCTTTATCGTCCAGTTTGAGGATGGCCTGCTTACTCATGAATATTCGTGAAAAATGTAGATTTCTAAAAGGGGAATTTCCCAATGGAAACCATAAGGCTTATTTCCTTACATCAACGATGTAAAGCACGAGAGAACGATGAAGGAACGATTAGCTCACCTTTATGCTCTTATTTTCTTCTAATCGCAAGAAACGACGAAATTCGAGTAGATTTGCAGACCTTTGGCCTGACTCTTCTCTGGGTGAAACTGGCAAGCCAATACCCTTCCCCGAGCTATCGAGCTCGCAAATACCCCATCGTACTCCGTAGTCGTCAACACCAGCGAAGGATCCTCCGGACAGGCATAATAGCTGTGCACGAAGTAGAATCGGTCATCCACTTCATCCAAACCATTCCAAAAAGGTGAGCCCGGCTGCTTCAGTTGAGCCGTATTCCAACCCATATGAGGAATTTTCAACCCAGGCTTCGATTTGAAACGAACGACTTTCCCCGGGAAAACGCCTAGTCCCCGAACATCACGTTCTTCCGAAACGTCGAACAATGCCTGCAGCCCCAAGCACACTCCAAGAAACGGGCGGTCCTCGCGGATCCAATCTTTGACGAAATCACCAAAACCCGAAGTCCTCAGACCATCCACGCAGTCCTCCAAAGCGCCTACGCCCGGCAGAACAAGCCCCGCGGTCTCACCGACTTCATCGGGAGAGCTTACAATCCTTGGCTTCGAACCAACCTTAGCCAAAGCGTTTTCAACGCTCCGTAAATTGCCCATGCCATAATTTATAATAGCAATATCCTTACTCATTTATTGAAGAATTCAAATTCTCGAAAAGAGCAGTACAAACAGTACTCCTTCTTAATTTACTACAGCATTCCTTTAGTCGACGGCAGTCGACCTTCGAGACGGCTATCGATCGACGATGCCACGTCAATCGCCCGTGCCATGCATTTGAATATGCACTCAGCAATGTGGTGCGGCTCTTCGCCATACTCCAACTTAATGTGCAAGTTTGCTCCTAGCGTATTGGAAAATGCGCGACAGAACTCCTTCACCAAAATGATATTGAAATCTCGAACATAGGACGTCGGAGCCACAACTTGATACTCGAGAAATGGGCGATTTCCCAAATCGATTGCAACACGACCAAGGCATTCATCCATCGGCAAGATAAAGAAGCCATATCGACGCATGCCTTTCTTGTCCCCGATCGCATCCTTAAAGAGCTGACCTAATACGATGCCTACATCCTCAACGGTGTGGTGATAATCAACATCGACGTCGCCCGTAGCGGCCACTTCCAAATCAAATAAACCATGAGCGGCAAACAGCGTCAACATGTGATCGAAGAACGGCACGCCTGTATCGATTTCCGACTTACCGGATCCATCGACATTTAGAGACGCGCGAATCTTCGTTTCCTTAGTTTCGCGTTCGAGTGATGTTATGCGTTCTTCAGCCATTGTTCTATCGTTTCGCTCAACTTGAGCATTTGATCTTCGTCGCCCACACTGATGCGTAAGAAACTCTCAGTCAAGGCGTGTCCTGGGAAGTATCGAACCAAAACCTTCCGCTCCTTCAAATATTCGAAAAGCTCTACAGCGACCGAAGCCCCTCGTTCACCCGCAGAGTTAACCGGTTCAGTAAAAAGCATGTTGGCCTGCGATTGATACGTGAACCAACCGAGGTTCGTGAACTCGAAATAATAATAATCGCGGGTCCGAGCCACTTTACCGGCGATCGCTTTCATGTAGCTCTGATCCTTCAACGCCGCGATCGCGCCCGCTTGCGAAAGACGATTAACGTTGTAGCTATCGCGCACGCGATCCAAGGCTTCGATCACTTCAGGAGAAGCCAGACCATAGCCCACACGCAATCCCGCCAAGGCATAGGATTTCGAAAGCGTCCGCGTTATAACCAAATTCGAGAATTCGCCCAGCAGCTCAACCGCATTTTCCTGCGCAAAATCGGCATAAGCCTCATCCACCACGACGATACCATCGAAGGCTCCAATCAAAGCTCGCAAAGAGTCATTCGAAAAGCCAACTCCAGTCGGAGCATTCGGCGATGTAAAAAACAAGATTCGCGCCCCACTCTTCACGATCGCGTCCAAAGGAAGCCCCATCGCGCGATCGAACGGAATCTCTACCGTACTCGAATTCTGTATACCGCACAGTACTGGATAGAGTGAATAGCTCGGCAAGGCAAAACCCGCCGCTTCCTCCGCTGTCGAAAACGCTCGCACGAGCAAATTCAGAACATCATCCGAACCATTGCCCACTATCACGTTCTTCGCGTCCAATTCATGCAATCGAGCAACCGCTTCGCGCACGCCCCAACTCAAAGGATCGGGATACAAACGTAAATCTTCGCCCATCGACGCTCGAATCGCCTCCTCAACCATCGGACTCGGCGGGTAAGGATTTTCGTTTGTGTTGATTTTCACCCAGCCATCGCCTTTCGGCTGAAACCCGGGGGTATAAGCATGCAAGCCCTTTATGTGTGGCAAGGCATACTTAGAAACTGGTTTTTCCATACTCATCCGTTTTGATCCGATTCCAAACGAATGGAAACCGAACGACCATGTCCGTCCAAACCCTCCATCCGAGCAAAGGCTTCCGCTGCAGGAGCCGCCTTTCGCAAAGCTTTCTCCGAATAGCGAATCAAACTAGAACGCCGGAAGAAGTCGCTAACTTGCAAACCGCTGAAATAGCGACCCGAACGGCCTGTCGGCAACTCGTGACTTGGTCCAGCGACAAAATCGCCCAACGCAGTCGCCGACCAACCGCCCTGCATAATAGCGCCAGCGGTATTGATAGACTTTTCCAACAGGGCGAACTTCGAAGGCTCGACTTCAAGCTCCATGTGCTCAGGCGCCACGTAGTTCGCGACCTCGATCGCCTCTTCGTAGCTATCCACCACAACAGAGAAAAAACCATCCTTCAAAACCTGCCGAATCAACGCCTTCCGCGAAAGTGTTTTCACTTGCTCGCGAACCTCCGCTCGAATCGCTTTTGCGATGTCCTTCGATAGACTCACTAGAAACACTTTCTCGCGGCCAGATCCATGCTCGGCTTGCGCCAAGAGATCGGCTGCCACGAACTTAGGATTCGCCGATGCATCCGCGATAACCAGCAATTCGCTCGGACCAGGAAGCAGATCCACTCCAATCGTTCCGTAGACCTGCCGCTTCGCTTCAACCGTATAGGCATTGCCCGGTCCATAGACCTTGGATACCGAACGGATTGCATCAGTTCCGTAAGCCATCGCTCCAATCGCACAGACGCCGCCGACTCGATAAGCTTCGGTAACTCCGGTGAATTTCATCGCCGCCAAAACCCCATCATTAACGACTCCGTTTTTTCCGCACGGAGTAAATGCTACGATTTCAGGGACTTTAGCCAACTTCGCCAGCGCGCCAGTCATAATAACCGTGGAAGCCAGATCCGTAGGGACATAGAGTCCAACGCGGTCGATCGGATAGAAACGTTCGCCAATAGTCGCTCCGTGGTTATTCTTCGCCGTCCACGACTTCGGTAATGCATGACGATGGAACGCCGTAACCGATTGTATCGATTCCTTGATGGCATCAAGATCTCCCTTCGCCAATCGCTTCGCAGCGGAATCCATCTCCTCCTTTGAAATCCTGAATTCTTCAGATTTCAATGAAACGCAATCAATACGTTTCAGCGTAGACGAGATGCCTGCATCGCCTTTTTGACGCACCTCTTCGAGGATCTTGGCTACAGCATCGATAATGCTCTGCGGGACAATAGCTGTCTCGCAGAACTTAGCTAGCTTCTCCTGGAAGCCACGCGAACGGTATGCCAAATCTGCCATGGCGCCACTATTGAAAGACCCAAAGCTACTTGGCAAAGATAAAGATCGATTTTTCCGCTGACGAAAAAACCTATCGCCCGCTACCGATCCAATCGCCGCACGCCTTAAGGCAGCGGCATTTTGAAATCCGAATCGGGAAGCTTTTGATTCAGTTTGATCGAATTATACGAGAACTCCATAGTCTGCTGCCCAAGAGCTGTCTGGAAGGTGCTAACCATCTTTCTCGGAAAGCGAATACCATCGACGAGGATCTCGCCCTCTTGGAAATACTCAACGCCTTTGCTATCGAGCATCTTCATGAGTTGTCCCGTTTCCGCGTCAATATGGCGACGATAGGCGATGCCGTCTCCATGTTCATAGGTCAACACGATGCAATCGCGTCCCTTTATGGTTTCTTCACCATCATAGAAAATGTCGCCGTTTCGACCTTCCGGATACTTGTAGAAAGCAAACGCTTCTCGCACCGCTGACTGCATAATCAAAATGCGCATAGGGTCGAATATTTCCATTCCCAAAGGCAAGGAATCACCCACGCGCTCGAATGTCGTCCACCCTTCAGATCCATCCAGCGCCGAGACTTCTTTCCGATTGTTAACCACCGCTACCATCCTCTGGCGCATCGGCTTCTGGTAAATCATTTCGATGGTTCCCAAATCACCCGTGCTGTAGAGCAAGGATCCTTTGTATTTTATGCTCGAAATGGAATCGAGCTTATCGCTATCTCCCAAATACGAACGAGCCAACTCGATCGTCGAGTTTATGATCTTCTCATCCGCTTCGTCGCCAAACGAATTCGTGCCGATGAGTAGGGTTGAGACAAATACAAACGGGATAAACAGCTTATTTTTCATATGTAATTCTTGAGATAAATACGAGAGCGACTATTCCCACTCAATGGTTCCTGGAGGTTTCGAGCTAATATCGTAAACGACGCGATTCACGCCGACAACTTCATTGATAATTCGATTCGAAACGCGTTGTAAAACTTCATAAGGCACACGAAACCAGTCAGCGGTCATGGCATCTTTGCTTTCCACGATGCGTACAGCGATCACGTAATCATACGTCCGCTCGTCGCCCATAACGCCGACTGTTCGAACAGGGAGGAATACGCAGAACGATTGCCATACTTTATAGTAGAGGTCCGACTCCATCATTTCCTCGTGTAAAATAGCATCCGCCTTGCGTAGGATATCCAGCTTCTTAGGAGTCACATCGCCCATTACGCGTACGCCCAAACCTGGACCAGGGAACGGCTGACGCCAAACGACTTCCTTCGGCAATCCTAATTCAGCTCCCAAAGCGCGCACTTCGTCCTTGAACAGCTGACGTAGCGGCTCGAGAAGCTTGAACTTCATGTTCTTCGGCAATCCGCCCACATTGTGGTGACTCTTAATCGTCGCCGCCGGATTGCCATCAATTGAAATGCTTTCGATTACATCCGGATACAAAGTGCCTTGAGCCAAAAACTTCGCATCGCCGATACGTTTCAACGAATCCTGAAATACTTCTACGAAAGTCTTGCCGATGATTTTACGCTTCCGCTCTGGGTCTTTAACTCCCTTGAGGCGTTTCAAAAACTTGCCGCCTGCTCGCGCGACGCGGACATCCATATTAAAATGACGCTTATAGAGATCCACAACGAGTTCGCGCTCGTTCTGGCGCAAAAGACCATTGTCAACGAAGACGCAGGTGAGCTGATTCCCTATCGCTTTATGTATCAAAGCCGCTGCGACCGACGAATCAACTCCCCCGCTCAAGCCCAAAAGAACTCGATCCGAACCAACCGTTTCCCGAATATTGCGAATCGACTCTTCAGCGAATTCCGCCATCGACCAGTCAGCGTTGCAGCCGCAGATCTTCCTTAGGAAATTTTCCAGGATATTCAAGCCACCTTCCGTATGATCGACTTCCGGGTGAAATTGGATGCCGTAAAACTTACGCTTTTCATCGGCGATTCCCGCGAAGTTCGAATTTTCAGTAGACGCCACTGCCTTGAAACCAACTGGTAAACGAGCCAAACGATCGCCGTGGGAGTTCCAAACGCGCAAGGTATTCGGCAATCCCCGAAAAAGGCTCCCCTTGGTTTTAATCTTCAGCTCGCCATGACCGTACTCGCGCTCATTGCTTTTTTCCACCTTGCCGCCGAGCATATGCCCGAGCAATTGAACGCCGTAGCAAATACCAAGAACCGGAACACCCATATCAAAAATCTTTTTGTCCGGCCGGGGTGACCCCTTTTTCAATACGCTCTCGGGACCACCGGAAAGGATCACGCCAACGACGTTATCCTTCTTCAACTGCCTAGCGGTTGTTTTGTGGTTATAAATTTTCGAGTAGACCGAGCACTCACGAATACGACGCGCAATGACTTGCGTGTATTGAGATCCGAAATCGAGAACCGCTATGGTTTGATGCTTCATAAATGAAAAACCCTAATTAAATCACTCCGATCGCGACGCTGTCACTCACTTTTACCGGGAATTCGATAAACGCCTGGTTTTGCCAAGCTTCGAAAAAAGCCAGCGGTCTCTTTTAGACCAGAAAAATCTCCTATTTGGAAATCTATCGTAAATATCCGCGTAATCAAAGTCTTAATCCTAAGGCCAGTTAAAGTGACGATGGCGTCCCAACGATATAAAAAGATCAGCTTACTCCCAAATTAAGACGACAAACCTGAACGACAATGCCCCTCTGGCAAGGCGATGCGATCGCAAGCGCAGTTTCTACTCAGTACGACAACTCATAGTTCTTGTAGTCGCAATCCGGACACGACTCCCCTTCCGAAACATTCGCCTTAGTGACTGAATACAACCCGCCACATCGAATGCAGTGGAAAACCTTCTGTCGCCGCCGGGCCTCGAAACTCAGTCGATCCCTACGGTCATAGAAAAACCAAAGAGCCGTCACGCCCAACAACGCCGAGCCTGAGTAGAGAATGAGAAACCAAGTGAAGGCGTGCATCTTATTGAGAAACGAAAAATGCGTTCTTCTTTGAAGAACGCATTCGAAATAAATTGTTCCCTAAAGGGAAAGCTATTCGCCTTTCTTCTCTTCAGGTTCCTCGGCAGTCGCTTCGACTACTGCGGCAGGTTCTTCAGCGACTGCTTCTTCAGCGACTACTTCTTCAGCGACTGCTTCTTCAGCGACTGCTTCTTCAACGACTGCTTCTTCAACGACTGCTTTTTCAACGACTGCTTCTTCAACGACTGCTTCTGGAGCAGCTTCTACCTTCTTAGCTTTCGACTTCGGTTTGCTCTTCTTGGCATAACCTTCGTCGTCAGCATCGATCAATTCGATCAAAGCCATTTCTGCAGCATCGCCGCGACGATTCCCCACCTTATAGATACGAGTGTAGCCACCATTGCGCTCACGGAATTGCTCGACCTTTTCGTCGAACAACACGTGCACTGCATCGGTATCGCGAACGCGAGCAATCGCCATACGGCGGTTATGCACGTCACCATTCTTGGCCAAGGTGATTACCTTTTCCACGAACGGGCGCAAAGCCTTTGCCTTTTTCAAGGTGGTTTTGATGCGGCCATGAGTAATGAGCGCGGTTGATAGGTTGGCGAGAAGAGCTGTGCGATGCTCTTTCTTAACGCCGAGTTGATTACTATGCTTGCGGTGACGCATTGCTATATAAAGGTTCTATTTGTTAATTCAGGAAAACGATTACAGCTCCTTCTTCATATCGAGAAGGCGCTCGTCGAATTTCATGCCAAGCGAGAGGCCGAGCGATTCGAGCTTATCTTTAATTTCATTAAGCGACTTCTTACCGAAGTTACGATACTTGAGCATCTCTTGTTCGCTCTTCATCGCCAATTCGCCAACAGTCGTAATGTTCGCATTGTTCAAGCAATTCGCCGCACGAACCGATAGCTCGATTTCGTTGACGCTCATATTGAGCAGCTTGCGAAGTTTGTTTTGCTCTTCGCTGACTTCGGCTCCTTCGTTTTCGAACTCGTAGTTCTCGTCTGAAACGTTGTCGAACACATCTAGGTGATGCTTCAAGATCGCGCCGGATTGCTTGAGCGCATCGTCTGGTGTGATTCGTCCGTCTGTCCAGATTTCGAGAAGCAGCTTGTCGTAGTCGGTGATTTGTCCAATGCGAGTCGCTTCGACAGAGTACTTAATCAAGGTAACAGGGCTGAAAAGAGAATCGATTGGAATAACGCCAATCGGCTGATCATCATCCTTGTTGTCATCGCCAGGGCAGTAACCGCGGCCAACTTTGATTTCAAGTTCAGCAGTGAACTGCATTTCGCGGTCCAATGTGCAAATTACTTGATCTGGATTGACGACCTCAGTGTTTTGATCGAGCTGAATATCAGCTGCAGTGATCGTGCCTGCACGGTTCACGTTGATCATCAACTTAGCGCCGTCACGGTTGTGACAGATCAGTAAAACCTTCTTAAGATTCAACACGATGTCGGTCACGTCTTCGACGATTCCTTCAATGCTTTGAAATTCGTGGCTTACGCCATCGATCTTAATCGAAGATATGCCTGCGCCCTCGATGGAGCTGAGCAATACGCGTCTCAAGCAGTTGCCAATAGTATGACCATATCCAGCCTCGAAAGGCTCGGCTATGAACTTAGCATAAGTGGCTGAGGAACCTTCCTCTACTTTTACGAGACGGTTAGGGAGTTCGAACTTTCCGATACGTTTTGGCATTGCACTGTAAGGTCTTGAAACGGCTGAGCGAGTTAAGCGAAAAAGATAATGATAAAACCGACTAGAATCGGCTGTAGAATTCAACGATGAGCTGCTCGTTGATCGATTGTTCCATCTCTTCGCGACTTGGAAGACGATTGATGACTCCACGAAAAGCTTCGTCGTTACGCGTCATCCATTCTGGAACGTTGCGTAGACGAGTAGACTCCATGTTGCGAGTAGCTAGCTGACGGGAAGATGTTCC
>JAPKDW010000348.1 GCA_028822375.1 Opitutaceae bacterium | reverse complement strand
GTGGGCATTACCCAATGGCCGCTATTCAAATTGCTAATCAACGAGATAGCGGCCATCGGTGATGACCGCCCACATGCCTTAGAATCCCTCGGGGGATTCCTACTTCCCCGTAAAATTGGGCGGTCTCTTTTCGACAAAGTGGGCGACACCTTCCTTGAAATCGTCGCATTTGAAGCTGGCTGCCATATCGAGATTGGCCGCGTCAGTTGCTTCTGCGAGCGTTTGAAAAAGAGCGTTGTAGACTTCTCTTTTCATTTCTCTCAACGAGCGTGGGGAAACATTGGTGACAAGATGAGAAGCGTATTGCCTGACTTCGTCCATTAAAGTGTCATGCGGAACCACCCGACTTACGATTCCCATGCGAAGGGCTTCATCAGCATTAATCAAGCGCGCGGAGTAGAGGAGATCCAATGCATTTGAAATACCGATCAATCTTGGCAACATCCAGCTGACACCGTGCTCCGCGATCAAACCTCTTTGAGCGAAAGCGGTTCCGAATCTCGCCTTATCTGAAGCGATACGAATGTCGCAATAAAGAGGTAGTATAAATCCCAGTCCGACGGTAGCGCCATTGATTGCCCCTATGATCGGTTTGGTGATAGCTGGAAAGTAGCTATTCGTTTTTTGAAAATCCTCTCTGGCGTCGTCGCGTGGGTGTCGGGCGCAATGTTCCTTTACCCATTCCTCGTCTGTTAGTTCAGACTTGCCTGCATTCGAAGAGGTGTCGCCGAGAAGTTTCATGTCCGCGCCTGCGCAGAATCCGCGTCCAGCGCCCGTTAGAATAATCACCCGAACGTTTTCACTTTCTTCTGCTCGGCGCATGGCATCGAACAAATCCTCCTGAAGTTGCCTTGTTATGGCGTTGAGCCGATCGGGGCGATTTAGGGTGATGGTTGCGATGTGGTCGCTTTCGTCGTAGAGAACGGTTTCGTAATTCATATTCTTGTTTTAATTTTATTGGCCTCGTTGGGGGTTAACTGAAAAATGAATTCGGTTTGAGTAATTATGAAGAAAGGGTGTTGAGCCTATTGATGATCTGGTTGGCTTCGTCCATAATGCGTTTGACCAGCTCTTTGCAGCTAGGGACGTCGTGAATCAGTCCTTGAATCATTCCGGCCGACCAGATCCCGTGTTCAGTATCTCCATTTTCGAAGACGACTTTACCGCGCTGTCCTGAAACCAAGTGGGCAACGTCATCGATCGTCGCATTGCCTTTAGCTTCGATCGATACGACCTCCCGGCTAACATTGTTGCTCGCCACGCGGGCGGTGTTGTTAAGCGTGCGGAAGATCATTTCCGTCGCTCGCTCGTCATTCTCTACCATTTGCTGTTTCACGTTGTCATGGATAGGGGCTTCTTTGGTTGCCATGAAACGTGTCCCCATATTCATGCCTTCCGCTCCGAGGGCCAGGACCGCGACAAGGCCGCGAGCATCGCCGAGGCCACCTGAAGCAATCATCGGAATCTTGATTTTGTCTCGAGCGATCGGTAGTAATACTAAATTGGTTACATCGTCTTCACCCGGATGCCCAGCGCATTCGAACCCATCCATGCTAATGGCATCGCAGCCAATACTCTCTGCCTTCAATCCATGCCGAACGGACGTGCACTTGTGAATTACTTTGACCCCTGCTTTTTTGAAATCCGGCAGATGTGGAGCGGGATTGTTTCCGGCCGTTTCAACGATTTTCACACCCGACTCTATAATCGCCTGCCGGTACTCGTCGTACGGAATTTTTTTAAGCGAAGGAAGAATGGTTAAGTTAACGCCAAACGGCTTGTCAGTCATATCGCGACATCGCTGTATTTCCTTCACGAGATCTTCCGGCGTTGGCTGAGTGAGCGCCGTTAGGAAACCAAGAGCTCCTGCGTTCGCTACAGCGGAGACTAATTCAGCCCGAGCTACCCATTGCATTCCGCCTTGGACAATTGGGTGTTCGATGCCAAACGTTTCGGTGAATCTTGTCTTAATCATAAACAGGTGTTAGGTAGAGTCGTATTGACAGGTGGGTGGACTTGAGAACTGAAAACGAATTTCAACCCTTAAGCTCCTTCATCCTTGCCCGGAGTCGTCGCATGCCTCCTAACCAGCGGTCGTAGTCGGTTGTCTTTCTTTGCATGTAGGTTAGAACTTCCGGATGGGGAAGAATGAGGAAACGTTCTTCATCCATTGCCTCGATGACTGAGTCGCATAACTCTTCTGGTTCCATCATCCCGTCGAGTCCCGCACTGCCTCCATCAGTGCCGGCAGTCATGGCAGTACGAACTGCTTGAGGACAAAGCACAGAAACGCGAACCCCATCGTCATGGTGGGCGATGGACAACGACTCTGCAAATCCGACCGCGGCATGTTTGGTTACCGAGTAAGGGGCTGCTCCAATCTGACTGAGTAACCCTGCAGCCGAGGCAGTGTTCATTAGATATCCACTTCCTTGGGCGATCATTTTTGGAAGGACTGCCCGGGCTGCATAGATGTGGGCCATTACATTGATGCCCCAAATTTGATCCCAATCTTCGTTGGAAGCGGACGCTGAGTGTGTGGTATCGAAAACGCCTCCAATTCCAGCGTTGGATGCAAAAACATCGATTCGACCGTAGTGTTTTTCGGTTTCCTCTACGACACGGATGATATCCCCTTCGTTGGATACATCTGCGCCAAAACCAATTCCGCTGACTGTCTCCGCTACTGACATAGCGCCGACTTCATTTATATCTACCGCGACTATGCCAGCGGCACCTTCTTTGTGAAAACGTTCACAGAGAGCCTTGCCAATTCCGCTGGCGGCCCCGGTCACGATAACGATTTTATCTTTTAATTTCATGGCAGTTTTGTCGCAATGTTTAGTCGATTGTCGAAAGGTACTCTTTACGCACGCCACGGTGCATCAACCGTCCCATAAAGACGAATATGACAGCCCAAGCATAGGCGAAGATTGCCTCGCCAGTAAACCAATTGAAGCTAAATTCTATGCCAGTAGGAGTCAGCGCTTTTAGGTAAGGAGCAACGTAATAAATGAGCATCAATAGCGTCATCGCTATACCAAATACTCCCACTGCTGTTGCGTAGTGAAGCGTTTTTTTTGCGGCTGCTGGATTCAGCTCTTCTTCAGGGGTTTTTAGGATGGATAAACGGTAACTGCGTTCAGCGTCTGTGACGGTGGTTTTACTGGAGACTACTAGTACAACGACCAGGCTGATTACCGCGCCTATTACAATCGGATCCAGGTATACTGGCAGCTTTATAATATCCAGGGAGACAAGCAGTTTTGGAATACTATTGCCAAGGAATCCGCTGGTGATTCCCCAAAAGGCCGCGCTTGCCGTAATTCGATCACTCCAAACGCTCATGATGGCAACCGGTCCCCAAGCTGAGGCAAACATGGTGCCGGCGAAATAGGTGAACCAAAGAATATTCTGTTCGAGCGACAAGCTGGCTACTAAAATGAATACCCCAGCCACCAACATCATCCACCGGCTAAACCTCAATTTTGCTCGGTCATCCTTTCCTCGTTCATGCAAGATGTCATGGCTCAGGTTGAATCCGATCAATGATAG
>JAPKDW010000347.1 GCA_028822375.1 Opitutaceae bacterium | reverse complement strand
ATTAGTTAAGTCCTGTTAGAGAGGACTGATATTTAGTTTCGTAGAGTGACGAAATGTTCCGTCAATTTTTCAAAACAAGGCCGCAACCTGACAATAAAAAAATTAGGCTTAAAGCAAAAAAGCGATTTGGGGCAGATTTTCAGAATCTCTAAAATTGTGCCCATCGATTTAATACAATTTTACGATCCGTGTTATGGATACGTGTCGGAGCCTTTTAGCGTTTTCTCCCCTCTAACCAAGCTTCCAAACTCCACTTACCTGGTTTGTAGTGGATAAGCAGGAGGCACACTCCAAGTAGGCAGAGGTTTTTAACGTAGTTGCTTCGCTGCAATACTTGCCAAAGCCATTCAACTTCGGGAGTGATGAATTGGGGTGTGGTGGAGATGCCTGGGCCATGCACGATCGCAGTGACGACTACGAGAAAAGAACCGAGCAGAATTGCAGCGAAACGCAGCTTGTAGCCGATGGCGATCAGCCCGCCGCCGATCAATAGGATGCATCCGCAGAGAAAGGACATTACATGAGGAATAGGCATCCAGTCGGGCATCAATTTTTGGATGAGATCGTCTTTGACGAGGTGTTCGCCGCCGAGTCCGATAAATATTAGGCAGAAAAGCAGGCGGAATAGAATATCCGTAAAGTTTCGATCGATGAGTTTCATTTTCCCCAATGGCGAATCCCCGGAAGTGTGACGTAGAGTAGTTTGTGGTAGAGAGCTCGTGGGAGGAGGCGTCGAATGAAATAGAAGATGCGAGCGTCCGTCGTGCCTGCAACTCGCAGTGGAGGCTTTTTCATGCGAGCTACTTTAAATATCGATTTAGCGACGCTTTCGGATGTGCAAGGCGACATGGCCATTAGTTTTTCGACGAAACCCGCCATGTTCTTGTAGTGGGAATCGTAGGGCGATGTTTGGGACTGCGCTTGGCGTTTTTTCGAATAAAGCACTTTTCGAAATGCGAGGGAATTGATGAATCCGGGCCTGACGAGAGTTGTATGGATATTCCAAGGTTTGAGCTCGTACCAGAGGGCTTCGCTGGCTCCTTCTAAGGCGAACTTCGAGGCAGAGTAAGAAGCCATTGTGGGCATGGCCATCATACCCCCGACTGAGGAAACATTGATGATGCGACCGGATTTTCGCTCGCGCATCGCAGGGATGCATTCCCTGATGAGGTGCATTGGCCCGAGGTAGTTGACGAGCATTTGGTGTTGTTCGTCTTCAATCGTCATGTCCTCGACGACTGAGCGATATGAAATGCCTGCGTTGTTTATTAGGATGTCGATGGCACCCCAGCGTTTGGCGGTATCGCTCACGACCTGAGAGGCCTTTTTGTGATTTCCAATATCAAGGGATCGTATCCAAAATCGAGGGTTCTGAGCGATCGGGTCCCCGTCGAAAGCGTTTGCCGAATTCGGCAGGGTCGTAGCGACGATCCGATAAGGTTCCCGGTCGAAATGGGAAAGTAATGCTCTTCCGATACCAGAACTGCATCCGGTTATAAGTACGATCGTCTTTTCCATTTGCCGAGCCTTTGGCTCGAATACCAATTACTTGGTGACTGTATTCGCAGAAGAGCTTAATAGGCAAGGAGCAATCTATTATTGGCTACCTAGCTGGATCGGTTGTTGGCTCCCGAAATGCAGTAAAAATAGTATCGATTTGAACGTCGTCCTGTGTACAGTAGAGAGAAAACGAATTATGAAGAAAGTATTGGCGGTATTAGGGGTGTTGGTTGTGGTTGGAGTGGTTTTCCTTTTCGTTTTTTCGAAGGCGATAGGGTCCGCGGTTAAAGCTGGCGTAGAGACCTATGGCCCCGACGTCACTCAGACGCCGATTACCTTGGATGCCGTTCAATTGTCGGCTTTTTCAGGAAGCGGTTCGATATCGGGATTGATTGTGGGAAACCCAGAAGGGTTCAAGACGCCGCATTCGATCAAACTAGACACCTTTAGCATGAAGATCGAACCGCTGTCCGTGCTTTCGGATAAGATAGTGATCAACGAAATAATAATCGATGGCCCGGAATTCATTCTGGAAACCGGTCTTGGGCTTCAAAAAAGCAACATCGGCGTTATTCTGAAAAATATTCAAGCATTCACCGGGACGAGTGAAGAGGAAGAGGAGGAGTCGGGTTCATCGAAGAGCGTGCAGATTGACTTGCTTCGAATTACCGGAGGCAAGGTCAAGATCTCTAATAAACTTCTCGGAGGACAGTCGCTGATGGTTCCGCTCCCAGATATCGAATTAACGGACATCGGAGCTGAGGATGATGACGTGTCGTTTGGCGAATCAATAAAACTCGTATTTCAAGCGATCAACCAGGGAATCGTTTCTTCTGTCGGTAAATCGGGTAAAGTGGTCGGCGATCAACTTAAGAATGCAGGTGAAGCGACCCAAAAGGGTCTCGGCGGATTGTTCAAAGGTTTGAAGGACGCGGTCGACGGAGAGAAATAATAGGGGCGAGATTGATCGTTGCTACTTGGATCGGTAGGCGACACGAGCAATTGATTAATCGAACAATATATTGCGCTACTTTTTCCAGCGTCGTTCTCGCTTCTTGAGCTCGACAGGGGCGGTTTGGAGAATGCATCCTACGACGGCGGGTTGACTGCGAAGTTTAGCCCATTCGTTTGTATTCACTTTCCATCGCAAGGATGATGCCGTAGGAGCGGTTACTATGGTGTCATCGTCGAGTTTGAATGCTAGGTCGCTAGTGGTTGAGCCTCGCGTAGAATCGAGCGCTTCGCGGAGATCGTAGAAGAAGGCTTCGGTGTCGCCTTTGGGGTCGAGAATCCAAGTGATGTGCTTGATCTGATCAGGCATGCTTGATTCGAGAGGATAAATTTCGGATACGCTTAGTCGGACGCCTTCTTCGTTTCGGAAAACGCTGCCTTTTATAAGGACCAGTTTTTCGTTTTCGAGATTGTGCCCATATTCTCCATATGAATCCGCGTAGCAGTTCATTTGGACGCTGCCTTTTAGAGTTCCTAGATTGAAGAAGGCCCAAGGGCGATTGTCGCGTCGCGAGAGTTTTGTAGTGACTCCAGAAGCGATGCCGCAAATTTGAAATTCGATGCGGTCGCCAAGCTCGTCCATTTTATCGAGATCGAAATTGGTGAGGGCTTCGGTTATCCCGCTGTAGTCGTCAAGCGGATGCCCGGAGACGTAGAATCCGAGAAGCTCTTTTTCGTATGCGAGCATTTCGTTCTTGGGGAACTGTTTGCTCATGTCGTAAACACGGTTTCCGTTGGCTCCTCCATTTGAATCTCCATTCGCATCAGGAGCATCGGCGAGCATGTCGAAGAAGGAGTTTTGACCGGCTTCTTTATCTCGTTGCCGGGCAGCTGCGTAGTTAATCGATTCTTCCAGTCGTTCGAAAATTGCGCCTCGTGGTTCGAGGGAGAAATCAAAGGCTCCGGTTTTAACGAGGCATTCCAGAACGCGTCGATTGACGGCTTTGGAATCCATCCGTTCGAGAAATTCGTCGAGCTCGGTGAAGGGACCGTTGGCTTCGCGTTCTTCGATGATCTTGATCGCCGCTGCATCGCCCACGCCTTTAATCGCTCCAAG
>JAPKDW010000068.1 GCA_028822375.1 Opitutaceae bacterium | reverse complement strand
GCTTCTTTACCAGCCTTGATGATAGCCGCTTGCAGGTCTTCGGGAAGACTTCGGAGCATTTTTCCGCTGAAGCAAAGGGGCCGAACGGTTATCGCGTGTTGAGTTAGCGAAATGTCGGGGCCGACTTCATAGAACTTCATTTGCTGGATGCCGGCTGCTTCGTTCTCTGCGGCATCGATGACTCCCGTCTGTATGGCATTGTAGATCTCATTGTAGGCGATGACGGTAGGGGATGTGGTGATGGCTTGGAAAATCTTAGTTTGTATCGGGGCTCCCATGACGCGGATATTAAGCCCTTTTAGCTCCTTCATATTTCTCACGGGTTTGTTAACGATGAGATGCCGTGTTCCGCCACCAGCGTATCCAATGAGCCTGACATCGGCCTTTTTTTCGACGTCATCAGCGATTGGCCGCAGCGCGTTTCCGTCGAGCACCTTGTTCCAATGATTCGAATCTTTGAAGAGGAACGGCATGTCCATGATTGGAGCGGCTTTAGAGAAGGTAGACATGTGGGAGGGAGAAACGATCGCGAAATCTACACTCAGGCCCTGGCTCATGTAGGCGAAGTAGTCTTTTTCAAGGCCGAGCTCGCTGTTTCCGTAGATCTCAATGCGAATCGGCTTGCCGTAGTATTTCGTTACGAGCTCTTCGAATTTCCTCAGTGTTTTGTTATAGGAGTGGTTCTCGTCGAATTGAGAGGCTCCGCGAAGGACGATTGTATTGTCCCTTTCGGAACAAGCAGACAAAAATAGCCCCAGTAGCGAAGCGAAGATAATGGGTAGGCAGAATTGCGGGAAGCGGAGTTTCATGAAAATATCTTTGGCGTGGAGGCTAGAATGGGGCGGGACAGTTTCTGATCTAAAAAATTATCCGGAAACGACTCAAGCCTATGTTGGCGATTTGGCGAAGCTTTTATGCGCCCTAGTCTGATGTTCAGAAACGATGTGACGGCTTTTTAGCGACTGTTAAAAAAGTCAGTGTAGGAGCGGGTTTATCCCGCGATTTTTCATTTTTATAGTGTAGACACGAATTATCGCGGGGTAAACCCGCTCCTACAATTAGGTAGCGGAACAACCCTCGACTTATTTAACGGCCTCTTATTGAGACTTGCTCAACATGCCTTGGATGCGTTCCAAGTTTCCCTTAGCGTAATCCAATCCGAGTTTCCGGTTTTTGCCCGGGCCGGGCTCGAATACGAGCCAACCTTGATATCCAGAGTCGCTGATAGATTTGAGCGTTTAAGAGTGGAACCGAGGTAATCTTCATGTAGATAATGCCAAGAATTAGGGAGCAGGCACCATCGGCCTTCTGAATGGCCAATCAACTTTACCCATAATAAGATGATCAAAATGAACAGTACCCACCGATATCAAAAAAGAGGTTTCGGCCTCGGAATGATCTGCTTGCTGGCTAGCATAATGTTGCCCTGCGCTTCCTTCGCCGAATCGGTCCCGAAGGGTCTCATCGGCGACTGGGCCTTAAATCTCTCTACGAATGAACCTGCCTGGCTTAAGGTTGAGGAGAAGGACGGAGAGCCTGTCGTTCACATGCGCGTACACGTTCAATCAGCCGGACCTCATAAGATCATCGAATTTAGAAACAAGCGTTTGACGTTCCCGGTTAAGATAAAACGTGAAGGGGGAAACGGTCCGGAAATCACGACCAATACGGTAACCGTCGGATTGAAAAACGGAAAGTTGGATGGTGTTATTTTGAATGAATCACTGAAGAAACCTTATGACCGGATTGCCTTCACGGGAAAGAAATTTCCCTCGATGCCGAAGCGCCCCGACTTATCTAAGGTCCGGTTTGGTCAACCGATTGCGCTTTTCAATGGCAAGGACCTGACGGGCTGGCACCTGTACAATCCTAACAAGACGAATGGTTGGAAGGCCGAGGATGGTATGCTGGTTAATAGCACTCCAAAGACGGATTTCGGTTCCACGGGATCTTTTGGAAATTTGCAAACGGAAGCCGTATTTGATGATTTCTGGATGCACATCGAGTTTCTGATAGATGCCAACCGTAATAGTGGAGTTTACCTGCGCGGCATGTATGAGGCTCAAGTCGTTGATCGGGATAGTCGAATGCAGGGCCTCCAAGGAGTGGGCTCTATTTTTGGAAGAATTGCCCCATCGGTTCAAGCAGGTCGTGAGCCTGGACAGTGGCAGACCTATGATCTTACTTTGGTTGATCGGCACGTAACGGTCGTTCTCAATGGAGTTACGGTTATCGATAATGAACCCGTCGAAGGTCCGACGGGAGGAGCTATCCATACCAATCCGATGACTCCTGGTCCTATCCATTTACAGGGGGATCATACGTCGGTTAAATATAAGAATATTTATTTGGCCCCGGTCATAAAAGACTAAGCCTATAGCTGTAGCGATTTTTAAGATACTTGGTTTGTGTCCTTTGATTCCCATTGGGTAAATGCCTCGAATTTTGTCGCAGACCCCGACCTGTCGGCGGTTTCGGTTTTTAAAGCAAGTCCGGAGGCCTTGCAGCACCTTCAATGATTTTTGATCTAGGGTGGTACGAGGCGTCCCGACTCGTATTCTCAATCTTTGAAAACAGCTCCTCCGCCTAATTGTAGGAGCGGGACCGCTCCTATACTGCTTCGCTTTTGGCATGGCGTTCGATGAAGTTGGCTTTTCGGGTTTACGACCTGTCCTGAGCGCTTGATGAGTTCCGGGCCTGAGAGGAGCTCGTCTCGCGTATTTTTCAGTAGCAGATTCAGGCGTTCATCTAGTTGGGATTGCAAGGTCGCGTGGAATTTATCGATGAGTCTTCCTTCTTCGAATCAAGCCAGCGGAAATAAGTCAAGGTGTCAGGTAAACGTTTCTAGAACGGTATTCATTCGTTGTTCCAGCGATCCCTCGAGGGTGGTGTAGGGTATCCGAAATCGCTCTAGGATCGATTCGAATTGCGTGTGCAGTTTCTCGCGCTCTTGCGGGCTTTCGCGTTGGCCTGGATCCGCTTTCCAGGGAATGTCTGGCTGACAGAAGAAATAACGATCGTAGGCGCGGCTTTGAAACAATTCATCGACCCAATCAATATGCGTATTGAAATAATGCTCCGCGTAGAGGATCGATGAGAGGAGGTTTGTATCGTGAAAAACGTACTTCGACGCTTTCGCATAGGCGGCATCTTCAAGGCGAATCTGTCCTCGGGCGATGGGCTCGAGGTCGGATTGGTCGAGGGGACGATCGAGTTGATCGACGTGCTGGCGCACGTATTCGCTCGACCATGGTTCGCCAAGACGCTCTGCGATGGCGTGAGCGATGTCGCTCTTTCCGGTGCACTCCGCGCCGATAAAGACGATACGGTGGACCTTACTGGACTTGGCTTGCACGTTTTGAAAGTTCCTTTCTCCAGCTCGAAAATCCCAAGGCCGCTATGACCGTGAATACGCTAAACATCCCGACCGCGACCCAGTAGCCTTGCATGGCCCAAAGAACGATGAAAGCCGCATCTGCAACGAACCATGCGATCCAATTCTCGATATACTTCCGACTAAGCATCCATTGGGCGAGAAAGGAGAAAGAGGTGGCGAAGGCGTCGAGGTAAGGGAAAGCGCCTTCCGTGTACCGAGACAGAAGCGTTCCGATCCCGATGGTAGCGAACAGGCCAATCCCGCCAACGGCTATCCGCTGTCTAGAGGTCAGTTTGGCGATCGCGAGCGATTTGCAGGAGGAATGGTCTTCGTTTTTTCCTCGAGAGGCCATTCCCCATTTCCACCAACCGTAAAGTGAAAACGGGATAAAACAGATATTTAAAGACATCGCCGCGTAAAGCGACACGCTGTAGCTCAAATAAGCGTAGAGCCCGTAGCAAACTATGAAAAAGGGCCACGCGAGGACTTTTTCTTTGATGCTCAAGGTGACCCCTATCAGGCCAGTCGCCGCTCCAAGCCACTCGACCATCGAGGTTTGTTGAATCTGAGTAATGAATGCTTCCATAAAAATTACTCCCTTCGAAAGTGGAATTTTCCAGAACTGTCCACTCTCGAAATCGAATGTGGATTTCGCGGAGTCTTGAAGCGGTTGTTTTTTTGGGGGGTTAATGTGGGGATTATGGGATGATTCGGTGGAAAAGATTCAGCGCGAGTTCAAGTTGCTATTGACAAAATAAAAAAGAAATTTACCCACTGTACGAATCCTTAGGGGCGACCTGGCATGGGTCTGAGATAGTTTTCTCGCTGATCGGAATTTCGAGCAGCACAGAAGCGGTCCCTTAGAACCTGATCCGGTTGATACCGGCGTAGGAAAAGGAACGAGTTTGGTTTTGATTTCAAAGCTGATTCGCCTTTCTTCGCTAAACACCGGGTCTCAAATACTAAACATTGAGATCCTACATGAAGAATATAAATACCTTGAAGGCCTTGGCGGTAGGCGGCGTTTTTTCGCTTGCGGCGCCAGTATTAACAAACGCTCAGGAGGCAGTCAATGCTTCCAACGACATCATCGAATTGCCCTCAGTTATCGTGACGGGTGAGCTGTGGCAGACCGAGCTTCGCAAAACGACTGCAAGCGTCAGCTTGCTGGATCAGCAGGCGCTCGAAAGCCCGGAATTGAGTCATTTCGACGACATTTCAGCTTATCTGCCAAACCTCACCACAACCGGTGGCACTGCTCGTTCCCGCTACATTCAAATCCGAGGTATCGGCGAAAATTCGCAGTTCGAAGGCGAAACTCCCGATTCGGCGGTGGTTTTCCTCGTCGACGATATGGACTTCACGGGGCTTGGTTCCGTGGGAAGTCTTTTCGACGTGAAGCAGGTCGAAGTCCTCCGTGGCCCTCAAGCCGGAGCCTTTGGAGCCAACGCGGCTGGAGGTTTGATTCGCATCGTAAGCGCGGATCCCACTCCTTATTGGACCGGGAAGGCGCAGACGAGCATCGGCGGAGATTCCTTATTCGGCGGTGAATTCGCAATCGGTGGCCCGCTTCTTGAAGACGATCCTGAAAAACTGACCATGCGCTTCGCATTGAAGCGCCAGCAAAGCGACGGATTTCATGACAATGAAACTTTGGGTCGCGACGACACCAACGAGCGCAATGAAACCGCCGCTCGTTTTAAGCTCCGATTGAAGGAAGACAGCTACCAATGGGATGGCGCTTTGTTTTATGTGGATATGAATGACGGCTACGACCTGTTCTCCATGGGGAACGATGCCTTCAAGAGCTTCTCCAATGAGCCAGGAAGAGACGAGCAAGAGTCGCTCGGGTTTAGCCTGAAAGGCCAATTCGATACCGGGGAAGGTTACGGAGTCACTTCGAAAACGTCCGCGATGAAGACCGACTCGTTCTATAGCTACGATGCTGACTGGACTGATGCGTCCTACGCTGGCTTCCTCTCTACGCAGCGTGATCGAGAAGTATTCAATCAGGAACTACGCATCGATAGCGACAGTAACAGTCTTAACCGCTGGACAGCCGGATTGTATTATCAAAATCTCCAAGAAAACTCCGACGTGCACTACCGAGACGGCGACCCAAGCCAGGGCGAATGGTTTTTCGGCCAGGCGGATGTCGATTCGGTTTACGAAACGGAGACGATCGCCGCATTCGGTCAAATGGCGTTCGATCTGAACGAAGGAACCCGCCTCATCGCAGGCTTGCGATACGAAATGCACGACGTTGCATTTGATTCCGAGTCCAACGAACTCGGGTACTATCAA
Organism: Opitutaceae bacterium; assembly: GCA_028822375.1. Lineage (GTDB taxonomy): Bacteria > Verrucomicrobiota > Verrucomicrobiia > Opitutales > Opitutaceae > Pelagisphaera. Next base: position 11,746 of record JAPKDW010000068.1, on the reverse strand, counting down.
GGCTTTCTCTTTGATGGAAAGAGCGGGAATGACGATGCCGTCTTCGGTGGTAAGCTCACCCTGGAGCATGACTTAAATGGAGACGTGATGACCTTTACGAGCATCGCTCGTGGATACAAGGCCGGTGGCGCCAATAGCGGTACCTTCACGACTCCTGAGTATCCAAGCGTATACGATCAAGAAACGCTCTGGAACGTCGAAGCGGGTTTAAAAGGAAGCTGGATGGATCACCGATTGAACGGACAAATCACAGGATTCTATCTCATGCGTGATGACGCTCAACTCCGCGATTCCGTAGGCGCGGGTGGCTTCTTCCGTTACTTGACGGTGAATGGCGACGACGCGACGCATCTAGGAGCCGAAGCAGAACTGCAGTGGCAACTCAGCGAAGACTGGAGAATCGACGCAGGTATCGGATTTCTGGATGCAGAGAGAGACTCCTATAACGATCCAGAAGGTTTCGTTCCCGAGCGCAAACTATCGAATGCTCCGAGCTTCAACTACAACCTTCGCCTCAATTATAATGCGGACTCTGGGATCTTCGGTTCCATCGCCTTGGCCGGAAGAGACGCTTACTTCGAATCGAATAGCCACATCCAAAAGCGCGATGCGGTTGCCATCGTAAACGCCTCCGCTGGTTACCAATTCGAAAACTGGCGCGTCTCAGTGTGGTCGAAGAATCTGTTCGACGAGAAATACGCGAGCCGCGCGTTCTACTTCGACAACGGAGAAGGGGATCGTCGCTACGAAGCCCTCGCTAATCCAGTGCAAATCGGCACGACGATTTCTTACCAATTCTAGGGCAGCGTGTTTCCCCATCTTCGGTCTCCCGCTAAGCGCATACGCGTCAACTTATGTCCATGATGTCAATTATCATTGTAGGTTCCACGCGAGTCCCTCGCGTATCTACGTCGCAGCGCGGCGTGGTTTCAGTCGAATTTCAGTTAAGGTGACGCGACTGCGCGAAGTTGTCCAAGAGATGATCGATGAAAAATTGCTTGTCGAAAGCCTGGACGGAACCGAGTGTAGGGGCCGAAGTCCTGTGCCTTTGAGCGCGAATCCTGACCACGGATGTTTTGGCGGACTGGACTTCGAGGCGCAGCGATGTTTTCAGGAATTATTTCCCATTGAGTCCAATTGATCAAATATTACACATGAAACGATTTCTTAAATTCTCTTTTCTGTCATTCTTGTTTCTACGTTTGTTCGTAAGTTGGCTTTTCGCTGAAGACAAGAAGGACGAGCGTCCCAATATTTTCTTTGCGATCGCCGATGACTGGGGCTGGCCGCACTCAAGTTCCTATGGAGATGCAGTGGTTAAAACGCCGACTTTCGATCGAATCGCGGCTAGTGGAGCTCTATTCACCAACGCCTATATCTCTTCTCCTTCCTGTACGCCGTCGCGGAATGCAATTCTTACTGGACAGTATCATTGGCGATTAAAATCAGGTGGAAATCTTTGGAGCAATTATCCCGAGGGATTTCCATCCTATGTTCAGGCGTTGAAAGATGCCGGTTATTTCGTCGGATCCTACCGAAAAGCGTTTGGTCCTGGGTCAGATGGCGGCAAAGAAGTCGCAGGCAAGGCATACCCTAGTCTTGATGCGTTTTTAAAAGAGCGTCCGAAAGATCAGCCTTTTTGTTTCTGGTTTGGAACCTCTGATCCTCACCGTTCGTATCAATGGGAGTCTGGGTTGCGATCCGGCATGAAGCTAGAGGATGTTGAAGTTCCGCCGTTCTTTCCAGACTCGGAGATTATTCGAACGGATATCCTGGATTACTACTTTGAGGTGGAGCGATTTGACCGCCAAGTCGGCGAAGCTCTTGCCTTGCTGGAGGTGAACGGCGAATCGGAAAATACGCTCGTGGTAATGACCGGTGACCACGGTTGGCCTTTCCCACGAGGGAAATCGAATCTCTATGATTACGGTACGCGTGTTCCGCTCGCGATTAAATGGCTTGGGCGAATACCTCAGGATAGATTGGTTACCGATTTCGTCAGTACTACCGACCTGGCGCCAACTTTTCTCGAAGCGGCTGGGGTGGATATTCTTCCAAATACAACTGGCCGGTCTTTGCTCTCTATTTTGGAGTCTGACGCGAACGGTCGAATAAGCTCGGATCGCGAGTACGTGTTGACGGGGAAAGAACGGCACACCTTGGCCCAAAATGATAACCCGGGCGGCACGCCTATGCGCGCTATTCGCACGGACGATTTTCTTTATATCCATAACTTCAAGCCAGAGCGTTGGCCAGCGGGACATCCGGAAGGAAGTTATCATGGGAAGACCTATATGGATATTGATGCGGGTCCTACCAAAAGCTATATTGTTGATCGAAAAGACGATTTGGGTATGCAGATTTACTGGCAGCTTTCCTGCGGGCTTCGACCGGCGGACGAACTCTATGACTTGCGTATCGATCCGTTTCAGATCTCTAATGTAGCTGATCGTGTCGAATACGCGGATACGCTAAAAAAGCTGAAAGAAAAACTATTCTCCGAGCTTAAACGCTACAAAGATCCTCGCCTTATTGGGGGTGCCGAAGCCTTTGACGAATACGAGTACCTAGGGCGGTTGGTTAGGCAGCCTTAATCTGAATAGCCCAGTCGTCTGGGTGACCAGCGTGTCGATTGACTAAGCTTGCTCGAGGCGACTCGTACCAGGTTCGATGAGTTTTCTCGGTTTACGAGGTAGGCATTGGATGATCTCGGGATTGATCTCAGTCCTCTTGGGAAGGCGGTCGAATTTGTACCGCTTACGCTTACGCAGCACTTACGTCTTTAGAGGCTCCTTGTGGAAGTAGATTGATCGCAACGGGATTACGGTCGCGGAACAATCCCGGTTCGTTTCGCCCATTCCAGCCATTGTCCGGCCATTTGTTTGACCATCTCCTCATGTCCGGGAGAAACATCATGCATCTCCGTTCGATCTTTTTCCATGTCGAAGAGTTCCCAATCATTTAGCGCCAATTCGTCGACTTTGTCCCAAATATAACTGTCCACTTTGCTTGCTTTGGAAATGAGTTTCCATTTTCCCATTCTCACAGCGCGGTTGCCTTCGTGTTCCCAGAAAATCGCATCGCGGTCGAGGGGGCGGTCGGCAAACGCTGGGATAAGGCTCCGGCCTTCCATCGGTATTATCGACTGTTCGTTGTAGGTTGATGGGTAGGTCCCGCCGGCAACATCAACGCAGGTGGCCATGATGTCAATTAGGTGCGACGGCTCGGACCTGACTTCCCCTTTGCTCTTGATACCTTCCGGCCAATGGACCACCAGCGGTGTGGAAATTCCACCTTCGTGTACCCAGTGTTTATATTCTCGAAATGGGGTGTTGCTGGCATTGGCCCAGTCCAGCCCGTAAGCAGTATAACTTTCAGGAGGTCCAGGCCAGCCATCCTTCATAACAGTCACCGGCTTCCCGTCCCGAGTGATCTTTGGAATCATAAGAGTTTGTAGCTCCCCTGGTTTCATCGGGACGAGATCTTCGGCTGCTGGCTGTGGATTTACCCAGTCTAACTCTTCAGCGCATGCACCGTTGTCTTGGAGGAAAAAGATTAAAGTGTTTTCGTAAATGCCTTTGCCCTTGAGCACATCAACAACCTGGCCGATGCCTTCGTCCATTAATTCGACCATGGCAGCGTAAACCTCCATGTTAGCAATTTCCCACTCTCGGTCTGGCACTTCCTCATCCCACGCTTTGACATGAGTATCTCTAGGCGTCAGCTCCCAGCCTTGGTCTACGATGCCCATTTCCTTCATGCGATTGTAACGCTCCTCTCGCATCGAATCCCAACCTGCATCGTATCTCCCCTTATATTTGGCGATTGCTTCAGCCGGCGCGTGCATGGGCCAGTGCGCAGCTGTGTAGGACAGATATAGAAAGAAGGGCTTACCCTCTTCGTGATCTTCAATGCACTTTACAGCGTAGTCGGTAAAATCGGTAGTGCAGTAAAAGCCCTCACGGGGCGCTACATATTCGTTATCCTCAGCAAGTGATCTTGGATCGTATAAACTTCCGGCTCCGGAGATCATGCCAAAGAATTTGTCGAACCCTCTTTGCCGCGGCCAGTTATGCTTAGTGGGATTGTCAATCAGGTAGGGGGTTACGTGCCATTTCCCCGACATGTATGTCGAGTAACCTGCCCCTTTCAAGGCTTCTGCAATTGTGACAGCCTGGTTGCTGAGATCTCCTTTGAAAGCGGGTGTGCCGCGGTCGCTTACCATGTGACCGACTCCAGCTTGTTGTGGATACAGTCCCGTCAACAAAGATGCTCTGGTGGGGCAACACCTAGCGACGTTGTAAAATTGCGTGAAGCGAAGGCCCTCCTGGGCCATATTGTTTAGAACCGGAGTATTTATTTCACCTCCGTAGCATCCAATGTCGGAATAACCCATATCGTCGCCCATAATCAGGATGATATTTGGTGGGCTTGGAGGTGGGTCTTCCTCCGTCCGGGTTCCGCAACCGGAAAATAGAATCAACGTGAGGCAAAGGGATAGTAGCGTTTTGTACATGGTTGACTATGAATTTTGTTGTCCGTTTTGGAGAATCTAGTGTCCCCTTTTTCCAGGGCGCATCACTCTTTCAGCGCCTGCAATAGTATCTCGGACGGATGTAACGCGTTTCGCTCGGTTCCATCTAGAATCTGATGCCGGCAGGAAGTGCCTGACGCTGCGATGATTGATTCTTCCGACTCATTCTTAACAGCGGGAATCAGAACCAGATCTGCTATCTTCATGGAAACATCGAAGTGCTCTTTCTCATAGCCAAAGGATCCAGCCATGCCGCAACAGCCGCTAGGAATCGCCTCCACCTGGTAGTTTGCAGGAAGGCTGAGCGCCGAGACCGTTGATTGAATCCCAACCAATGCTTTTTGAAAACAATGCCCGTGTAATAGAACCTTTTTAGTATCCGTTTTGAAAAGGTCGGACGTAATTTTCCCAGCTTTGGCTTCACGATCGATAAACTCTTCCAAGAGCAAGCAGTGCGGAGCCATCTTGTCAGCGGTCTCCTTCATATTTGGTTCGGCAAGATCAAGAGCCTCATCCCGGAAGGTCAGGATGCCGGAAGGCTCAACACCGATCAATGGACGTTCCTCGTTCACCTTTTCACCAAGCTGTTGGAGGTTCTCATTTATGAGGCTCTTGGCTTTGCGAACAAATCCTTTTGAAAGCCAGGTTCGGCCACTCTCGCCGTGGTGGGGGATTTCTACTTCGTATCCCAGGCGTTCCAACAGCTCAATAGCTGCGATACCAGCCGTCGTATCTTGGTAGTTGGTTAACTCGTCATTAAAAAACCATACGCTCCCGCGTGATCCGACGTTGGAATGGGGAGTATGTTCACGAAACCAACGTTCCAATGTCTGAGTAGGGAGCAACGGAATGGAACGCTCAGGATGAAATCCAGATAATCGATTCAGAAAACGTCGAATAGTCGGAGTCCCAAATAGAACGTTCCAAAGCCAGGGCATGAGGGCAGTCCACTTCTGTATGGTAGCGTATCGAGCGATCAATCGGGACCGAAGCGGCGCTCCATGGGCATCGAAATAATGCTGCTGAAACTCAGCTTTCATTTTGGCCATATCGATCGAGGAGGGACATTCATTTTTGCAGCCCTTACAAGAGAGACACAGGTCTAACACATCCTTGAGATCTTCGTCATCAAACGGGTTTTCCTTGTCTGAATGGGTCAATACATTACGGAGCATGTTAGCCCGAGCGCGAGTGGTATCCTTCTCGTTTCGAGTAGCCATATAACTGGGACACATGGTTCCACCAGTCAGTTGTGTTTTGCGACACTCACCTGAACCATTGCACATCTCCGCAGCGCGTAACAGTCCCCGTGAAGCGGACCAATCGAAATGCGTTTCGAACTCAGGCGATTTCGTGCCAGGCGCGTACCGCAAAGACGCGTTCATCGGCGGCGTGTTTACGATTTTACCTGGATTGAAAATATTGTCCGGATCCCAGGTTCGCTTAACCGCTTCCACCAAGGCGTAGTTTTTTTCGCCCAACATCTTCTTCAGAAATTCCCCACGCAAACGGCCATCGCCATGTTCGCCTGAAAGCGAACCTCGGTACTTCTTGACCAGATCTGCAGCCATTTGGGCTACTTCCCGGAACTGCTGGTTACCCTCTTCTGTCTTGAGATTAATTAAAGGACGAAGGTGAATCTCGCCGCTACCCGCATGCGCGTAATGAATGCACTGCAACCCAAATCGCGTATCAAGTTGTTTATCAAAATCGGCGATGTAATCAGGCAAGTCCGCAACATCAACCGCGGTATCTTCGACAACAGGAACCGGCTTATCATCTCCGGGTATATTGTTCATGAGTCCCAGTCCGGCTTTACGTAAATTCCAAATCTTTACCGTGTCTTCTCCAAACAACACCGGATAGGAATAACCATAACCTGCGCCGTGCATTTCTTCCTTTAGTCGATCGGTTATGGTTAGCACAGCCTCTTTCGACTCCGCTCGAATCTCAGTAACGAGCACCGCTCCCGGAGTACCTTCGATGAAGAATCGGTTCTTCCGATGTTCGAAACTTCGCTTCGTACATTCGAGAATGAAATCATCAATCAGCTCACAAGCATAACAATCGTAGCGCACCGCTATCTGAGTAGCGTACAAAGCCTGCTCAATGGTTTCGAAGTGAGCGCATTGCAGTCCAACAACCTCAGGAGGTAGCGGGTCGCAGTGTAGTTTCATTTCCGTTATAAAACACAAGGTGCCTTCGCTGCCCGCGATTAACTTTGCAAAATTGAAGGGGTGACTACTGCTTGGCTCCAAGCAGGAAGCATCCATGAGCAGGTCCAGGGCATAACCTGTATTTCGCCTTGGAATAGATGGTTTAGGAAATTCCCGAGTGATCTCCGCTCGAACGTCCTCCGAACTGAGTTGATCCCTAACGAACTGATAAAGCCTCGTCTCCAAACTATCGGCGCTTTCGCATTTCGCGGTAAAGGCCTCCTGGCTGAGGGGACCAAAAACCACCTTCGACCCGTCAGCGAGCAAAGCAGTGACTTCTAGAATATGATCACGGACGCTCCCGTATTTTATGGAATTCGAGCCGCATGAATTGTTGCCCAACATGCCGCCCAGCATGGCTCGGTTTTGCGTCGAAGTTTCAGGTCCAAACAAAAGGCCATGTGGTTTGAGGGCACCATTGAGTTCGTTGCGAATGACGCCGGGTTGGACGCGTACCCATCCCGCTTCTTTATTAATCTCCAGGACTTCCGTAAATTTTCGGGAGATATCCACCACGATTCCATCGCCGACCACTTGCCCCGCTAATGAGGTTCCGGCTGCTCTGGGAATCAAACCAACTCCATGCTCTCGCGCAAAATGAATAAGCTCCACCAGATCCTTTTCTGCGCTGGGTATTGTCACCGCCAAAGGCATTTCCTGATAAGCGGAAGCGTCCGTAGCATAGAGTGTCCGCATGAGCCGACCGGCATGCAATTCCCCTTCAAGCTTCGAGCTGAGCTCTGTCAGTAGTGCAGATGGAAAATCCTTCAAGTTTTTCATTAAGTTAAATTATGCTGATTGTTGATAGGAAATTCAATTGTTTCGATTAGCAGGCGTTTCTCAGGATAGCGTCGCTCAACTTCCCCGGCCAATAGTCCTTAATTGCTATTCACGTGTAAATGAACTGCAGCGCCTGCGGTGAAACAGTTGGGCGTACAGAGGATACGAGGATCTTTTCCGCTTAGTCGTTCTGCAAGCTGGAGAGCCTCGTCAAAATTGCGGGCTGGAGTATATCCCAATGCTCGGACGTACTTGGGAGCTTTGGCACCCACAAGAATAACGCGTGAGCACCATTTTTCGAGTACGCTGCCGCCGCTCAACATCGACATGGCATGGAACGGATGATACGCGTATTCCTCTGAGTATAGTCGGCAGAATTCTTTGTCGGTCGCGATTTTCAGCATTTCTTCGGATCGAAGAAAATCGGTGACCGTGGTAAATTCTTGGCATGTTTCAAAAGTCTTTTGGTAGGAGGGAAACCATTGGTCGTTGAAGTCACCGTCGCAAATAGCGGCGGCGATGATAACGCCGCCTTCGCGAAATGCATGCCAGCACCGGGATAGCTGTCCTGCGATTGCCAGACTGAGAAGAACCGGATTACTGCCCATGCCGGGTCCGTAGTGAAAATCTCTCGGTAGCCCCATTACTAAGACATCGGCTGGAGCGGGCATGTCGAGATTCAGATTGGTCCACCGTTCCGCCAATGGCCAAGTTGCTTTTTCAACCGCTTCGATCTCTCCTGCCTGCACGTCCAGCACTTCCGCAAACTGGCCGATGACGGCATCGATGGCGAAGAACTTCTTGCCCATGGCTTTCTCCATGGCCTGGCCGATCGACTTGAATTGATGTCGCATGTGGGATTGAGTGGACGCTCCCAGCCAATCTTTGCGGTGCATGGTTTTCGGACAATGGTGCGAGGCAATGGAGCGCCAACCAGCCATCCCGGTGACGATCATTTTATAACCTCCGCTAAATCCGCCATAGGGATTGCCGGCGCAATGTCCGATAACTATGGGTACATCGGCTTCGGCCATCAGACGGTTGCACTGGACTACGTTGCCGTGTCCATCTTCGCCAAAATCGCAGAGATCTTCCGCTTCGGCATCGTGATTGATCAAGCGGTCCGGGTAAAACTGATCGACGATGTCCTTTCCCAAGTAATCGAGCCAGTCCTCGAGATGATTTTTTCGATGGAGTCCCATGCAGCAAAGCAGCGTAATGTCTTCCAGTTCGGTCCCGGCTTTTTGGAGCTCTTCTATGATCATTGGGATCGCAACGCGGCGATGGGCAGTAGCGTGGCTGCCGCCTTTGACTCGATCCGGAAAACCGATGACTACCTTTTTCCCTTTTCCGCCCAATTCGCGGAGAGGCGGAAATCCAAGAGGGTTTTCCAAAGCCTTACGGGTCGCCTCGAGAGAATCGATCGAAGGGAGTGTGTTGCGCTCTTTGCCGTAGCGAAATATGGTGGCCGAATCGGGAAGCGAGACTTCCATTTGAGAGTCTCCGTAGTCTAAGTGTACGCTTTGCATCGATGAGGTGCGCGAAAAGTGAATGGGTAAGACCAGAGCGCGATAACCGATCAGCTGGGAACAGTCCGGGTGGACAGTTGACCTGTCAAGAGTAAAATATCCATTTATGGATATTAATGCGCTGACCTGAAATGAGCATCTCCGTTTATCTCCCTCTCCTGTCGATGAACCGCAAACTCAACATAAATCAGGTTCCTACAGAGCGGGTCCCCAGCGTTCGGTTTGGGTGATTTCTACATTGACTTGAGTGTCGTTGGATCGGGCGGGGCCGGGGCGGCTTGTTCCTCGGGCGACGACCGATTTGAGTTTCGCTGTTAGTTGTTGGACGACTTCAGGATGCTCCGTCGCGATGTCGGTGGTTTCGGCGATGTCGTTTTCGAGATTGTAGAGTTCGACCGTGGTGGGCTTGCCGCGCGCTTTGTCGAGGGTCGTCTCGGCGTTTCGGAAAACGATTTTCCAAGGGCCTTCCTGGTAGGCGAATTCGCCACCGGTGGAATGGTTGACGACGTGAGCCCTCAGGGGAGTCTCGTTCTTGCCGAGAATAAGCGAAAGAAAGCTAAGGCTGTCTTCGGCGCTGTCCGCTGGAAGCGACTTGCCGAGAAGATCGGCGCAAGTCGCGAAAATGTCGTTCAGGCTGAGGATTTGATTGCTAGAGGCTCCTGCGGTGACGCGACCAGGCCAACGGACCATTAGAGGAACCCGATGGCCTCCTTCCCAGACGTCGCTTTTGTGGCCGCGGTATTCTCCGCTGGGCCGATGGCCGGCGTTGATGAGATCCTCCCAACCAGTGTAGTGGGAGTGTCCGTTGTCGGCGGTGAAAATGACGATCGTGTCATCGGCGATCCCGGCCTTGTCGATGGCTTTGACGACTTGTCCGGCGGACCAGTCGGTTTCCATAACGAAATCGGCGATAGGGGCGATGCCACTCTTGCCGGCGAATTTTTTTGACGGGACCACGGGCTCGTGAGGGGAGGTCATCGAGAAGTAGAGAAAGAAGGGTTCGGCATCTTCCGCGTGGTCCTGGATGTAGTTGACGGCGCGGCGCGTAATTTCGGGGAGGATTTGGTCGAATTTCCAGTCAGGGGCGATGGGCGATCCGGCGAACCCTATTGGCATGACAACACCTTCGTTGGGGTCGTGCGTATAACGTTCGGTGGGCTGTTCGACGACGCGGTCGTTTTCGATGAAGGTGAACGGCGGGAAATTGGGGACGTGCGTGCCGAAGTAGTAGTCGAACCCGCGCGTGATCGGGCCGTCTTGGATGGGTTTGGTGTAGTCCCACTCGAATTTCTTAAGCGCGTTTCGCTCTTCTATCATGACGCTGGGTTGATCGCCCGCCCAGTTCCAGCCGAGATGCCATTTGCCTATGATTGCGGTTTCGTATCCGTTTTTCTGTAGAAATCCGGGTAGTGTGAGTCGGTCCGCGGCGATCAATGGCGGCTCGTAGGCAGCGAGCACCCATTCTTGGAGACGTGTCCGCCAGGAATAGCGTCCGGTCAGCAAACCGTAGCGCGAAGGCGTGCAGCAGGCGGTGTTGCTGTGCGCGTTGGTAAATCGTTTTGACTCTGCGCTGAGCTTGTCGAGATAAGGTGTGGCGATCTTATTGTCCGGGTAGTGGGCCTGGATGTCGCCCACGCCGAAGTCGTCGGCCAGGATGATGACTATATTCGGGGAAGCGGCATTCACTAGAACCGATGAAATTAACAAAAGGAAAGGATAGACTTGGCGAAGAGATTTCATAGCGGGTATTCGGGGCAGATCCACTTAATCGATAGTGTTTGGAAGAGGACAGCAAGCATTGAAGACAGTTGACCTGTTAATCGCAAAATATCCATTTATGGATATTAATGCCTTGACCTGAAGCGAGCTTCTCTGCTTATCTCATTCGCATGTCGATGAACGGCAAACTCAACACAAATCAGGCTTGGAGAAAACGGTGAAAACGGTCGGATTGATAGGTGCCGGGACAATGGGGTTGGTCTCTGCGGAAAAATTAATCGAAGCAGGTTTCAATCTGATTGCTTACGAGCCTTTTCAGTCTTCGGCCGCGAAAGTGGAGAAGCTGGGTGCAACGCTTGCGGATAGTCCGGCCGGGGTCGCGCAGGAATGCGAGATCGTTCTTCTCTTTCTTCCCGGTCCCAGTGTGATCGAAGAGGTGGTTGCGGGACCCAACGGATTGCTTTCCTCCATCAAGAAAAATTCAGTCATTGTGGATCTTAGTACCACCGATCCAGAAAGCACGCGTAAGTTGGCGGCTCAAGCAGAAAAGCAGCAGGTGGGTTACCTAGACGCGCCGGTTCTCGGACGACCTGGGAGTATCGGCAAATGGGCGCTGCCAGTAGGCGGCGAAGCAGTTCATATCGATAAATGTCGGCCTGTCCTCAACTTGCTCGCATCTAAAATCATGCCGATTGGTGAATCCGGCAGTGGCAATAAGATAAAATTGCTCAACCAGCTCATGTTTGGAGCAATCAATGCTATGACCGCGGAAATGATGGCTATTTCTGAAAAAGTGGGCATCGCTCCTAGGCTACTGTACAATACCATTACCGCGAGCCAGGCTGGAACGGTCAGCAACCTATTCAAGGAACTCGGGCAGTGTATCGCTGAGGACGATTACTCCAACCCCGCGTTTTCGGTCGACCTTCTCTGTAAGGACGTCACTCTCGCCACACAGTTCGCTCAAA
>JAPKDW010000346.1 GCA_028822375.1 Opitutaceae bacterium | reverse complement strand
AGCTAGGCCTGCCATTCGGTGTGGAGTCTGCAATAATTCTCTCAAATAGAGTTAAGTTGACGCGTATGCGCTCAGCGGGTCGGCAGGTTTGTCTGCTTATTCTTCGACGAAATGTCGCCGATCGGCTAAGAGACTATTAAATAAGTCAGTGTAGGAGCGGTCCCGCTAAGCGTGGACCGCGATTTTCCATTTCCATGGTATAGAGAGGCGTTATCGCGGGGTAAACCCGCTCCTACAATTAGGCAGCGCAACAATCTTCGACTTATTTAACAGCCTCTAAGGCAAGCTCACTGCGTGTCGACTCGCGGGTTCCGGAACTGGCTACGGGTTGAACTAATCGTTTGTGTTCACTATTCCGATACAACCCTCGCTGCTTCGCCTCATTTCATGATTCCTTCGGCTATTTCGGCCACGTATTCCCGCGCTTCTTGAGTATAGAGGTCCGTTGTGGGCATTGCTTTCGCTTGGGCAAAGATTGCTTTGGCTTTCTCCGTGTCTCCCAGGCGAAAATGGGCTATCGCCTGCACCATCAAGGCCAGGTAGCTGTCAACTCCGTTGTATTCCTGCGCCAATTGGTTGGAGCGTACCGCTGCTTCCAGCGCTTCCACATATTTCCCGAGGCCAATGTGAAATAGGCGGTTGGACTATCGGGCAGTTGAGCGACGGCCGTTTCCATCATGCGCAAACCCAAGGCGAGCCTATCGGCATCCGCAGCAAAAGACTGCCCTTCAAATAATCGTCGTCGACCTGTCACTAGCATCTCCCCAGGAAGGTCCCCTCGAGTGGTGGCCAAGGCCACTGCCGCCTCTCTTAGCCCCGGGAATTCAGAGACGGGGCGGAAGCGGTCGTTTCGGTTGGCTGGTGTCGTTCGGCATAACGCGTGGCGAGCTCCCGGACAAAATCGGCCGCCTGCCCTTGTTCGAAGATCTGAGTGCGGTAGCTGAAGTTGCGGAGAAATAGGACCAAGTCGGGTTTGTCCAGCACCCCTCCGCCCGCAGGCGAGGATAAACATCTTCGCGTCCCCCTCCTTTTTGCACGTAACTGTTGACCACCTGATGCAAGGAATCGTGACCCGTAATTTCGTCAGCTGGCACCCGTAGGCGTTCCGCTAGTCTGGTTGCCAGCACTTGCGTGAGGGGAACTTCATTACCATCGGCATCAGGCACTAGTTCCGCGCCCACGATCGGGATGACGCGTCGCTCATCAATGAATTCGAGCAAATCGTCCCAGAAAAACTCTTGAGTGGTTTCGATTAGGGGTATCACAGGGGTAAGGCGGGATTTAGTGCATAATCGGACGAACCTGCCGCCGTAGGCGATCCTGGCCCCGCATCGCGGGGATCTAGCGAGGGACGAGCGATGTTCATATGATCTCCCCATTGTCAGATAACTTCAGTCCGAGCTTTCGAAGCGTTTACCAGCCCTGAACCTGAGCGATTCTGGCGAGGATGCTGATACCGTATTTGCCTTTTTGGCTGCCGCCGTTGTCGATGTATTTTTTGACTAGTGGCAATGCGGGCTCGCCCATCCAATCTATCACGTTGTGAAGCATGGGTTCGTTTTCGGTGCCTTGGAATAGAAGTTCATCGAGGGTCGCCAACGCTTGGTCTTTTTGTCCAGTCTTGATCAAGGTCCAAGCGGATAGGATGCGCACTTCGTGCGATTCGTCGGTGAGCGCCTTTTTCAAAATAGCGCTCGCCCCACGGGCATCTTTTTCGAGGAGATTCAATCCGACGCTCGCCCACCAACGCATGCCTTCGTCGTCGTCCGACATCCACTGCTTGAGCATTTTTAGATTCGCTTTGTCGCGTTCAAGAGCCAGGTCAGCGGCATCCAAGTATTTTTCGAGTGGATACAGTTTCTTGTTTCGCGCCATCGCGTAGATGGTGAGGTTGTTTTCGGCTGCGCGTCGTTCACGCATTTTCTCGGGTAACAGACCGGTGTCGTACAATTCGAGCTGCTTCTTGCGAAGCGCTGCTTTTAGCTCGGCGATCATCTTTTGATGCTTGGGAGCGTCGATTAGGTTGTGGACGTTATCGAAGTCGCTCTGGTTGTCGTAGAACTCTTCGGATACGCGCGGTTCGAAGAAGCGACCTGTAATCTCGTTGGTCTTGCCTTCGCGGTGATGCTGTTCCCATGCGGGAGTTAATTGAGCTTTCCAAAGGTACGCCAAGTGATGCCCAGCAGGAGCGAATGGCATGTAGTTTTTGTGATACGAGTAGCGTCCTGTTCGCATGAGTCGAACATGGTCGAGTCGCTCGTCAGCACGTTCGCGGAATCCTAAGTGATACTTGGGTGCGGGCTCTTTGCCATCTCCCAAAAATACTGTCCCTTGGTAGGTGTTCGGAATGTTGGCTCCAGCGAGGCTTAGCCACGTTTTTGGCATGTCGACGAAACTGACGATCCGGTCGACGGTCGTTCCTGGTTTGTTGCCAGGATAGAGGTGCTTCATCTTTTCAGGTACGCGAACAATGAGCGGGCAGTGAACGCCGCTTGAGTAGAGAAATCGTTTGCTGCGGGCCATCACTCCACCGTGATCCGAATTGTAGATGATGATCGTGTTATCGTACAAACCATCGGCCCTGAGCGCGTCGAGTGCGTCTTGGACCTTTCGGTCCATGTTTTCGACCGCGTCTGCGTATTTAGCATAGGTCTTACGAATTTCCGGAAGGTCGGGGTGATACGAAAAGAGCTTCATTTTGGCCGGATCTTTTTTGACCCCGTCGTGACTTCCGTGAGCCCGGCTTTCGTGACTGTCGGTGATATTGACGATTGCGAAGAACGGTTGCCCCGGCTTGCGCATTCGCCAGCCGTATTGCTCCTTGCCGCCTTTGTAGTCCCAGGGGTCCTTGTCCTCGCGGCCGCCGATGTTGTAGTCGGTTTTACCAGGATTCGAGGTGTGGTATCCCGCTTGTTTCAGCAGATCGGGATAGTACTTGATAATGTCGTGCGGAATTTCATTTCGGCTGCGCATCGGCTGCGTCCCGTTTGAAATCCCATACATTCCCGTAATCCAGACCGAACGCGTTGGGGCGCAGACGGCGGCATTGTCGAAGCAGTTGGTGTAGCGAAAACCCTCTTTCGCTAATTGGTCGATCGCTGGCGTGTTCGCGTTGGTTCCGCCATAGCAACCGACCCACTTGACGCCGTTGTCCTCGCTGGTAATCCAAAGAATGTTAGGTTGGTCTTGGCCAAACGCCTGCTCGGGCGCCGCGAGAACGCCAAGCAAACAGGCAAAGACAAGCAGGGTAAAGCGACGCATCGCCAGTAGGGGAGAGTTTTTTAAATGCATAGTACTGTCTGTAATCCAGTTCGAGTGGATCGGGAATCCGATTTAATTCGCTGGATAAGCTGAGGGCTGGGTTCCAGCTTATCAAGGTGTAAATCACAGGGCTTTTTGTCGTTGATCGAGGGCTGGATCACTGGCGCTTCATTTGCCCATCTGTATCCAGGTTGTGAATCAATCTGTTCTTCGTTTTGCCAGAAATTCGGTCTGATGATCGTTTCTCGGGGCGACCTACATTCCAACCGCTGTAGGACGGGTCGCTGACCCGTCATCCCATGCAAGACTGTCGCCTCAGCGAGACGACCTACA
>JAPKDW010000067.1 GCA_028822375.1 Opitutaceae bacterium | reverse complement strand
CGCCACCAATATTGGACTACCCGTTCACTTGATTCCCTTGATGTTTGCCGAAGGTGCTGGAATAGACTTCAAATTCATCCAAATCGGTGGTGGAGCCAAGCGACTAAGCTCGATTCTCGGCGGTCATACTGATATGGCAATGTTCTCGCTCTTGGCATTCATCCAATACAAAAGCTCCGGCATCAAACCGCTCGTGGTTCTCTCCGAAGAGCGCACTCCTCTATTCCCCGATGTTCCAACCGCCCGAGAAATTGGGGTAGACCTCGTAATGCGCGACACTCGCATCTGGCTAGCTCCCAAAGGAACACCTCCGGAACGTATCGAATTGATCGCTACGGCGCTACGCAACGCGATGGAATTGCCTGAAGTAGAAAAAGAATTCAAAGCGCTCGGCATCCACACGACTTTTGGCGATGCCGCCGAGCTTGAACCCTTTCTCGACGATATGCGAAAACGCGTAACTCCTCTCGTCGCAAAAGCCAGAGGACAATAACTCCGAATCGTCTACTAATGGCTTCCCCCTCTAGAACTCCCAAACTAGACCTCTCCATCAGCGGCGCCTTGGTTGCTCTCTCCGTATTCGTCCTTTGGGGAACAAAAGAAATCCCGCCGCCTTTTTTCGATCCTATCGGTTCGGCGGCTTTCCCGAAATACACCGCTTACATTATCATAGCGCTTTCTCTGGCAATCGCGCTTCGGGCGAGCTTAGCGCTTCGCAAGCCGAATTCGCCTCGAAAGAAAAGCTTTCGCGAAGAGCCGCTGCTCGCCATTTCGGTTGTCATAACATCAGCGCTCTACGTTCTGTCCATGCAATGGGAACTTCTAAGCTTTCGTTGGGCCACGCTTGTATTCATTTTCCTCTTAAGCGCTCTCCTTTCCAAATTTGAAAAACGCGTCATGATTTTCAGCGCAATCATCGGCATCGTTTTCGGCTTTGGCGGCCAATACTTATTTACGGAAGTCTTCTACATGGACCTCCCTCAGTAGTCCGATCGCGAATATGGAAATCTTAAACGCCTTTCAATACGCCCTCTCTCCCTACCCCATGCTCTGGATCTTCATCGGAGTCGCTAGTGGGATTTTCGTCGGAGCGATTCCTGGACTCGGCGGTGGCATGCTCATGGCTCTGACGGTTCCGCTCACATTTTCGATGGACAGCACACACGCCATTTTGCTGCTGATGGGAATGCATGTCGGATCTGTAAGTGGCGGGCTCATTAGCGCGACATTGCTTAAGATGCCTGGCACGCCATCCGCCATGATGACGACGCTCGACGGCTACCCGATGGCTCAAAAAGGTCAGCCTGGCAAAGCGCTCAGCCTGGGGATTGGAGCCTCATTGTTCGGGGGCATCATATCCGGAATTTTTCTCCTCGCGCTCGCTCCACCATTAGCGACCTTTGCCCACAAATTCGGTCCTTGGGAATATTTTACAATGGTTCTAATGGCGCTCGTCCTCATCGCTTCGATCACTCAAGGATCAATGCTTAAGGGACTCATGGCCGCTACGCTCGGATTGCTAGCAGCCATGCCTGGGCTCAACGAATCCGATGGTCAACTTCGTCTGACTTACGGATTCGAATCGATGGACGACGGCTTCAACTTGCTTCCGGTTCTTTTGGGGATTTTCGTGATGAGCCAGATCATCAAGGATGCTCTGCAGATCAACAAAAAGGGAGTCGGAGTAGCCATAAAAAAGGGCGAACGCATTTTTCCGAAATTCCGAGAATGGAAACAGCACACCGTTAATATCCTGCGCTCGTCTTGTATCGGAACTTGGGTAGGCATCCTTCCAGGAATCGGGGCGAGCATTTCCTCGATGGTATCTTACGGGATCGCGAAAACCTTCAGTAAAACGCCTGAGAAATTCGGTACAGGCCACGAAGAAGGAATCGTCGCTGCAGAGTCGGCCAACAACGCAAACGCCGGAGGAGCGCTGATCCCGCTCATAACGATCGGCATTCCTGGAGCTCCCGTCGACGCCATCCTGCTCGGAGCGATGATTATGCACCAGATTCAGCCGGGGCCGCTCTTGTTCGAAACGAACAGTCCCTTAGTCTGGTCGCTCATGACGGGATATTTGGTGGCGAACATAGTCATGTTTCTCATCATGGTATTTTCGGCACGATTCTTAGCCAAAGTGGTTTCGATTAACCGTTCCTATCTTATCCCCATTGTTTTCGCATTTTGCCTCATCGGAGCTTACGGGCCCTCCAATCGCATGTTCGATGTCTGGGTCGTTATCGGATTCGGCATCCTAGGATACTTTCTCGATCGAGCTAAATTCCCCCTGGGCCCTTTCGTTATTGGCTACGTACTAGCGGGAATCATGGAATCCGAACTTCGGT
The DNA here is from genome assembly GCA_028822375.1 of Opitutaceae bacterium. GTDB lineage: Bacteria > Verrucomicrobiota > Verrucomicrobiia > Opitutales > Opitutaceae > Pelagisphaera. Next base: position 15,195 of record JAPKDW010000067.1, on the reverse strand, counting down.
CGGGCCTTCAAATGTCGGAGGGCTCTTTCGCTCCGATGATCACTCGACCTATAGCCGGGAGTTTCACGGTAATCGCATTCGCCTTTCTCGGCTACTCGATCTATCAAGAATGGCGTTCGCGGACGCGCCTAAGCTCCGAAGGTCTTTCGACTGACGCATGAATTCCCTTCACATTATCGCCGGACTTCCTGCTTCGGGTAAGACGACCTATGGCAAAGCTCTCGCTACCCGTTTGCGAGCAGCGTTTCTGGACATAGACACGGTCACCGAACCAGTCGTCAAAGCCGGTTTGCAACTTTCGGGAAACGATCCGGACGATCGAGACAGTCCCCTTTTCAAGCAGAGCTTCCGCAACCCTATCTACGAAACTCTTTTTCAAGTTGCTCACGAAAACCTGAGGCATATCAACGTCGTTTTGGTCGGCCCTTTCACATCGGAGATGCAAAATCCCGATTGGCCGAAATTACTAAAAGAACGTTTTCAGGCGTCCATTGAAATTCACTACGTCAGTTGCCAGCCCGAACAACGGCTCTGTAGGATGCAGCAAAGAAATCACGCTCGAGACGAAGCCAAGCTCGCTGATTGGGCGAAGCATCTCGACTACTACCCGAATGAGCTGCGTCCAGCATTCGAACATCATTCCGTCGATACCAGCGATAACGCCTGAGCAGAAGGTCTCAGCCCAAAACGATTTTCGTAGACACAGCAGAGAGCCCGCGTAGCGTAGCGGCGTTTAATTGAGAGGATTTTTCCATGTCGTACGAACTACAGCCCAATATCGACCTCGAGCGTTTTGAGGCTTTGTCCTTAGAAGGCAACCTCATCCCTGTCTACGCCGACATGATGGCCGACCTCGAAACTCCGGTCACCGCGTACGCCAAACTCAAATCGGAAAGCCCTGCATTTCTGTTGGAATCGATCGAAGGCGGCGAACGCCTTTCACGCTACACTTTCATTGCTTGTCGCCCTCGCAAAATCATCAAGAGCTTCTGGGAAACCACTATCATCGAAGAGCAAGGCAAAGCGACTCAAGAAATCCCGACCCCAGAGGATCCACTCACGCTAATCCAGGATGAAATCGATCGCTACCAGCCTATTGATTTCCCAGAGCTTCCTCCATTTACAGGCGGAGCAGTCGGGTATCTTTCTTACGAATACATTTGCCGCATAGAGAATACGGTTCCTCGCGCCAAGACGAACAGCCACGGCACACCGCTAACATACTACATGCTAGCCGATTCGATGGTCATTTTCGATCGGGCCAAGCAAGTCATTCGGCTTTTGGTCAATGCTCGCCTCGATGCTCACGAATCCCCCAAAGCCGCTTACGAATCTGCGCTCGAAGAATTGCAAAGTCTCAAAGCCACGCTCGATTCGCCAAACGTTGTAAGTCCGGCAGCTTTAGTTCCTCAACCTCATATTCAGATCCCCGAGGGCAATTTTGAGAAAGAAGACTTCGAGACGATGGTCGAACAATCGAAGGAATATATCCGGGCTGGCGATATCTTCCAAGTAGTATTGAGCCAACGCTTTGAAAAGGACTTCGAAAAGAGCCCGCTCGATCTGTACCGAGCGCTGCGTACGGTAAACCCATCTCCTTACATGTTTCTCCTCGAAGCTGAAGGATTCTCCATCATTGGCGCATCACCTGAAGTTCACGTAAAACTGACCGGCGACCAAGTGGAAATTCGCCCAATCGCCGGGACCCGCCATCGCGGCAAAACCGAAGCGGAAGACCTCGCTCTCGAAAAAGAATTGCTCGCCGACAAGAAGGAAAGAGCAGAGCACTTAATGTTGATCGACCTCGCTCGAAATGACATCGGACGCGTTTGCGAATACGGTTCGGTCAATGTCCCCGACTACATGATCGTCGAGCGCTATTCGCACGTCATGCATATCGTTTCCCAAGTCGAAGGCACGATTCGCCCCGATCAAAATGGTTTCGACCTAATGCGAGCGACCTTCCCAGCTGGCACCGTTAGCGGCGCGCCGAAAATCCGCGCCATGCAGATCATTTCCGAAAGCGAGCCCGTACAACGCGAATTCTATTCCGGCGCCCTCGGCTACTTCAGCTACAACGGCAACCTCGATTCTTGCATAACGCTTCGAACAGCCATGATCGCCAACAATAAGGTTATCATCCAAGCCGGAGCTGGCATCGTAGCGGATTCCGTCCCAGAGGCTGAATACCAAGAAACGATATTCAAAGCATCCGCTTTGTTCAAAGCCGTTTCCGTTGCCGAATCATTTTAGCGGATCCTCAGAAAACGACCTCTTTGACCTGCTTTTTTAGCGGTTCATTTATAAATCGGCCGTGAATTCCGATAGGCTCTACTACCTATTCTCCTTTAGGCTTCTTCAACTCTCGCCTTCAAGCTAAACTCCTGGTCGTAAATCGGTTCTATAGTCATACTTCGACCATCCCTGAAAACCTGAATCCGCTTACGACATTCCTTTCGGAATCAGGAAACCTAAGATAGTCTTTCGAGGTCTGTAAAACCGGCTCAGGAACCCCCGAAGCCATTCTACGGAAATGAACGCGACAATCGACGATCCAGCCACTAGCGACAATCGCTTCGCAGCAACCGGAATCGATCAGGATTCTGCCAACACCTCCCCTGCTGAAACGCGGGCGCTTTCGTTTTCAAAGTCCGCTCCCAGTCCAGCGCCGGCCGATACGATGCAGCGAAACTGCATCAAGCATTACCTGGGAGAAATCGGCAAAATACCCCTGCTAACAAGAGAACAGGAGGTAACGCTCGCCAGCCTCATCAAAAAGGGCGATTTAGCCGCTCGGGAATTGATGATCAAATCAAATCTCCGATTGGTCGTTAAGATCGCCTACAATTACAAAAACTTCGGCCTTCCGGTCATGGACCTTATCAGCGAAGGCAACATCGGCCTGATCAAAGCTGTAGAACGCTTCGATCCCGAAAAAGGCGGTAAACTCAGCACCTACGCCGCCTGGTGGATCAAGCAGTCCATTAAACGAGCCCTGGCAAATCAGAGCAAAACCATCCGCTTGCCTATCCATCTGGTCGACAAGATTTCTAAGATCCGCAAAATCGCCGCACAGCTCACGGAGGAACTTGGCCGAGAGCCAAGCGACGAAGAGCTCTCTGAAATCCTCGAAATGCCGGTCAATAAGATCGCCCACCTTAAATCGGTAAGCGTCCGGCCTGCATCGCTCAATGCTCCGATCGGAGCCGAGGGAGACATGACTGAATTTGGCGAAATAGTAGGGGACGAGAAGGCTATTTCTCCCTACCAACTGTTGAGTGAAAAATCTCTTCGAAACGATCTCTCCGAATTGATCGAAGATCTCGAAGACCGCGAAAGCTCTATCATAAAAATGCGCTTCGGCATCGAAACCGATTCCCCGCTCACGCTTGGAGAAATTGGAAAGATTTTCGGAATCACGCGCGAACGCGTACGCCAAGTGCAAAACATAGCCCTTTTCAAATTACGGCGTATAATGTCCGGCAACGAGCGGCAACTGACCCTGGAAGAAGTCGAACAAGCCAATCGTAAGCGAGCTCGCATGAAAACGCTCAGGGAATACTACGAAAAAACCGCCAATATCCACGCTGGCTAGCAAATCTTCAAAATCGTCTTCGATACGCATCCTTCAAAGCGGTTTCAGTTACCCTTTGGAGTTCGATTCGACATAGCTCGAATCGTCGAAATAGGGCGCGTGTTCAATCCTGTATATTTCTTGTAAATCAGGACCTACAGGATTCAGCGGAGCAGCCTATCTGACGTGTAAAAGACAGGCGAAATTCGCTCAGCAACAATCCAAAATAAAGAGACAGATTTTGAACAAAAAAATTCTTATCGTTAGAAACGACAAAGAGGATGCTAATGCGTTATCCTTTCTCTTGTCGGGAACCGGCTACCAGACCAGTTCGCACTCCACAACCAAAACAGCTCTCGAGGCGGCCCGCTTGGAGCAATACGATTTGGCGATCACTGATCGCTCTATAACCGAAAATCGTCACGACATGGAGTTCGTATCCAATCTCAAAGAAGCCCAACCAAAACTCCCAGTATTTCTCCTTTCGGAGAATTACGAACTCGATGACGTGATTAATTGTATCCGAGCGGGCGTTACGAAAATCATCGACGAGCCGGAAAACCTGAAGTGCGTTTTCGAAGCGACTAACGAATTTTTCGATCATGACAATAGCTCCAGCATTGACGTCACCTGGCAAGACATGCTCGAAGTCGAACAAACCCTAACCGCCTTGTTCAAGAAAAACGCTGACGACGAAAACAGTCCCGAAGCGACCGTAAAGCACTTGAACGAAGAGCTCGAAAATGCTCTGAAAAAAATCGGCGATCTCGAGGGATCCAGTGCAATCTTAAAAAAGGCCAAGGATAAAGCGGAAAGTCTCATCGCCGATATCAAGAATAGCAGCGATGGATCCGAAGTCGGATCAGCTGATTACGTAGAACGTCAAGCGCAACTCAAAGAACGCGAGGATCGCCTAAAGGAACGCGAAGCCAAAATCGGAAAACAAAAGGCCGACGCTGAAATCATGTTAGCGGACTTGGAGACTCGCCAATTCGAGATTGAAGAAAACGGACCTACTTCGATTGACGCAGAAACCGGAGAGACACAAAAAGCCATCGCTACCGCACAGATGGAATGGAACGGTACCCGTCTCGATCTAGAAGCTCAGATCACCGATCTCAACCGCGATGTCGAACAAGCCAAAGCGAGCTCTAATATTTCCAAAGAAATAAAAGAACAACTTAGCAGGGTAGAGGAATTGCTCCAGCAAGCGAACGAAGAAGTCGCCGAAAAAGAATTTATTCTCGAACAGAGAGCCAAGGAAATCGAGAAACTCAAAGAGCAACTAGAAGTGGGCCAAGTGGCCATTCAAACAATCGAGGACCTCGAGGAAGAGAAGCGAATGCTCGAAATCGAACGCTTCAAACTCCAAGAGAAGACCGACAAATTCGAAGATGCGAACCGCGATTTCGAAGAGAAGTTTGAAAGTCGTCAGCGAGAAATCGACGTCAACAAACGCGATGCCGAAATCTCTCTCCGAGAACTCCAGAATCAAGTCAAAGAAGAACAGCTTACTCTCAAAGTTGATCACGCGGCCTTCAGGGATGAATCTCGACAGTTCGAGCAGGCCAAACAGAATTTCCAAGAAGACATCGAGGATCTGCAAAGCAAGCAATCCGAGCTCAAAAACTTCGAAGAACAGCTCAAAAAGATGGAAAGCAGCTTGGGAGATGCCAAAGCGCTTCCAAGACACGCTGCTCCATCGGCTCCAAAACCTGAAGCCGAACCGGCAGCGAGACCTGAAACTCAATCAAGGGAAATCGCTCCAGCAGAGGCCGCTCCAAAACCCGAGCCAAGCGTTGCTCGCGAAGATGAAGCCCCACCGCCCGGACCATCTGACGACAAATTCAAGCCCGACACCTGGAAAGGTCCACCGAATAAAAGCCGCAAAGGCAACCGTGGCCCGCTCCGTATTGGAGGCCGCCCCCCAAGCGCTTAATTAAGCATCCATCGCCGTCCGGAAACCTAAGTTCCCGGTCGAGGTATCCGGAGTATTCGAAGTCCTCGCAGCTACTCGATAGCGATTGCAATAGCTGTTGTGGCACAGGTACGACCCACCTTTCATCACTTTTCGATCGCCGCCTTCTGGCCCCTGCGGGTTCAGTCCATCGCGGCTCTCTAATTTTTCGGTTGAATACCAGTCCTGGCACCACTCCCAAACATTGCCGGCGACATTGTACATTCCAAACCCATTCGCCCGAAACGACTTCACTGGAGCGGGACCGATATGTCCGTCTTCGGCAGTATTTGTAATCGGAAATTCTCCCTGCCAAATATTGCAGCGATGTTTGCCTTCCGGCGTCAATTCGTCTCCCCATGCGTAAAGCGTTTGCTCCAATCCGCCACGAGCCGCTTTCTCCCACTCTGCCTCTGTTGGAAGGCGATGCCCTTTCCATTTACAGTAAGCGGCGGCATCGTTCCAGGTAATATGGATTGCCGGATAGTCCATGCGCTTCTTTACATTCGAACCCGAACCTTCCGGCTTTTTCCAGTAAGCGCCTTCTATCCCATACCACCACTCCAAGCCTTGCACGTTTTGAGGCTTCAGTCGTTTCAACACCGACTTCGAAAGCAAAATCCGAAAAACGTACGTCCAACCAAATCGCTCGGCCTCAGTTACGAAACCGGTGTCATCGACGAATTCGGCGAACTCGCGATTGGTTACACAACATTTGGAAATCCAATACGACCCAAGGCCTACTTCTCTTATTGGTTTTTCGCCATCCGCATCCCAACCTTCCTCGCTATCCGTTCCCATCAAAAACGGCCCAGCGTCAACCAATGCCATTCCTGATGTGTCTCCGTAATTGGATGCGCGTTTCGATATCGTCTCTTCAACGCTTTTAGAGCCCTCCCCGCAACCAGGAACCGGGGCCGTCTTTGTTGGCATGCAACAACTTTTTTTATTTTCGGAAGACATAAGGTAAACGGGGATTCGAACACATGATCGGCCTGCAATACGTCGCATGTCAATAATCCTCAAGACTGACACACTACAGACGGCGCAGATCCCGCGCTCTTCAAAACTCTAACAGTTCAGAGACGAAGCGACTCGTCTTCGTCCAATTGGTCGATCATTCGCGAATTGCCGCCCATCACGCCATTGTCGTTTTCGACTGAAGAATTGGATGCATTGCGAAACAATTCCCGTCGCCGATTCCAAATGCCCAACTTTGCGGTTTTGGCTTCGTTTTCAGCTGTCAGCATAGAATTGACGAATCCAATGACTCGAGAATCGAATCGCGCGAACCCCTTGCGCAGCATGAGCTCATTTAGCGAATCCCCATTTAGAGATCGAATATCGACGTGCATCGCTCCGTCGGCTTCTTTTAGAATCTCCATCCGAAATTGACCGCCGTTTGCTATTCCATCGACCAACTCAAAGGAGTCGGCCAGCGCTTTTTCATCTCCAGCAGGGAATCCTATTCCCGCCAAGATCACCCGTCGATTTTTCAAAACTTCGACTCAATTATTATCGACCTTCATCCCCAAAACTTAGAATCACTTTAGCCCGTATTCAGGTTTTGCGCGCAAAAACATTGAGATGCCTTTGAATACCTTAGAAATTAGGGCCATAAAGCGTTTCCTCTACGCGCTAACCAATACAGTAGAATGCTCGAGCTGGAAAATTCACCGGAATACTCTGAAAAATTGCTCGAGAATCGATCAATTTTCCAAAAAGACTTGTGAAAAAGAAATGAAGGCATTTTCGTACTAATTCGCTTCACTCTCCTTCCGGGAACAGAACTCCTGGACAAGTGAACCTCTTTTCTAACTAGTCTCCTTTTATGTATCGGCTCAGCATTTTCCTACTCCTCTTTGGGATTTGGATAGTATTTTCGGGACAATTCGATGGCTTTCATCTCACGCTTGGCGTGCTGTCGGCGGCTTTCATCACGGCGATCTCGTCGAGTTTTCTATTCGTCGATCGATCGAAAGGCTTCGGCGATCGGCTAAGGGAAATCGTTCTCCTTCCTGGTTTTCTTCTCTGGATGCTTTACCAGATTCTCCTCTCCAACATCCACATTCTAAAGCTGGCCTTCTCGTCTGGCGACATTCCGGAGGTCCAGCCTTCTCTTGTTCGCATCAAGACGAACCTGAGAACCGATTTCGGCAAATGGATGTTGGCCAACTCCATCACCCTCACTCCCGGAACCATTACAATCAGCATCGAAGGCGATGAATTGCTCATTCATTCGATCAGCAAAGCAACCACCGAAGGCGTCATGGATGACTCGATGGAACGCAAGATAGCTCGAATCTTCGAACCGGAGAGCAAGTAAACGATGGAAAATTTCTTCACTCTAACTGGAGTCGCGATCTTCGCCCTAATGCTCCCTATCCTCTACCGGATAATTGTCGGCCCAACCGCAATTGATCGCATCGTGGCGGTCAACATGATCGGAACCAAAACGATGGTGCTGCTCATCATCATTGGGATGCTTTTCAAACGCGTGGATATGTTCGTCGATTTCGCCCTGACCTACGCTTTGCTCAATTTCATCGGCTCGCTCGCGGCAGCTCGTTTCTTCGATCGCGTAAATCCGGAAAAACAAATCGCCAAGCTCGAAACCAAGGAGCAAGAGTCATGATAAACGAAATCATTTGCATCGTCATGGTGCTCAGCGGACTCCTTTTCTTCGTCGGCGGAGCAATCGGCATCATTCGTTTTCCGGATTTCTACACGCGCATGCACGCAGCAGGCAAAGGCGATACGATGTCGGTATTTCTCATCCTGATGGGAATGGCGATTTACCAACTCAACGACTTCTCGCTAGCCAACCTGCTCGTAGCGGGGAAGATCTTCTTTATTACGATTTTCATCATGTGGGCAGGACCGACCAGCACGCATGCTCTGATTAAGGCTGGCATAGACGAAGGCCAAAAAGTGTGGACGCGCAAAGACGAAAAAGGAGACCCTGAAGCATGATTTGGATATTCGATTCCATCATTCTCATTTTCTTGGTGGTCACCGCGATCATCTCTTTGCAGGTAAAAGACCTGTTGAGCGCCTCAATGATCTTCGGCGTTTACAGTTTTCTCATGTGCTTGCTCTGGGCAGGCATGGCGGCAGTCGATGTCGCTTTCACCGAAGCAGCGGTAGGCGCCGGCGTTAGTGCCGTTTTCCTAATCGCTACTGTCTTTCGTACGTCAAGGAGGTCATCAGATTGAAAATTCTAGCACTTATCGCCGTCGCGCTAACGGGTTGGCTTCTAATGTCCGCCGTCAGCGATTTCCCGGACTGGGGCGACCCCCATTCTCCTGCCAATAGCTATCGATTGTCGCAAGGGTACATCACCGACACCTTTCCGCAAACGAGCGTTCCCAATATGGTCACTGCCGTACTCGCCGATTATCGCGGGTACGATACGATGTTCGAGACAGTGGTAATCTTCACCGCCGGAATCGCGATCATCGGAATTCTCCGTCGCTACGGACCGAAGGACAAAGTCATACCCGAGCAAAAGCTCTATAAGAAAGAGCCGGACCTCATCGTAGAAACCACTTGCCGATTGATGATTCCCATCATCCAGCTCTTCGCCCTCTATGTGGTTGCCCATGGACACCATAGTCCTGGGGGCGGATTCCAGGGAGGCGTTATTTTCGGAGCAAGCTTCATTCTCCTCGCTCTCGCTCGCGATTTGCAGGCCGCCCAAAAATGGGTGCCCGAAAGCCGAATACTCAAGCTCGCGGGCACTGGAATCTTTATCTATGCTGGGTTCGGATTTCTCTGCTTACTGCTTGGCAGTAATTTTCTCGATTACGCCATCCTACATAAAGTGATGGGCGTCACACCTATCGAAGCCCGCTCGCATAGTATGCTGGGAGTCGAAATCGGCGTGGCATTCACCGTCACCGCTATCATGTTCTCTATCTATTCCAACCTCGCCTCCAACGGTTATATGAAGGAGGGCCTCTAATTCAGATGGAACTATTCGAAGCCATTTCCACTAAGATCAATTACTGGGTCTACATCGTCATTATGATGATCGGGCTCTTTGCGATGATCTCGAAGAACAACCTTATCAAGAAATTGATTGGCATGTCTATCTTCCAGACTGCCATCATCCTCTTCTACGTTTCCATTGGAGTTAAAGAAGGAGCAACAATCCCGATCCTTTATCACGACCAAGTCCATGCAGCCCACGGCGATCATGGAGAAGCGGATACGTCGCATGGCGAACACGGAGCGGTCGAGAGCCATGAAGCGGATATTCACATCAACCCAGACGATTTCACGAATCCTCTTGTTCACGTCCTCATGCTCACGGCTATTGTCGTTGGCGTCAGCACTCTCGGGGTCGGCCTCGCAATCACCCAAAAGCTACATCGAGAATTCGGTTCGATCGAAGAACACGAAATCCTCGAAATCATCAAGTCCGGCAAATGATTGAACAGTCTCCTGCCTTAATTCTCATCCCTCCTTTCCTCGTTGCCATTCTCGTGGCTTTGGTGGGTTTTCGCTACCAGAAGGTTTGCTTCCCTCTCACTGTACTGAGTCTCGCAGGCTCGGTTGTGGCCTGCGTCGTCACGCTAATGCGAGTCATCGAAGGAGGAACGATTCGCTACTTCATAGCGGGATGGGCTCCTCCTTTCGGGATCGAATTCCGCATCGACGGACTAAACGCCTTAGTCGCCGTCACCGTTTCCAGCGTCGGATTACTAGCGGCGATTTATTCGAAGAATCGCGTTCCTGCGGAGAATCCGGACAAGGTTTCTCAGTACTACACGCTCTTTCTCCTATTGATAACGGGATTGCTTGGAATGGTCATCACCGGTGACGCCTTCAATCTGTACGTAATGCTCGAAGTTGCCGCTCTTACCAGCTACGCTCTCATCGCAATGGGCCCCAAGCGGGCTACCCTCGCAGCTTACAAATACGTCATCATGGGAACGATCGGCGCATCGTTCTACCTATTGGGAGTCGGTTATCTCTACATTAAGACCGGTTCGCTCAACATGTTCGATATCCACGAGGTATTGAAAGCGAACGACCTCTTTGGGTCCCCTGCGGTTTTGGTCGCGTTCATAATGATTACGGTTGGGGTTTGGATCAAGATGGCGTTCTTTCCGCTACATGCGTGGTTGCCGAACTCCTACGCTTACGCTCCTACTACAAGTAGCGCCATACTTGGGCCACTCGTCACGAAGGTCATGATCTACGTCATGATTCGTCTCACGCTGACTGTATTCGGAGTTGAATACACCTTTATCCAGCTTGAATGGAGCAACATTGTAGTCTGGATGTCCGTTTTGGCCATTTTAGCAGGATCTATTTCCGCTCTCGCCCAGACCGATCTGCGCAAGATGCTCGCCTTCCTCATCATCGCCGAAGTTGGCTACATGGTCGGCGGCGTTTGGCTAGCTGACGAAACGGGTATGATCGGCGCGATCTACCATATCATAGCCGACGCCTTCATGACGCTCTGCGTATTCCTTTTCGCTGGAATCCTTTTCGCCAAAACCGGCAAGAGAGACCTCTCGGCAATGGATGGGCAATTCAAGAAGATGCCCCTGACGCTTGTCGGTTTTCTCGTAGGAGCGTTCTCCCTCATTGGCATTCCTCCAACCGCTGGCTTCTTCAGCAAATGGTATCTCATTCAAGGCGGCATCAATTCCGGACATTACGAATACGTCATCGCTCTGCTCATCTCGAGTCTGATCAATGCCGTTCTCTTCTTCCGCATGATCGAAATCGCTTACTTCGGCGTAAAACCTGCCGAGGGCCACGATCATAATCACTCCAGTGATCACGACAGTGGACGATCGGAGGCCTCCGCGTCGATGCTGATCCCTCTGCTGATCACCGCAGCCATACTTCTTCTCATCGGCATCTTCAATAAAGACCTAGTCGCGATCATTACCGACTTCGTCTCTCCCTTTAACATAGCATCCGGCGCTCGCTAATATGTCACCGACGAACATCACCAGCATCATACCGGTCCTCGCCTGCCTCGCTTCTCTCCTCGCGGTTCTTCCAATCGTACTACTCAGGAGCAAACCGAATTTTCGGGAAGGCGCGACCTTCGTGGCAGGATTCCTCAAATTCGGACTGGTCCTCTCCATGCTTCCGACGATCCTCGACGGAACGACGATCTCGTATACGCTTTGGGAAATCGTACCGAATTTGACCATCGGATTCCGTGTCGATGGCCTGGGAATGCTCTTTGCTTTAGTAGCCTCCTCTCTCTGGATCGTCACTTCGCTCTACTCGATCGGCTACATGCGCGGGCTCAAGGAACATTCGCAAACGCGTTTCTACTCCTTCTTCGCTGTTTCTCTATCGGCCACGATCGGCGTCGCATTCGCGGCCAACCTATTCACTCTCTACCTCTTCTACGAAATGCTTTCGCTAGCGACCTATCCGCTGGTGACGCATCATCAGGACAAGGAAGCGCGGACCGGCGGTCGTACCTATTTGACCCATCTGCTTACGACCTCGATCGGTTTCGTTTTGCCTGCTCTCATTTTCGTTTTCGTAAAAACAGGCAGCAGCATGGAATTCGCAGGCAGTGGTTTCCTAAAAGGCTACATTGGCGAAACCGAGGCCCTAATCCTCCTACTTCTTTTCACCTTTGGATTCGCGAAATCCGGGCTCATGCCCTTCCACTCTTGGCTTCCTGGAGCCATGGTCGCCCCCACCCCGGTCAGCGCGCTGCTTCATGCAGTGGCCGTGGTCAAGGTCGGTGTCTTTTGCATTTTGCGTGTCTACTCAGGAGTATTCGGACTTGAATTCCTAAAGGAACTGGACCTGGGAACCATTATTACTTGGATCGCTGCGTTCACGATCATCGTCTCATCTCTGATAGCATTGTCGCAAGACAATCTAAAGAGACGACTGGCGTTTTCCACAATTGGTCAGCTATCCTACATCATACTGGGAATGGCTTTGCTTACTCCCATGGGGGCTACTGGCAGCATGATGCACATTGCTATGCATGCGTTTGGAAAGATAACCTTGTTCTTTTGCGCTGGAGCTATCTTCGAGGCTACGGGGAAAAAGAAAATAAGCCAAATGGTAGGAATCGGGAAACGTATGCCGATTACCATGATCGCTTTTTTCATTGGTTCGCTAAGCATAGTCGGCATCCCACTCGCAGGAGGTTTCTGGAGCAAATTCTACTTGCTGTATGGAACGGTACAGGAAGGGCAATACGCCATGCTGGCAGTACTACTGACCAGTTCGCTACTGAATGCCGCCTACTTCTTCCCGATCGTTTTCAAGGCGTTTTTCTGTAAGCCTGAGGAATCTCAATTCGAAGCTAAAGTAGAGGAGGCCCATCCGGCTGCGGTCGCAGCGCTTTCCTTAACCGCTCTAGTGACAGTCGTATTCTTTTTCTATCCCGAACCTTTTTATTCATTGGCGGAAGCCGCAGCTAGCCAGTTCATCTCCTTTTGATTCCATTCGTTATGCATCAAGAAAAAGAAATAAAGATACTTTCGCATAAACCTTGGGCCGGATTCAAAAAGGCTTTCATCATCGTGTTCGCCATACTTTCGATTTACCTGCTGATCATTTTGCTGTCCTCGCCAGACGGAGGAGCGGCCCACCTTCACCATTAATCAATTGGCTCTCCGGAAATTCATTAACCCACTTAACCATGAGCGATTCATCTCATAAGTCAAAAACCGCAAAGAAAATCATAGCGGGCCTATTCGTCGCCTGCGCTCTGGGAACGTTACTCGACCTTCTATTCCTATCCGATTCGTTCGACAAGCACGCTGCTTTCGAATGGGAGAACTGGCCTGGGTTCTACGCGGTTTACGGATTCGTAGCCTGCGTTCTACTTGTATTAGTGTCAAAATATATCCTTCGCCCCCTAGTAATGCGAGACGAGGACTACTATGAATAATCCACTTCCTCCCCAGTTGATTATCCTCATCGGAGGTTTGCTGATTCCACTTTTCAAAGGCAAACTGAGGTTAGCGTACATGCTCGCTCTACCCATATTCGCTTTTTTCAATTACCTGAAGTTAGAAGAAGGCGTTTATTGGACCTACTCTTTGCTCAGCTTCGATTTGATTCTGGGTCGGGTGGATAAATTGAGTCTGATTTTCCTGAACGTATTTATCGTGCTGACCGTTATCGCGGTCATCTACAATAGCCACGTAAAAGGAAAAATGGAGCATTTCTCCGGTTTCCTCTACGCCGGCAGCGCGATGGGAGTGATTTTAGCGGGAGACCTGATTACGTTTTTTATCTTCTGGGAACTCCTTACCGTTGGGGCAGCCTTCCTCATCCTCGTTCGCAAATCTCCCCGTTCACTTGGGGCCGCAACCCGTTACTTATTGGTTCACGTGGCTGGAGGATTGGTCCTATTGGCAGGAATCGTTCTATATATCAATGAGAACGGATCGGCGGATTTCGGACATATAGGGCTAGGAGGCGTTTCCAGTTACTTTATATTCTTTGGCTTCGGGATAAATTGCGCCTGGCCGATCGTGCACTCCTGGCTATCCGACACCTACCCGGAATCCACCCCAGGGGGAGTTGTATTCATGGCTACCTTTACCACAAAGGCCGCCATCTACGCCCTGCTCAGAGGTTTCCCCGGAGAACCATCCCTTATCTGGATTGGAGTCGGCATGGCTACGTTTCCCATTTTCTACGCGGTTATCGAAAACGACCTTCGAAAAGTATTGGCCTACAGCTTGATCAATCAGGTAGGTTTCATGGTGGTTGGTATTGGTATAGGAACAGGCCTTTCGATGAACGGTTCGGCGGCTCACGTCTATAGCGACGTTCTATTCAAGGGCCTCTTGTTCATGTCCGTCGGCGCAGTGATGCATCAAACAGGCAAGGTCAAAGCGACCGAGCTAGGCGGCCTTTTCAGGAGTATGCCGTTCACTGGCACTTGCTGCATCATCGGGGCAGCGTCTATATCTGCGTTTCCGCTTTTCAGTGGATTCGTCAGCAAATCCATGATCATGGCTTCGGCAGCGGAAGGAAATTTTCCCATCGTATGGCTCGCGTTACTGTTCGCATCCGCTGGAGTTTTCCACCACGCAGGTATCAAGATTCCGTTTTTCGCATTCTTCTCTCACGATTCCGGCATTCGCGTAAAAGAAGCGCCGATTAATATGCGTATAGCCATGGGAATAACTGCGGTGGGGTGCATTGCCATTGGAATTTTTCCCGATCAAACGATCTACCCGCTACTGCCGTTCGAGGCTCCCGTTTACGAGCCCTATACGCTCGCGCATGTAATGGGCCAAAGCTTGCTATTGTTGTTCTCCGCTCTCGCCTTTACCCTTCTGCTTTTGGCAGGTATTTATCCAGCTGAAATCCGTGCCATAAATATCGATTCCGATTGGATCTACCGCAAAGGAGGCAAAGCGTTCTACGCGGTCATTGACAAGAGCTTCAACGGCATCAACGCGCTAGCTCATAAAAGCTTGATTGCTGGAGCGACCAATAGCCTTTGCCAAATGGCCAAAGAAGGGCCAACCAGAGCAATGATCCTCGTGCTCACCCCGATTTGGGAAATTTCCGGAGTCAGTGCCGAGCAGCAAGTAGACCTAAAGAAGAACCTGCGCAACCATGTCAAGAACGGCGTCTTCCCAATCGGAATCACCGCTTTCTTGTCAGTCGTGTTGCTCGGAATTCTGTTCTTCTTTTA
>JAPKDW010000066.1 GCA_028822375.1 Opitutaceae bacterium | reverse complement strand
AGTCTGGACAGATATTAGAGGAAATTCATGTGAAGTACCCAGAGATGTTGGGAGGTTGATGAATAAGAAGTATCCTGCGATTTCTTCATCTTTTGTTTCTCAAGCTTCCTAGACGCTTTTCTGACCCGTATTTCGGCCTCTTTCACCTTCTCTCCTTCAACGACATCGCGTTTCAGAATCTCGTTCATCAAGAGGTCAGAGATATTGGAAGTATCGATTTTAACATCAGGGAAAAGCTTTCTGAATTCCCGTCTGATAACTGATGCAACTGAGTCTGATTTTAAAAGTTAGGCGATGGTATACCGATTAAGGATCTGTGCGTTTTTATGAAAAGTGTCCATTGCTCCGGCTGAAAGTCCCCTCCTAGGTTCCACTGTGCACTATGGTGTTGGGAAGTAATTAGACACGCCTGCTAGTGCTGGGTTATCTTGTGCCGGTGTATTACCGTCTCCAAATATACTATTAATAGTTGCTATAGTAGGTCTGCTAATTACAGGAGCAATATATGTGTTGTGCAATGCATACCCTAATGGATTATTAGTATAGATACCTGCCATTGTACGCATGTTATCATTCCACTCAGGAGCAAGACTATCATCTTGCCATAGTCCTGTGTACTCAAACATACTAAAGTTTAGTAAGTACAAGTATTCTTTTGCTGCTACTTCAAATAAGTCTGGATTAGTTTTCCAACCAGATCCACCGTAACCTTCTGATTCCCAATTACTTGAGTTGTATGCTTCTTTCATTGCCCCAAATAACTCACCGGATTGCCAATCTGCACTGTACTCTGGATACATTTTTAATGCTGCAGAGTCTAAGCCGTGCATATGTAATGTATGGAATACGTGTTCAATAACTTCCTGTGCATCAATTTCGCCAATGCCGTAGCCATCACCTGTTGAGTTTAAATACCAAACCATGTCCTTAGCCATATGACTGTCAAACAATGGTGATAAGTTCCAAAATGCAATTCCTGCATCATCTAAGAAGTTTGTAGAATAATCAGTTCCTGCGCCACGTGCTAATCTTTGCAAGGTTGGAAAGCCTGCGTGTACAGTCCCAGAGTCGCCTCTTAATGTTTTAATAAAGTTACGTTGTGCTGTAATATTAATGTTTGAGCCAGAAGGATCAGTAAACAGTTCAAACATACGTGCTACTTTTTTGGCATATTCATCTGGTACTGCCGCTTGTCCACCTACATCACCTGCTATAACAATTCTAACACCATTTACAGTTAATTCCTTTTTAAAGAAGTCACTGCCTGCGCCTGTTAGTGCTTGTATATTACCATTGTGGTATTCTGGGTAGCCAATGAAAACCCTGAAAAACTGGGGTTTCCCACTGGTTGCCGGTTCTGCGGTAAACCGGATCTCGCCACCACTGCCTTGGAAAAGTTCAACTGCTTCCCATCTCCGGAGATCCCCTGTAGCCTCCACGGTGTAACTTCGGCCGACCGTGGTGTTAAAACTAAACCCGAAAGGTTCGCTGGTTACGCTGGTCACGGTGGAGTTCCCACTGCCGAAGATGGGAGGATGACCATTCCCTACCAACAGGGCGGTGAGCAGAACTAGTGGTGCTTTCATTAATTTATCCCTGTCGAGGGTTGCTGAGAAAGGGAAGACTTTTTTGAGGGAATAGGCTTTTGTGTGTATGGGATTCAGTTTTCCCCCTCCCGCTTTGGCGCAGGCCTCAATCGCTTTCGCAATCGCGGCAGTGCATTTCACTTTGCCCCCCTTCCTTTGCTCCAAATTCCGTTATCAGGAATTGTCGATCGGCAAACTCGGGATCCTTTATCTGCTCGAGGATCTTAGGCAACTTCGCCCAACCTATAGCGCCATCTTCACTACTGTAATTCGATTGGGCGATGAGAGTCCCGGCTTGGACAACTAAGGCGAGACAGGTAAATAGAATCTTGTTTTGCATATCGCTAACCCGATTCTTTCGCAGGCATTATTATTAACCTCAAACATGACGTAGGTATCTCTTTCCACAAAAGTGCCCCCTATGGTTTCTCCACTTCGAGAAGTATGCGTATAGCATTGGCAACTCTGGGTTTATAACCGTAACGGGCGGCTGATCTAACAAATTCCCAGGAACTGCCGGAGCTCCCACCACGAAGCGCCCGCCGCGAGTTGATATGGATTCCCTTGTCACGCCCTAGGGTCGGTCCCGTAGGGTCGACAACCGGCCCCTCTGGATATTCGGCCAGAAAATCGCTGCACCACTCAAAATGATTGCCCGGCATGTTGTAAAATCCCCATCGATTGGGAAGATTCCGATCCACCTCGATGGATCCCAATTTGAGCCCTGGCTCTCGGGTGTCGTAATTCGCATATTCACGACTAATTCTATCTCCTGTGAAATAGGCAGTAGTCGTCCCAGCCCTACAAGCGTATTCCCACTCGGCCTCTGTGGGAAGGCGGAATTTGTATCCTGAACCGTCAGAGAGCGCTCCCATATACTTTACCGTTTGGTGGAAGTCGCCTGTCGCAGGCTTGCTATCCTTTGCAACGACTGGGCTGTATTTTCTCACATAGGCTTTGGACATGACCTCGTAGTACTGCGCGGTGGATAATGGCGTGGCCGCAAGGTAGTAATGCTTGGTAAGTGTCACCTGATGCTGCTTCTCATCGGCGAAACGGCCGCGTTCGCTTTCGGGCGAGCCCATCATAAATGTACCGGGCTCCACCAGAATCATTTCAATCTCCACCGAATCATTCAAAACTACGGTTAGGTTTTTCACCATAGCCTCTGGGCGATCCGAGAAACTGACCTTTACTTTCGGCTCGGGTAGCTTTGACAGAGCCTCTAACTGGGCCGCTTCATACACTTCGGCTTCGGCGTATCCCTTTACATTTAGCGTATCAATTTCATTCAGGGTTGCCTTGAATTCCGCATAATTCTGCAAAGACGTCGTCGCGGCGTTGGGATCCGTGCCATTTAGATACTCCTCAAGGTTGGTGTAGCCATCCTTGTCGGCGTCCTTTCGGTGGTCATTCGGGTCATTTGCATTCAATCCATTGGTACGTTCCCATTTGTCCGCCATGCCATCCCGGTCTTTGTCCACAGGAGCTTTGGAGCTCCTATAGTCGGGCCACCCTCCTACGTCCTTCTGCGAATGGATGATGGACCCTGTACCCGTGCGAATTTCGCTTACGAGCCGTTCGTCAACTGGGTCACGCGCTGGCAGAGTGGCGCCAGCACCATCCAATACAGCGTCATAGATTTCCTCACCGGTCCGATTCTTCATCGACGGATAAGGGAAAGCAGCAGATACAATATTCATCGTTCCATCCGCTGGTTTTATCGCTATCAAATGCTCGTTGTTTTCGGTATCGGCCACATTGTTGGTGTGGTAGTTGTCTGCCACATAAATACTGTTCAACTCACTTGCCACCCGATACGCGACCGTCTGACTACTGTGAGTGGATGGGCCCGGCTTATAATAGTTTCCAACCAAGTTGATGCGGACATGCTCGTCATCATTCGAATAACCCGGCGTACTGCCCCAGTTATAAAAAATATTGTTCCGCACATCGAAAACGGCGCCGGGAGATACGCCGTCACTTCCCAGCTTGGGGTTACGCGAATTGTTGTGGACATAAATATTGTGCAGCATCGAAATTCCTCCGTGAGAACCCCTGATAATGGAACCCATACTGTGCCCTCCTTTGGGGTGAAACGATTTATAGAGGCATTCAGAAATGATGCTCCACTGTACCGTGGTTCGTTCTGAACCGATCGTGAAGATTTCGTCCGTGGCCCATCCCGCCGAACAGTGGTCCACAATAACATTCGAGCTGGGAATATCTTCTATTTGACCGGAGTTATCCACGACCGAACCGATATTTATGGCATCCGTTTCCAATCTATGCGCATCGCCGATGCGAACACGCAAATACCTAATAATCGCTTCATCCGCCCACACCAATAAGGAGTAGTCCTTGATACAGATACCGTCGCCCGGTGCTGTTTGTCCCGCAATCGTTATGTACGGATCTTTGATTATGAGCGGCCGCTTGAGTGCAACCGTACCACTTACCTCGAACACCAGCGTGCGCGGCATGTCCGCTTCGATCGCCTCCCGAAAGCTGCCCTTAATAGCGGGCTCACCTTCCCCGTAGTCCTCGGTCGTCGTCACGATAAACACTTCGCCACCTCGACCTCCTTTGGTAAAGGCGCCAAAGCCCTGAGCTTCCGGGAACGCAGGGGTTTGACCCTGGGCTGAGATAGACGCCCAGAGGCATAAGCCGACGATCGGCAGAATAAGCTGTTTTAGATTTTTCATAGGTACGATTCTAGAGACTGTTCAAGAAAAGCGCAGTAGATGTTTCGAGGTGGGGCTGACTATCCCTAGTCAGCCGCAGAAGCTGAAATCGAAACGGCTGCTTAAGGGTAAGCAGCCCTACCACCTGCTAAATCATAATCACAAGACTCCCACTTCGCTAAAGTTTCGCATAAGGCATTTCCACAAGACTATTAATGTACTCTTCTAAATTGGTATAGCCATCAGAGTCTAAATCGCCGTTTCGATCCCTCGCATTAGCAGGATTTAGCCCATTAGCTCTTTCCCAGGCATCCGACATTCCATCCTTATCCCGATCTACAGGCGCAAGCGTTGACTTCAAAACAGGCCAGCCTCCCACTTCATCCTGCGAATCCGGGATTCGCCCTGAACTCGTCAATACCTCATTCACGATACGGTCATCGCAGGCGTCCCGGCTCTTAGAGGCTCTGGCGTGAGCCAAAACCAAATCCTTAGCGTCCTCGGCGCTTTGAGTATTCGGTTTATTATCACCGAAAACCAGTTCGCCCGGCAACTCCCACTCCGCCCGAGTGGTGCTCATGTACGTATCGCCGTCTTGGATGTATTGAACCGCCGAAAAATTGTCATCTGTCCAATCTTGACGGCGAGTAAACACGTTGACGGCGACGAAACCTGTCGGCAATGGCCCTTTACCTTTCTTGTATTTTACCCTCATGGGAAGCTCATCCCAATCGGCATCCGGCCCATCCTTATAGTAATTATTGATGGCATTGCGGCGTCCACTACCCATGTTCGTCTGTCCGGCTGAATTATATATAAGATTGTTTCTAAAATCGATAACGACCTCTGGAGGCGCATCAATACCACCTCCCAAGCTCATGTGCCTGTCGAAAGTCGAATGCACCAGGTTATGATGAATACTGATACTCTTCGTCGTCTCCCTCATGGACCCCAACTTTGAATGAGGCTTCCCTTCATAGTGGATCGTGTCGTGCAAGGTCTCACCATAAATGGACCACTGCAATGTGAAGTGGCCTCCTCCCCGGTTATCATGAATCGCATCAATGCCCCACCCCACAGAAATATGATCGAATATAACGTCGGAAATCTCTGAACTCGTGATGCAATCCGCACCGCTGGAATCGCCCTTATTCTGATCGCCCATTCTGATCCTGATGTACCTCATGATGATATCATTCACCTCGGAAAACTTAAAGCCATGATGCTTCAGGCAAATGCCATCGCCCGGAGCCGTCTGTCCGGCGATGGTGAGATAGGAACGATTAACCTCTAGTGGGGCTTCAAGCTCGATCGTGCCCGACACAGCAAACACGATGGTCCGAGGCCCCTTTTGAGTTTCGATACCATTGCGGAAAGACCCTTTTCCACCATCCTCCAAATTCGTGACGATGTAGATATCACCCCCGCGCCCCCCTTGAGCAAAGCGCCCATAGCCCTCCGCGCCAGGAAAGGCCAATTGCCTTGAACTAGACTGCCGATTAGATTCTGCAGAAATCGAGTTTACAGGAAAGACCGCACTCAGAATGTAACTACTCCCCGGATGTAGCTCGGTCTTCAATCTCGCCAAATTCCTTCAAAAACGAGCAACCTATTCCTTGCGGTTTGTCGATTGAAGGCTTTTGTAGCTGCTCTTGCAATTTACGGCTAGATCTTAGCCAGAAACGAGCATTGAATCACCATCGATAAACATCACGTGAAGGCACCTTTATTCAATTGGCTAGACCACCGCGCCGCCGGCGTGCTCATGCATCCCACTTCACTGCCTGGCGACTTTGGTATTGGAACCTTAAATGACCACTGCCTCGAGTTTATCGATTTCCTCGCAGACGCAGGTTTCACGTATTGGCAGATTTGCCCGCTCGGGCCGACTGGCTACGGAGACTCTCCCTATCAGTCCTTTTCCTCTTACGCAGGCAATCCCTACCTCATCTCTCTCCGAGCCCTACACGCTCGCGATCTCATCGACGACAAGATCCTAGACGACCTTTCCTCTCTCCCTGAGTCATTCGTCGACTACGGAGCTCTCTACAATGCGAAATGGCCAGTCCTCGACGCCGTCTACGAGACCTGCGTCCACGGCGCAAAAAAGATCCGGCCCTACGGAAGCTTCGAGAACTTCAAGAAGGACAACGATCACTGGCTCGAAGCATACGCCTTCTTCCAAGCTCTGAAGAATCACTTCAATGGCGCCCCTTGGTATCAGTGGCCCAAAGAATGCCTCTCCTTCCAAAAGGCCGGCAAAAGCGAACTCCGCAAAACGCTCGATCGGAACATCGACGCCCAAAAGTTCTTCCAGTACCTTTTCTTTGGCCAATGGAACGAAGTCCGAGCTCACGCAAAACAACGCGGGGTTCAAATCATCGGCGACATTCCAATCTTCGTAGCGCTCGACAGCGCCGACGTTTGGCAGGATCAGCAATACTTCCAGTTCAACAAGAAAACGGGCCAGCCCACCGCAGTCGCCGGCTCCCCACCCGACTACTTTTCCGAGGACGGCCAGCTCTGGGGCAACCCCCTCTACGATTGGGCCGCGCTCAAGTCCGACGACTACACTTGGTGGATCGACCGTCTCCAGGCCAACCTGAACATGTACGACGTCGTTCGAATCGATCACTTCCGAGGATTCGACGCCTACTGGAAAATTCCCTTCACCGCCAAAACCGCGAGAACTGGCAAGTGGACAAAAGGTCCCGGGATCGATTTTTTCAAAACCGTCAAAAAGAAACTTAAAAACGCAAAACTGATCGCCGAAGATCTAGGCGAGCTCACCGACGGCGTTCGGAAGCTCCGAAGCGAAAGTGGTCTTCCCGGCATGGCAATCCTCCAATTCGCCTTTGGCGGAGAAGGGGACAACTACTATCTGCCGCACAACGTCCAATCAAACACAGTCCTGTACCCGGGAACTCACGACAATGACACTTGCCTCGGCTGGTACCGATCAATGGACGCCGCGACTCAAGACCACGTGCGACGCTACTTCGAAGTGAGCGGCGATAACATAGGCTGGGACATGATCCGCGCTTCCTACAAGTCCGTCGCCAACCTCGCCATCATCCCTTTCCAGGATATCCTAAGTCTCGGAAGCGAAGGTCGATTCAACATGCCAGGAAAAGCCGAAGACAACTGGCAATGGCGCTACACGCCCGAGCAACTCAATAGCCTGAAAGGCGGCACTACGAGCTATCTAAAGAAAATCGCCGAGCTCTGCTACCGCGAAGGCCAAGCAGCCGTAAACACGATTTAGGTAGGGAGGCATCGCCGAGGCCTCAGCTAACGCAACGCGGCTCTCTCGGCGATAGAGCCCTACCATTCAGCCCTACCGATCTAAACTAATTCCGTATCAGGAATGCCGTCTTCATCATAGGAGACGAATTGCTCGATCGCCTGGCACACTTTCTCCTGCTCGTCTTCCAATATGTAATGACCGCCATCGGGATAGCGAATCAAGGTCGCTTGCGGAATGAAGCGTTTCCACCGATCCATGAAGTGATCGTTAAAACAAAAATCCTTACCTCCCCAGAATATGGCGACAGGGACCTTTCGCAACTTCAGCAAGCCGTTCTCGACTTCCATCAAACGCCCAAAGCTTCGGTCCGTTATATGCATCGGAATGTCCTTAACGAACTGATACACGGCCTTTCGCGATGACCATGATCGATAGGGATAAAGAAATCCGCGTTTGACCGCAGGAGACATCGGTTCTTTCGCGATTGCCATCTTCACAGCCGGACCAGCAAAACCATTGAAGCCCTGAACCAAAACCTTGCCCACCAAAGGGGCTCGACAAATCGTTATCCGCTTCGGAATGCGGGAGTCAACAAAGGCCGCTGTATTGAGAATGGCTAGTCGACGAAGCTTGGCAATACGTTGAATAGCCATTCCGATCCCAATCGCGCCACCCCAGTCGTGAACGATCAGATCAAACCGATCCAGATCGAGACTGTCGATCAACTCGCTCAAATCCTCGATCCGCTGATCCAAAGTATACGCGTATCCGCGCTTTGGATTTTCGGACAAACCACAACCGATATGATCCGGAACGATGCAGCGAAAGCCGCTCTTCAACGTTTGAACGACATTTCGGTAATAGAAGGACCAAGTCGGATTTCCGTGAACCATAATCACGGGATGCCCTTCTCCCTCGTCGATATAGTTCATCTCGAAACCACACGACAGGCGCTTTCGGCGCGTCTGAAAAGGATAGAGGTCCGCAATATCGGACGGTAAACTCGCTACAGGATCGTTCACTCTAAAACTACCACTCCGCTCCAAGCATCAGGCAATTCAACCCGCTACCAATTCCTAGCATGGCGACCTTGTCGCCTTTCTTGATAAATCCTTCCTCGGACGCTTTCGCCAACGTTAGCGGCAAGGCCGCCGAGCCCGTGTTTCCAAACTCCTGAAATGACGAGTAATCTTTAGCGTGATCCAAGCCCAAGGTTTCGAAAAGCAATTTCTGATGGGCGCTTCCCACTTGATGGCAAATCACTCGATCCGCGGTTTCATTTCCCCAGCTCAATTCGCCTTTGAATGAAGCCCAAGTCTTTTGAGCCAAAGCAACGCCTGCATGAAGCATCTCTTCAGAATCCGTCTGCATCTCCAAGCCCATTCCCGTCGTGCTTGAACCGCCCTGGCAAAGGTCGTTAGCCGACGTATCCGTCAAACAAGCTCCACCCAATAATCGATGTCCATTCGGCGACAAGGATTCATGGCAAACCACCGCTGCAACCGCGCCGGCTCCAATCGTCAAATTCGCAAAATAGGGCTTGATTGTTTTGCGAGTATGATCGCCCTCCAGCAATAGCTGAATCGTACGCTCAAGTAATGGTCTCCCGTTTTCGCCTGAAACGACGATGCCGCTTTTCACCTGACCCGAATCGATCATGGCCGAAAGCATTGTCAGTGAATTTAGAAAACCCAGACATGCATTGGAAACGTCAAGCACCTGAACGTTCTCGCTCAACCCCATCAATCGATGCGCGAACGACGCCGTCGCAGGCTCCAACATATCTCGGCTAACCGAACTATGGATACACACTTCTATCTGATCCGGAGCGATCCCGCTGCGCTCGATAGCTTTCAGACCCGCTTCCGCGCTCGCCTCGGAGGGACGAATATCGTGACTCCAAAAGCGCCGCTCGCGAATACCAGTCATCAACTCCAATCGACCCTCAGGCAAATGCAAGCGCTCGTAGAGCGGGCGAAGCTGTTCTTCGACGTAAGTGCTCGTCCACACTTCAGGAGGAGCGACATAGGCCAATGAATCGATAACTGTAGATTGAATACGCACGGTGTTTGAAGAATGAAGTATGAAGTATGAAGGATGAATTTATTATAGTGACGTGAAATTCATCCTTCATCCTTTCCCCTTTCCCCCTCTCCCCTTTCCATTCTCATTGCCAGCTTGACCACTTCGCCGTCGAAATAGTTGATCCCCATTCCGGCGTCGAGCACGAGACCTGTTCCATTCATTCCGCTCGAGCGATCGCTCAGAAGAAATACTACTGCATTGGCGACTTCCTGAGTTTCCAGAGAACGCTTTCTAAAAGTGAGTTTCTCGCTAAACAAATAGCTTTCCAGGTAACCAGGAATTCCTGCCGAGGCACTCGTTTTCAATGTGCCGGGATTTACGGTATTGAAGCGCACTTGACTATCAGCGCTAAATGACTTGGCCAAATAACGAATCGATGAATCAAGCGCCGCTTTTATAGGCGACATGTATCCATAATTTTCTGCCGTGAGCGTGAGCGACGAGATACTGATCGCCACCACCGAGGCGCATTCGTCCAGATGAGCCTTGAACGCGTTCGCGACCTCCACGATCGAAAAACTGGAAATCGCAGTCGCTTGCAGGTAGTCCTCGCGCTTGGTTTCGTGGAAGGGCTTGAAGCCGTCCGCGTAGTTCGCGAAAGCGATCGAATGGACGATTCCATGAATCGTTCCATGATCGCGGCTTACGTCTTCGGCGAGTCGAGCGATCTCATCGACGTTCTCCACGTCGCACACGTATACCGGTTTGTCGCGCAAGAACTTTTCAGTCGTTTCCTTGCGCGCTTCCGAGCGAACGGAATAAACGACCTTCGCCCCTTCGGATTCGAGTGTTTTCGCCGCGAACCAGGCGACGCTTTTGCGATTGGCCACACCCATGACCAAAATCGTTTTGTTTTCCAGACCGAGAAAGCTCATTACTCTAAACTTGCGGCGGCGCCTTCGCCAAGGCCACGCTAAAGGTGACGGTCATGACCCGCTTGCCATCTCCGTTTTTCACCGAACCATTCATGAAAATGAATCGGCCCATCTTTTCTTTGAGCGTTACCGTTATGTATAGGTCATCTCCTGGTCGCACGATGCTCTTGAAACGCGCATCGGAAATTTTAGTCAATACCGGGACCATTTCCGGATCCGCCTCAAGCTCTGCAGCAAGCAAACGATTGAGGAAAATCGCTCCGGTCTGAAACACTGCCTCGGAAATCAAGACGCCCGGCATGATCGGATTGCCTGGGTAGTGCCCTTCGAAAAAAGCTTCGTCAGGACTTACGTGACGCTTTGCGGTGAGAGATTCTTCGCTTTGCTCGACGACTTCGTCGACGAAGAGAAACGGCGGGCGATGCGGGATCGCTTGGAGGATTTCGTCAGTTGCCATAAACGTTTCGCCAGAACTTACGCGACATGCGCTTTCGCTTCGCCTTGATCGCGTTTCGCCGCAACCAATTGCTTGTCTACTTTGTTCGAAATGATGACTCCGTAGTTCATCGTTCCCAGCCAGCCCGACATGATAATGCCGACCGATCCGGCATGATAGAGTCCGTTAATCTGATTCGGAAGCTCCATCGAGCATTTCAACCCTTCGAACTTCGTACCAAACGAGGTGCCGCCAGGATGACGCGTATAATAGTGAATCGTTCTTGGAGTAGCCGCTTCCAAGTGATCGATCTTGCTGCGCACGTCAGGAATATACCGCTCAAGCGAAACCAAGGATTCCTCGATCATGCGCTGCTTGTGCTCTTCATACTCCTCGTCGCTTAGCTTCGTCCAGTCGCCATACTTGCCATTCAATGACGCGACGATCGTGTAGCGTCCGGAGCCAGGACGCGTCTCCGGATAGTAGACCGAAAACGTACGGCTCGTCGTCCGGAAATCCACCAGCTCTTCACTGGAAAAATGCTCCGCATCGGAAGTGAATACAAGATCGCCGATGTTCGGGATGCTTTCGCCTTCCTTAATGCCCATGTAAACCTGGCAAGAACTGCTATTCACACGAACGGCATTAAGCTCATCGATGTACTCCTTCGAAAATCGTTCCTCTCCGACCAGCCGCTTAACAGTGCTGATCACATTGGCATTCGATACGATAGCCTTGCAGCGAATAGTCTTTCGATTGTCTGGTTCGCTATCGCGCGTTCTGCCCGCTACGACAACACCCGTTACCGCAGGAATGTCGCCATTGGAATCCGTCAAAACTTGCTCGACCAAAACATTGCGCCGATGTTCGACGCCGTTCTTCTCTATCTCCTCGATCATCTTGCCGACTAGAACATCGGTACCGCCCTTGAAAGTGAAGACTCCCTTGCTCATGAAATTCGAGAAAACAATTCCGAAGGTAATCGCCGGATCGTTCAAAGTGGAACCATTCGCATAAGCAATAGGTTCAAGCAGAAGACGGTGGATATCGTCGCGGCCAGGGAAAAACTCATTGAACAGATCGCCCGTGGTCCGCTGATCGTCGTCGTAGAAATTCATCTGACGCAGGTGCACGTAAAACGCCTCCACCTGATCGCGGGCCACTTTGAATTTCTCCACCAGGATATTCGTAAAATCTTCCCGGTCAAAAGTTGTCCACACGTCGAATTGAGGATTGATGAACCGCACGTCCTTCAACTGGTGGATAGAATCGGCAATCTCCTTCGTCCAGTACTTGCGGCACGACTTGACCATACCGTACGGAAACCCATGAAGCGAAATATCGAAGATGTGGCGCCCTGGGCGCTTAAACCAAGTAGCCAAACCACCGTACTGATAATGATGCTCCAGCAACAGTACAGAATGCCCGCATTTCGCTAGGACATTAGCGCTAGTGAGGCCACCGAGTCCGCTGCCGATAACCACGACATCGTACTCGTCCTTCACTCCATCTAGCCAGTCTTTGCCCATAAGCCGCGCAGTGAAGGAAGCTTTGACTCAGTTGACAACCCCCAAATTGGACCAAATTAGCCGTAATTTCTCCCCGCAGTACGACCCGATTGAGAGAGGGAGTGAAGGGATGCAGTGAGGGGGAGATAGTGAGACATAGATATGCGTAGGCAGAGGCACAGCGTCTCTCCATCACTCAATCTCTCCATCTCCCCATCCCTCTGTCTCTCCATCACTTCCCTCCCTTCGGTCTCCTTTTCTCCTTGCCACGAACTTTCGGTAACTCCAAAACGACCTCCTATGAGCAAAACCCGTGTAAAATTCGAAACGAACCAAGGAACCATCGAGTTCAAGCTCTATCCGGAATTCGCTCCGAAAGCTTGTGAAAACTTCACCACTCACATTGAGAACGGTTACTACGACGGCATCGTTTTCCACCGCGTTATACCAGAATTCATGGTTCAATGCGGCGATCCGACGGGCACTGGCCGCGGCGGCGAATCCATTTGGGGCAAGAACTTCGACGACGAGTGCACCTCCGATCTTCGATTCGACAAAACCGGCATCCTCGCAATGGCGAACTCCGGTCCAGGCACCAATGGTAGCCAATTCTTCATCACTACTGCCAAGACTCCTTGGTTGAATATGCGCCACACAATCTTCGGCGAAGTGGTCGAAGGTTACGATATCATCCAAACCATCGAAGGCGTTGCCACCGACGGAGGCGACAAGCCCATCGAAGTGCAGAAGATCATCAAAGCGACCGTGGTCGAATAAGACGAACTTCCAAAACGATTTTTCAATACCAAGCCCAATCTGCAAAGGTTGGGCTTATTTTTTGTCCCTAAGAAAAAACGCGCGTCGGGACGCCACGCGCCACCATTTTCTCCTATCGGCCAGCGGCTCTCATTCCCGAAAGTATTTTCCTACTCGCTCGAACACAGCATGACTAGCCCCATGTCTCCGTACATCCAATACATCCTCGAGCTTCTGCAATTGAAGAATCATTTGCTCTAACCGTAGATCTTCTTTCACCCGCAGCCAAAGTCGACTCTTCGATGCATCGCCCGTCGGCAGACACAGGATACCGTCGACGTTAAATACGCGACGAGCGAACAAGCTACACACATGCATCATCACTCCCGAGTGATTTTTAACCGTAAGTTCCAAAATGGTATTCGTTTTCATCATTCTTCCAAATTTCCAATTACACGCGTCCAGAGGCCCCGCGCCACCTTCTTTCATTACGCCGTAATTTTATCCCGCAAAATCATCTCCGAGTTCGCTCCTCCGGGCGGAACCATCGGAAAAACCTTATGGTGAACGTCGAGCGGAACATTGATTAGCGCAGGCCCAGGCTTTGCCAAAACGTTCGCAATCAAACTTACAGGATCAATGCACGTTCCCAAATCGTAAGATTCCATCTGAAAACCTTCCGCAATCTTTACGAAATCAACTGCCCGACTATAATTGGCCGCGAAAATCCGTTTCTCGTAAAACAAATCCTGCTGCTGATGAACCAATCCCAAGGAGTTATTGTTGCATACGAAAATCTTGAGGTTCAGATTCTCCTCAACCGCTGTAATCAATTCTTGGATATTCATCAGGATGCTACCGTCTCCCGTGAAACAAACAACCGTCGCTTCGGGCCTTTCCAAGGCAGCGCCAATCCCCGCTGGAAGGCCGAAACCCATCGTTCCTAAACCACCCGAGGTCAGCCACTGTCTCGGACGCTCGAACGGATATGCCTGAGCAACCCGCATCTGATGCTGCCCAACGTCAGTCGTGATGTACGTCTCCCCTTCCAACATCCCAGCAACATGATCGATGATGCCATACGCGGAAGTGGGATCATCCAAGTTGGGCATGTACATAGGGTGCTCTTTCTTCAATTGATCGACGCGATCGTTCCAATCATTCGATCCCTTCGGGCCGATACACGGAGAAAGGGCCTCGATTGCATCGTTCAAATCCGCAATAATTCCGACCTTCGCATTCTTGATCTTATTCAATTCGCTCGCATCGATATCTATGTGAACGATTTTCGCATCTGGACAGAATTGAGCGACCTTTCCCGTCGCTCGATCGTCGAAACGAGCCCCGAGAGCGATCAATGTATCGCACTCTTCCAAAGCATGATTGGTGAACGGGGCCGCATGCATACCCAACATGCCAAGCGACAACGGATGCCGAGTGGGCAATGCCCCTAAACCCATCAATGTCATAACCGCAGGAGCGTTTATCTTCTCAATCAATGCCCTAACCGATTCCGATGCCCCTGAATGAATCGCTCCCCCGCCAACGTAAACGATAGGGCGCTTCGCTTCGTTAATCATCGTAGCCGCATCCTGAATACTCCGCATATCAATAGCAGGCGATGGATCCGGCGCTCCATTCACTGGCCACTCGTCGAACTCGATCAATTCCATCTGAACATCCTTCGGGACATCGATCCAGATCGGTCCCGGACGCCCGGACATAGCGACGCGAAACGCATCCGGTATGATCTCGAAAAGCTCCTTAGCCGAACGAGCAAAGTAATTATGCTTCGTTATCGGAACGCTTAATCCATAGGTATCGATTTCCTGAAAGGCGTCCGTACCGATCATATTCTGAGGGACCTGTCCCGTGATGCATATAATCGGAATCGAATCCAGTTTAGCATCCGCAACCGCGGAAATCGCATTCGTCGCCCCCGGACCCGAAGTCGCGAAGAATACCGCCGGGCGACCGGTTACCCGAGCCTGGCCCTGGGCGATAAAGCCCGCGCCTTGCTCATGACGAGCCAGGATATGCCGAATGGACTCGGATTGTGAAAGGGCATCGTACATAGGTAGATTAGCTCCACCCGGAATGCCTGCGATCTGCCGGATGCCATGTCGCTCCAGAAGTTTAATGATGATTTCAGCGCCTGTATATTTCATGATACGTTTTTTATTCGGTTGGCGCCGACTTGAAATCTAAGGGTTCTAAACACAAAAAACCCGCCGATTCACGTCGGCGGGTTTTTTCGAAATTCGTTTAGAACGTTTTCGTTATTCCCGCAACGACGCGATCGATACGACCACGAGGACCACTGCCACATTGACTGTGGCGAGGCTCGCTAGCGAAAACACGTTGTTGAAATTACGATTGTTCATTTCTGAATAGTGATTCAAGGACTATCGGATAGATCGCCCCCAAGTTGAGGGAGGAACAAGAAGGGCGATCAGAAGTTCGTCAAGCAGAAAGAACGACTTCCTGCGACGGAGCGTTAGCGGAGATGGCGTAGCAATCACTCATACCTGATACTCGCCGTCGCGATAGATCACCTGGCTCGAACCATCCTTCAAATAGGCCGTGACGACTCGATTCGAAGTAGCG
Source organism: Opitutaceae bacterium (assembly GCA_028822375.1). Classification (GTDB taxonomy): domain Bacteria; phylum Verrucomicrobiota; class Verrucomicrobiia; order Opitutales; family Opitutaceae; genus Pelagisphaera. Next base: position 1,765 of record JAPKDW010000066.1, on the reverse strand, counting down.
ACGATATCGGTATGAACCACTGAGTTATTGTAGCCCATACTCTCCCACTCTTTTTCGGAAACGCTGGTTTGGTCACCGGTAAAAGAATCACGGTAAGCCGCGCCAACTGCGATATGCGTGTTGCCGTTTTCACCGCCAACATTTTCGTCGAAAAGCGTTTCGCCCATGAATTTCGTTATGCGCGAGAAACGGCGATCCGTTAATGAAAACTCACCAATTTTGTCAGCATTCTCAACTGCGATCATCTCTTTCAATATCGCTTCTCCCTCGGAGGCTGTTGCCTTGGTAACTCTTCCGTCCTTAAATTCCAGATACGCATCCTTAATCAAATTACCATACCGATAAAGTGGCTCGGTGAAACGAATTCGCCCTTCCGTTCCGCGCCAATCCGGGGAAATGAACAATTCGAAACTCGGAATATTGCGTCCCGACCCACCCAACCATTTTCGATTCTCGCCGATAGCCACCCACAGATCCGTATCCGCTGCTTCTACATGAAGCTTCTCGATCGGCATAACATCCAACTTGTCCTTAATTGCGTACAGCTCTTCGTACAAAGCCTTCCACTTACCGGCAGGATCCGAGTCATCGAGATAACAGGCATTCGCGATCTCCGCCCAATATTCTTCCAAACTCATTCCCACTTCGTCCGCCATAGCCTGCGTTCCGTACATGCAAAGCGTCCACGTATACTTTCCCTCGCCTTCCTTAGTTCGTCGCCAATCCATATAGGGCTTCAGCGCTTTCTGGGCTGCCATTATTTTGCCGCTATCAATGCCATCGAGCTCCTTCTTGTTCGTTTCCGCGAGGACAACCACGGTATGATCGACCTCGTCTACGAGCCCTTTCAGATATTTCTCCGGAAAGAAACTCAGCTGTTCATCGCTAGCTAGCTCGTAATGCTCCCGAGCAAAATCATCAGGCGTATAGAAAATAATCGGATGAGCGCCCGCCTTCAAAACCGCTCGGCGCAAAGTAACCAAAAGAGGCTTCGCAACCTCCGGCACGCGAATCTGCACCACTTCGCCCGGCTTGACGCCCTCCCCGCTGTTCAAAGCGAAGTTGATCATCACATCCGCATATTTCTCCAAGGTTTCTTCCGAAGGCTGAAAACTCATAACACTATCCATTGAAGTGATTTCGGACAATTGCAAGCGCTCTAAAGCTCGGTGATTATACCATGCGTCATCATAAATCTTATTTTTCTGTAGGTCGCCTCGCTGAGGCGACACGCTTACCGGATTGGCGGGTTAGCAACCCGCCCTACAATATCAAATCTTAATTTTACGATGACGCTTGATATGGAAAGCTAATCAACGACCGGAGCGGTTGTCCCAAGGGCACGGCCAATTCGCGTCAACTTAAAGAATTCTAATCGTAAGTGGATAACGGTATTGCTCGCCTTCGTTAGACCGCACGCATGCCAAACCGATGAAGATAACCTCGGCCAACGCGAGCCCTGCGAGAATTGGAATACCAATCAAAACGATCCTTGGATCAGCAAATGGAACTACGAGTAGCCTAGCACGGCGGATACCCGTCAATTCAAGCCCAATGAATCAGGGCTATTGCAGGTTCCACGCCGAAGTCTCGGCGTAGCTACTCAACCCACATTCGACAAGATTATCAGCCGATCCTTGATGAACAGGGGGCTGGTGGGTTTTCGGCCTAAGTTTTCGGCACGACTCCACCTTGGGCGCTGGAAAGACGCTTCTTCAGGCTCAATTCGGTTTTTCCGTCTTTGAGCAAAACCGTCTTCTCTTCG
>JAPKDW010000345.1 GCA_028822375.1 Opitutaceae bacterium | reverse complement strand
CCATCGACCCGACAACCGGCATCCTATCAGGAACGCCGCTCAACGGAGACGTCGGAGCGATCAACGTAACCGTCACCGCATCCGACGGGACCGCGACCGTGGACGACACCTTCGCTCTCGCCGTAGCCAACACCAACGACGGACCCACCGTATCCACCGTCATCGCAGACCAGTACATCCACGAGGATGCTGCCTTCTCGCTCGACATCACTCAGTCAAATATTGGGGATCAGCAAGCAGTTCTGGGGAATATGGCCGGGACGACATTAACAACGGGCGTTTTTGGGACAGGCGGTGCCGCCTTCGAGGCTGGCGTCTATAATGTGGTAAATATGCTATCGTTTGCATCCAACACAGACATCACGCTTAATGGCGATGGCTCTGACCAAAGCTGGGTTTTCAATATCGGCAACTACATTATCTTAGGTGAGAATGTGAATGTAGTGCTGAATAATGTAGGCGCTAATAGCACTGTTTACTGGAATGCCTTAGGCGATACTTCTGGCGGAGACGGCTTAGGTTACGCAACACTAGGCGCTGGCGTGGATTTCAAAGGCGTTATTTTAGCGGATTCCTACATCTCCATAGGCGACAATGCTGTGGTGTCAGGCGTAGGCGACTCTTCTGGTGGCCTTTATTCAGTGAATGGGGCCGTCAATTTTGGCGGAAATGTCACTTTCGAGGGGAATGACCAGTCGGCGATCGAAGAAAGCGCCTTCAGCCTGGACGTATCCGGAAACTTCGCGGACGCGGACGTAGGCGACAGCCTGACGTTCTCCGCAACACTCGAAAACGGAGACCCGCTCCCAAGCTGGCTATCCATCGACGCGACAACTGGTATCCTATCCGGAACTCCGGATAATAGCGACCTCGGAGCCGTCAACGTCACCGTCACCGCGTCCGACGGAACCGCGACCGTGGACGACACTTTCTCGCTGTCAGTCAATTCGAACACCGCCCCAATTGCCACAGCCGATACGGCTTCGGTTACCGAACAAAATACGATTGAAATCGACGTACTGGCGAACGACACCGATGCAGACGTAGGTGATTCGCTCACAATCACCGGAGCATACGTTCCATTAGGCGAGGGTTCGGTTTCCATCGTGGGCAACAAGCTCGTTTACGATCCAGAGGACGACTTCCCCGATCTAGCGTTGAACGATACTCAAAACGTCGCAATATCATACACCATCTCGGACGGTAACGGCGGAACGTCTAGCGCAACAGCAACTGTCACTGTGACAGGCGACGACAGCCTTATCTACCTAGACAACTCTAGCAATTCCTACACTGCTTCCGCCTCCGACAATGAAATCCACGGACAAGGCGGAGACGATACTATCGATGGAGGAGGCGGAGACGACGTCATCATCGGCGGAGACGGAGACGACAACCTATACGGAGGAGCCGGAAACGACACATTCCAGGTCTCCGTGGGAGACTACTACAATGATACCTTCGACGGCGAAGAAGGAGATGACAAGCTAGAATTTGTTGGGAGCGATCTGGAAATCGACCTAACCCTATTCAACAGCGGAGCAATTCAAAACATCGAGATAATTGATATCAACGGCTCCGGGAGCAATAACCTACGCCTCAGCTCAGACAACGTTTTGGACATGACTGATGTGGACAACGAACTATTTATTGACGGAGGATCCGACGATAGCGTTGAAATGTCCGCAGACTTCCAAAGCTCAGGAACGCACACATCTGCTGAAGGTGTCGACTACAACCATTATTACGATATAGTAACCGATTCTCATCTTTATATAAACAACAACATAACCGATTTGGTTACATTCTAAGTTCAATCCAAATAAAAATCTCCACAAATTCCATCGCGATCAAGTCGATTCATTCGACGCTCGATCCAGATCAATTATTCTAAAAACTAAAAAAACGCCTATCTAAGCTCCCTTTAGAATCCTTCTCCTGGGGCTCAATTCATGGCGACTTCATTCATGAAATTTTCAAAATGAATTCCGAAGGCGAAATTTCCATATATGATTTCGAGCGAATCGGATACGGGTGGCACGCATACGAAATCGCTTCATATACTTTGGCCATATAGTTACCCACAGGTCTGTATCAGAGTTATCTAAACTTTTCAGAGTTATCCAAAAGTATCTGCTCGAAGGATACGAATCGATACTCCCCCTATCCGATCCCGAAAAGGAATGCCTTCCCGACTTTTACTTAATGCGACGCATCTGGATCAATCGCGTATGTTGCGACCAATTCGTCAATTGGGGCAGCTCATCCTTAAGCGTCTCTCGATGGAAACGCGAAGTTCAAAAGCTAAAAGCCTGGCAAGAGAATTTTTCTCGATAACAACGAAGATCTATTGGCGATAAGCATCGCCTGCCAAAGAATGCTTGAGATAAGAATAAAGGAATCGCTCCGCAAACTCGACAATTACAAAATCCGGTTTCACCTCTAGAATCAGATCTCTTTTCAAAGCTATATCGGGCGAAAAAACCGATTCACTAAAATGACGAGCCAACACGCCTTTCATTGGCTCCATAAACGAATCGTGAAACACTAAAGCTCTCGGTAGAGTCGGATCGTCTACGCTAAATCGATGCATCCGGCTTCCCGCAAAATCACTAGCGCCAAGATCCGTAGCCCAATTTCCTCGATTCAAAAGCATAGTATAAACCATATCGCTCCAGTCGCTCTTGATCCCAAACAGTTCAGTAATATCCCCGCCAGAACGAACGCTTCCATCAAACTCGATATCGGCAAACGAAAGTCGAATAGAGCCCGATAATTCCCGGATGAGTACATCGTAAGCGACAAACGCCCCTTTAGCATTCCAGTGAGTATCCAATTTATAGTATAAAAGAGAATCTTCTGATTTTTTATCAAGCAATTCGCCTAAAGGAAACACAACCGGAAAACCCGATCCAGACATGCGCTCGAGAAATCGTTCGACTCTCGTTCCAAAAGGACTTCTAGAAATCCTATTGGGCAGATATTCTGGATACACCGAGACCTTGTTCGGAGCGACCAAAACAAGAAACTCGATTCCCTGATCATCCAGCCAATTTCCCCAAGTTTCGAAATAGAGCTGCAAACGATTCAATTCGCTCTCGCTGAATGCATTCGCTCCCGTATACGCCTGAACCGAGTTACCGGGTCCATTCCCAGCATAATAGAGCCAATCCTCTTTCCCTCGCAGGACATTTTTCTCCGACCCCAACAACCCAAGCTCGAATCTAGACTGGCGATAAAAACGGATCATCGCTGATCGAAACCCTAAATGATCTTCAAACCACTCCTCGAATGCCCGAGGAAGATTCCCATAATCGCTCGAAAAAGAAGGGAACGCCACCGGTACCCGTTTTTCGGATGAACGATCCAATTCACCAGAAAATGGAAGAAAGAGCAAAGGTATCGCAAGCAAGAGAACGAATACAATAGCATACGTAATGGCAGGCCACCTACTCCGCTCCGACTGTATTTCTTCGCCTTTCATGCTAGAATCGAAAATAGAGAAAAGGACTGTACGTACTACTAGCAACCGCAGTCATGCATATCGCTAGCAAGGCTAACGCTGTGACAACTCCAACGTACCGACATAAAGGTCCAAACTTCGAACGCGACAAAG
>JAPKDW010000344.1 GCA_028822375.1 Opitutaceae bacterium | reverse complement strand
CTAACCGACACATTGATCCCGCACAGCACAAAGCCGAAGCAAGCTTCGGGGTATTGGACCCAAAGGCAATAAACGGTATGGTCCGACGCGGGGACAGGAATGACAACCGTTGGGCAAGTATTGTTTGTCGCAGGAGGAGAAGCAGTGGAAGCAATCGATATATCGGATCCTTCATTGCCGGTATCCATAGGACAATACCGAGGAGGTGAACTCTTTCCTACTCGGCGCCTATTCCTCGGCGGAAATCCGCGCTTCGACAACGCCCATGACTTGGTCTACCGGGACGGCCATCTCTTCGTGACCGCCCAAAATGACAACCAACTAGGAATTCTTCGAGTGAACGATACCCGCATATTGGAATTGCTTGAGAAACCTATGCTACCTTGAGCTGACCCAGCTTCAGTCTGCTCATGATCGCCTACGCATTCGCGAGTCTTTTCGACTGAGTACAAACCGAGCTCTCCCCAGCCACCTTGATCCGCATCTGCCTCATCGGAATCGAAGCTAAATCACTCGAATGCATACATTTAAGATAATTAGCTTGTCCCTATTTATACGTCTCTTATCGAAAATGTAGCTGGTCGGTATGCACTTCCCAAGATCGATATTATGCCATCGTTCGTCCCGATTCCTGAGCTCGTTTGAGGTGATTTTCAGACGCCACGGGCACTGCCCTTAGTAGGGGTTAATTCAGCTCCTTGCCAAGCACTTGGTATGCGGAGAAAAATGCGCTCGCGCTGAGGGTATCCAAATAATCGATATTAACGATCGTCTCTTCGTCTTCCGCAATAAAGAGGAAGAAGTCAGCACCCGTTTTTTCAATCGGTTTGCCGCCGATTTCGGCGCTAACCTCTCTAGCCGACCAAGACCCTTCCTGCAAGGTGGGCGACCATGCGATCGCGTATCGCTTTCCGGCTTCGGTCGCCAGGCGAAGGCTAACGGATGCGGCGGAAGCGTCTCGGATTTCCACGCGTTTCGATTCTATCACCGGGAAATACCAAGCCCGATTATTCGGCAGGTTCGGATTGTAGTTGATAACCCTGCCAGGTCTCAATCGCCAGTGATTTCCGCTGATAGGTTGCGCCGAAATTCCCGTCGCGGCGTAACCGCTCTGCCGGTCAAATCGAATTACAATATCGGCGCTCGAATCCACTCCAACATACACGAGTTTTATCGTATAGTCATCCGATGTTCCCTGAATCTCATCCAATCCACTCATCGCATAACGAATTCCAGCCACGTCATCCGCCACCAAGCCACGCCTCACCAAGCCAGGAATGAGGCTACCTCCGCTAGCCATGATCGCCATCGTGTTTTCCAGCATGTAGCCACTGGAGGCGACGTCACGATGCCCAATCACAGGGTAGCGGTCACCCGCGGGAAGTTTCGTTATGTCGCGACTGTAAGAGGTTGAGTCGATTATTCCGCTTGCAGGTAGGGTAAAGGGATTGTTGTCAGCCGTGTTGAAGTAATTGAGGCTTATATCATCACCTCTCACGTCATCGGCGGTCCCCAATAGGGCATCGACTCCTGGACCGATGTCCAATACCTGGTTCAGCCCAGTTGTCGACGTTGCGGCATCGCCGAGTCCACTGACCTGAATCGTCGGGTGGGCCAGTCCCAATGCGTGACCCACTTCGTGAATCAAAACTCCAAAAACGTCGGTTCCGCCAATTGCCGGTATCTCTACTGAGGGTTTCAGGTTTCCAGTCGTTGCTATCAGGTTGTTCCAAATTGCCACCGTCTGGTTTGCTGAGAAATCTATGTCTGAAGCAAGGTGGGCAAAATTCTGATGCAATCCAATCGTAACAATTAGTTCTCCTCCGCTCCCATCATAGCCAACTGGATGCACCACAGCGTCAATGCTCCGGCTGCCGCCTGCTCCTACATAGGTTGCACCGTTCGCTTTTTGAAAGGGCAAGAGCGTCAGCAGACAAAATAGGTAAGCGTTGAGATACAATCGCCACCTAGCATGAAACATGGATTTACATGGTTCGTGGGAAGTGCAGATATTTGGCTTGAGTATATTCAAAATGTGAGGGGCTGCATTAAGCGCATTGAATTTAGAGGGGGCTCAAGTGTAAACAAGGCGCTTGAGCGAAACGCGTTCGGGCGAATAATGCTACTTCTGGGTGAAATTGTTTTTTTGATAAGGTATTTTAAAAATAGGCCTATTTGGTTAGTGAACCCATTCGCTTGGACCATCGTGTTGCATCACGGACGAGAGGAGTTTAAGCGTCAATTTTGATTTGTATGGCGGTGTAGCGTTTTAGATAATCGCTGAGGACGCGAAGTGTGTCTTCGCCCATATCTTTGCCAGCAAACAGTTCTGGCAAAGCTTCGCGGATACACATGAGCCCTTCCCAATCCGAGCCTCGCATCTTGCGGGGACCGTCCCGACGTTTCGCTCCAAAGCGATTCCGATGGCTCTCAAAGTACCCCTGGACGAACTCCTTCGATCCAAGTACCGCCCCGTCCGAAAAATAGCGTACCCGGCACCGCAGCGCTTCGTTCCGCGAAACGCGCCCGCCCTTATTCAGAATCTTCCGAGTCTTCTCAGCATCGACGCCCGAATTCCGTTTCGCAGCATCTCGGACATAGCCCTTTCCAAACACTATCACGCGATACCGTTCCATCGCTCTTCCCCAAGAACTGCGAGACCCCATCATGAAGATTGGTATTTCGAATTGCGAATGAAGGATTAAGAACTGAGAATACCGTATTCAAAAGTTGAACAATTCGGGCCATTTAAGATAATTAGCCTGTCCCTATTTATACATCTTTATTGTGAAGGCGGTTTAGGCGTAATTATTGGAAGTTACTTTTTATTACGGTTACGCTATCCGTGTTAATCTTTGTGATCCGTGGGTGAATTATATAGATAATTAGGCTAATAGTTCCGGAATGACTTTCCCGCCGAATTGGGAGAGCTGTTTGTAGCGACCGGCGTGGAAGTAGGTGAGCTTATTGTCATCGAGTCCGAGAAGGCTGAGCAGGGTTACGTGGACGTCTCTAATATTATGGACGACGTCGACGGCTTCCGCTCCGATCTCATCGGTTGCGCCAATAGTATGGCCCGCGTTTACGCCTCCGCCAGCAAACCACATGGTCATAGCTTTGGAGTTGTGATCGCGTCCATAAGCAGCTCCTCCATCACGGATGCCATTGTCGGGGCTGCGGCCAAATTCGCCGCACCAAACGATGAGCGTTTCATCAAGAAGTCCGCGTTGCTTGAGGTCTTTGATGAGACCGGCGATTGGCTTATCGATGTTTCGGATACGTGATCCGTGAGCTCGTTCGAGAAAATCGTGCGAGTCCCAGCCGCCTGAGTAGGCTTGGATGAATCGGACACCTTTTTCGACGAGACGCCGAGCGAGGAGAAGTTTTCGGCCGAATACTTCAGTTTCGTCCTCACCGATTCCGTAAAGCTCTTTGGTTTTGTCATCCTCTTGGTCGAGGTCGAGAATGCCAGGAACCTGCATTTGCATGCGGAAGGCTAGCTCGTAGTTCTCGATTCGCGCTTGCAGGTCATCTTGCCAGGGGTGTTCCGCCAAGTGATCGTGATTAAAACGACTCAGGAGATTTAGGTTCTCACGCTGATGTTCGGGTGAAATTCCAGCGGGC
>JAPKDW010000065.1 GCA_028822375.1 Opitutaceae bacterium | reverse complement strand
ATGAGATTCCAAAATTCGAGAGAGCAGCGTCAATGATTAATAGCAAATGGTGATACACGTCGTAACAGTTGCGATTCAAGACGGCGCGTTACTCTCATACTCAGAGCCATGTAACAATCCCCGAATGTAGCCAAAGGCAAACAAACGACCCAGCATCGTATAACCCGGGTTTTCATTCCCCTCACCTTCCAACTGCGGCACATGGTCTGGTCGTATCGGTCCATCAAAGCCGACCTCTTTTAATAAGCGGATGGATTCAGCCATATCAGTAGGGCCATTGTCGTGAAACGTTTCGACAAACGATTCTGCAGTTCCTCTAACGTCTCGAAAGTGAACGTACGAAATATGTTTACCCATGCGTCTGATGGCATCAGGAATATCGGCTTCCATCGCCACAAAATTTGCCTGACAAAAACAGATACCGTTACTTGGACTCGGTACCAAATCGACCAAGCGCTCAAAATTTTCCACGCTGTTCATGATCCGTGCGTTTCCAAACAGTTCACCTAAGGGAGGATCATCAGGATGCATCGCCAAACTCACGCCTGCTTTTTCCGCTACGGGCACAACTGCTTTTAGAAAATCCTCCAGGTTTTTCCACAACGAATCAGCACTGATACATTCATCCGATTTGACGTCGGAAAATTCCTCGCCGCCAGAATGATCTAGCCTTACCGCCTTTTCCGCATCTGCCAAACTGAATGCCGTGACTCTTGCTCCTCCGCGTTCCAGTACGTCCAACTTTGTCCGAACCCAATCGGCTCCTGCCATAAAGTTGTAACACAGCACTGGAACCCCAGCTCGACCCATATGAATGATCAATTCTTTCATGGCTTCCAATTCAGCGCCATCGTGGTCCGTTCCTAGTTTGATTTTTTCAATCGGGAGAAACCCTTCTAGGGCTACTAGTTTCAGCCCTTCTTCCTCGACGCGTTGCTTCACTTCAAGCAAGTCCTCGTAATTCGGACCTGGGTAGCGGGCAACATATCCTTCGACGCCGCATTGCGCTGCGAGACGAAGGTTTTCTGTAGATAGGGGCGAGAGAACGGTTGAAATCTGCATAGCGACTACCCATTCAACCAAAGACCTCAAAACAGCCAACTCATTTTTATCCAAAAAAAAACTACTCAGGTTTCCGGTTCAAAAGTTATTGGTTCAGGGTGGAACTAGTGAAAATACAAAAAGAAGTTCAAGTTTGGCAATCACCACGGAAATTCATCCTTCTCTTCCAACGACTTTCAAATCAATCGTGAGGAACCTGAAAATACGAAGAACAAAAGATTGTTAACCGTGAACTTTGAACCGTGAACTCTACAACCTGAGTATTTACTAAAAATGGTTTTACTGTAACTGCGATTTTGACGTCGCAGAAAGAATATCTCCCTGTCAGTCATGGTTGTAGAATAACTATGTCTTCTACCCCACAAATCATCACCTTCAATCAAATGCGCGAGTCCCTCTATGCTGCGGTTGTTTCCGACGCTCTCGACGCTGCTGGCTATCGATCACAGTCTTGTGCTGCTCCACTCACAAACCTCACTGGGGGTGCATCCGTTCTTGTCGGCCGTGCCAAAACTACCCTTTGGGAAGATCTGGACCACGAGGATCCCGAACCTTACAAACTCGAACTCAAGGCAGTTGATTCTTGCCAAGCTGACGACATTTTCATTGCCGCCGCTCACGGCTCGAATCGCTCGGGTGTTTGGGGCGAGCTCCTCACCACCGCTTCGCGAAATGGTGGATGCGTTGGCGCTATAGTAGACGGATCCGTTCGAGACACAGCCCCTATGACTCAAATGAAGTTCCCCGTCTTTGCTCGTGGCACCAATGTTTACGACAGCCTCCATCGTCAGCGCGTTACCGCCATCGATATTCCCGTTGAGATCGGCAGCCTCACTTTCAACCCGGGCGATCTTATTATTGCCGATGGAGATGGGATTGTAGTGGTGCCTCAAAAAGTTGAAGAAGAAGTCATCCGTGCTGCATGGGAAAAAGTCCACGCCGAGAATATCACCCGCGACGCCATCCGCGATGGCATGTCCGCTACCGATGCTTACAACAAATACGGTATCCTTTAATGAATACATTGCCACCTGCTCTCGATCCCAAATCTTGCCACTCCCGCCAGGAAGCAGTACGAGGCCTTCTCCAAGAACAGCAGCTCGACGCAGCTCTCTTCTTAAACCGCAACTATGTCCACGCCCTCACCGCTTATTGGCACGAACAATCCCTCACGCCGGTCGCCCTAATAGTTCCCCTAAATGGGAAAACCATCCTTGTCGCTCCAGGCGAAAACCTCGATGTCCCCGCCGCGGACGAACACCTATCTTATCACCCTCAGGAACGTTGCACGCTTGTTGAAAATATCCCAGCTCGTTTAAGTGCAGCTATCAGCCAGACGCTAGCACCCTTCAAACGCATAGGCACTACCGGCGGCGTTCCAACTGCCCTCGTTGAATTACATGAGTGGATCGACATCGCCACCGAGTACCAAAACCTTCGTCGTTGTAAATATCCCGACGAAGTTGAGGTCCTGCGCTATGCCATACAAGCCACCGAAGTCGCCTATGCGGAAGCGCGAAACATCCTCACTCCCGGCCTTTCCGAATTAAGTCTTTATACCTCGATGCAGTCAGCGGCCATCAACGCCGTTGGTGAGCCTCTCTCTGCATGGGGCAACGATTTCCGTTCCGGTGAACCCGGCGGTTTTCCACGCCAACGTCCGGCCGCAGCAGGAGAAATAGCAGTCCTCGATATCGGGGTCGGCGTCCGGGGTTATCGTTCCGACCTGTGCCGTAGCTTTTCGGTCGACCGAAAGCCCACCGATGTGCAATTGAAAGCCCACGCTCGTGTTTTTGAAGCTTTGGATCATGCCGAAAAAAATATCAAACCCGCCACGAGCTGCAAAAAGCTTTTCGAGGACATTCATACTCAGCTCGATGGCTGGAACGGCTACTCATTCTATCATCACCTCGGCCATGCAATCGGCCTCGACGCTCACGAAACCCCACGGCTCAATCCGTATTGGGATGACACCTTCCAAGCCGGTGATGTCGTAGCCGTCGAACCTGGCCTTTATGGTGAGGACCTTCGAGCCGGCCTCAGACTTGAGCAAAATTTCCTCGTCACCGAAACTGGCGTCGAGCGCCTATCTAATTTTCCTCTCGAATTGTAAGAGCCTCTTTTTACACAGCATGCCTTCTCTGTTCCAAACGCACCAGATCCAGGGCACCCTTGGCGAAGGCCCGAACCTTCTTATTACAGCAGGCGTTCATGGTGACGAATATGAGGGCATGGTAGCGATTCGGAAACTCATCTCCAAGATCGATCCCAAACAGCTCAGGGGCCAACTCACCCTTGTTCCATTAGTCAATGAATCTGCGTTTGCTCTGCGTGCGCGTGCCGGAGAAGACGGTCTCGATCTCGCGCGTACCTGTCCCGGCCGCTCGGATGGTTCCCAAACCGAGCGAGTCGCCCACGAGCTAGCCACTCTCATCAACAACGTTGATTACTATATCGATTTGCACACCGGCGGTAGTATCATGCAGGTAGATCCGCTGGTGGGTTACAACCTGGTTTCCGATCAAACAATTCTCAACACCCAACGCCGTATGGGGCGCGCCTTCGGTCTACCTATCATTTGGGGTACTTCCGCCGAACTCGATGGACGATCCCTTTCTGTTGCTCGCGACGCCAATGTTCCGGCCATCTATACCGAGTATTTGGGAGGCGGACTCTGCTCAGACGCAGGAGTCAAAGCCTACTGTCAAGGTTGCCTGAATGTCATGGCTGAGTTGGAGATGATTGAAACTCGACCCGTCCCAACTGCACCCGAAGTGGTTGTGGAAGACAATCGACCTGCTTCCGGCCATATGCAGATTTGCCACCCGAGTCCTGCCGCCGGTTACTTCGACCATTCAGTCACCCTAGGGCAATCTGTCGAAAAAGACCAACCCCTCGGAAGAGTTCTCGATCCTCTAGGAGAATCTTCACATGAAATCTTCGCTGATCAATCCGGCCGCCTCATTGTTCTACGCACTAGCTCGTCCGTTAAAAAGGGTGACAGTCTTGCTGTAATCCTAGATCCTTATACCACATGAAAGTCGCCTTAATTACAGGAGCAGCCCGAGGAATCGGTGCCGCCACTGCAACCGAATTCGCTAACGCAGGCTACGCAGTTGCTATACTCGATAGGGACGGGGAAGAGTTGCGCCAAACCGGAAGCAAGCTTGAACAGATGGGCGCAAAGGTTCTGACACTCGAAACCGATCTCTCCTCTCTGGAACAAATCGAAAAGGCTGTCTCTCAAACCGCAGAACATTTCGGGCGTATAGACGTCCTCATTAACAACGCTGCCACCCGCGAGCTCGAAACCATTCGAGAGATAACTCCCGAAAACTGGCAGCGTGCCATCGATGTCAATCTAACTGCTCCTGCCTTCCTTTCCAAATGGTGCTCACCGCATATGAAAACCAATGGGGGTGTCATCATTAACATAACCTCCGTCGAAGCCCATATTCCCAAAGGCGTATGTGCCGTGTATGCAGCGACCAAGGCTGGCCTACTAGGCCTAACCTGGGAAACAGCCAATGCACTCGCCGGTGACAACATTCGTGTGATCGCCCTCTCGCCAGGTGCAATTGCCACCGATTTCGGTGCAGACTACAGCGGTGGAAAAGACGACCAACCAGCAGGTCCAACTCTTTCAAAGGATATGCGCGATTACTCGGAGAGCGTCATCCCCATGCAGCGCTGGGGTACTGTCGAAGAAGTCGCCAGCACCTGTCGTTGGCTCGCAAGCGACGAAGCCTCCTACATAACCTCCACAGAGATTACGGTTGATGGCGGTCTGCGCCACACCTGGATGACTCGTGAGATCAAGAATCGGATCCGACCGGGAGAGTTCGAGTAATTACAATCTCACTGTGAGTATCTGGAAATACAGCGACCAGCTTCCCTCGCCGCCATCGGCGAAGCATCGTCTCACCCTGGGCGAAGGAGAAACACCGCTGATCGCCTCACGCTCAATTGGCCCTTCACTGGGCTTGAAGAACCTTTATTTCAAATTAGAAACGGTTAATCCCTCAGGTTCATTTAAAGATCGATTTGCGGCAGCAGCTCTCTCTCACCTACTTGCCAGCGAAAGCAAACGGCCTATCTGCCTGGGAACCTCCAGCGGAAACACAGGAGCAGCTCTCGCAGCTTATTCAGCAGCCGCTGGCATTCCATGCATACTCGCCATCGTCGACACCGCACCCCAAGCCAAACTCTCGCAAATGCTTGCCTATGGGGCACAGCTCATTCGTATCCGTGGTTTCGGTACTGATGCAAAATGCACCTTAGAGACAGTTGAGAAACTTCAATCCCTATCTACCCAACTAGGCACAGTATGCCAAGTTAGTGCCTTTCAGTTTGCCCCGTTAGCAATGGCGGGCGTGCAAACCATAGCCTATGAGCTTGCCGCTCAATTGCCAGATGGGATCGATCACGTCTTCGCACCCGCCGGCGGAGGTGGTCTGATCCTGGCGGTAGCACGCGGCTTTGCTTCTATGGATAATCAAGCTGCGGTACATTGTGTTCAACCCGAAGGAAACGACACTATCGCTACCGCCCTTCGTACCGGAGCCGACCAAGCTTGTTCCTGCGAATGCACCACTAAAGTCAGTGGCCTCCAGGTAGCCAGTGTAATCGACGGCCATGAATCTCTCACTGCCTGTCGTGCCTCCGGCGGAACCGGCCACACCGTTGACGACCTAACGGTCTTTGATTTTCAGCGACGACTCGTCGAAGAAGAAGGTATCTTTGCTGAACCCGCAGCAGCGGTTGCCTTGGCAGGAGCCGCTCAAGCTATGGCTTCTGATGAGCTCGACCCCGACTCCAACATTGTCTGCCTCATCACCGGCTCGGGATTCAAAGACGCTTCCTCCATAGACCGCATCAACACCGATCGCGAAGCTCCTCTTGTCGAAAGTCTTGAAGAGTTCGAAACGATTGTACGAGCAATAATCTAAAACAAAATGACAAAACCTCTGACAACAACACCGGCAGAGCAAGGATGCTCTTGCCCTACCATTTCAGCCAAAGGAGGTAGGGCCACTGCGCGTGCCTCGGCGAAGCGTTGCGAAGACGGGTCCCCGCAGTGCCGAATTGAGATCAGATCGAGAAATATTCGATTGGATTCTAACCTTATATGAAACGAATAGGCATTATCGGACTCCTCCAGGAATCCAACACTTTCATCGAAGGTAAAACCACCCTCGAGCACTTTCGGGACGACCTCTTACTTGTTGGCGAAGCGATTCATCAACAGATGTCAGAAGCGCCTCACGAAATCGGAGGTTTCTTTGAAGGAGTGGCAGCAGCCGACTACGTGGCGGTACCCATTTTCCTGGCACGCGCAATCCCCTATGGAGTAATCGAAGCCAGCGCTTTCGATTCCCTAGTCGACCAGCTTCTCGATGAACTCAGAAGAGCCGGTCCACTCGATGCCATCCTTGCCGCTCCACACGGCGCTACCGTCGCAGAGAATCATCCAGACGCTGACGGATACTGGCTTGGTGAAGTTCGTAAAGCCGTCGGTCCCGACCTACCCATCGTTGCTACCATCGATCCCCACGCAAATCTCTCCCAGGCCATGATCGATTCCACGAATGTGATCATGGCCTACGAGACGAATCCTCACCTCGATCAAAGAGCCACTGGCCGTCGCGCCGCTGACCTTTTAACCAGAGTACTTCGCGACGAGATTCAACCGATTCAGGTTGCCGCCTTTCCTCCCATGGCGATCAACATCCAGTCCCAGGAAACTTCGACTGCTCCTCTTTCCGATTTCTATGAAAGCGCCAAGGAGCTTAATAAAAGAAAAGATACTCTTTCCCACTCCATTATCCTTGGTTTCCCTTACGCAGATGTTCCAGAAATGGGTTCGGCGGTTCTTGTCGTCACAGACAACGATACTGAGCGGGCCACGGAGATCGTAGGCGAACTCGGCAATGCCATGTGGGAAATGCGCCAAGAATTCGAACCCACCTTCGTACCTCCTCGGGATGCAATCAAGACCGCCCTCGCCTCAGCGGAATTTCCCGTCGTTCTCCTCGACATGGGAGACAACGTCGGTGGCGGCTCTCCGGCTGACGGTACGACCTTACTCACAGAACTACATGGTTGCGGCGCCACAAACGCCTTCGTTTGTATCTGTGATCCCGAATCAACTACCTCCGCTATCGAAGCCGGCCCCAAAGCCAAGCTCGAGCTAACGATCGGAGCAAAAAACGACACGCTACACGGCGCGCCCTTCAAGGCACACTTCCGTGTTCTTTCAATTCATGATGGAAAGTTTTTCGAGACGAAAGCCCGCCATGGTGGTTTCACACAATTCGACCAAGGCCCCACAGCCGTTGTTGAAACTCTCGATACAGAGATTAAGGTTATGCTTACCACCCGCCGTATGCCTCCTTTCAGTCTAGCCCAACTGACAAGCTGCGAACTAGCTCCGAAATTATTTTCCATCATTGTAGCCAAAGGAGTCATCGCTCCTCTAGCCGCCTATCGTCCCGTTGCAAAATCCTTTATCCACGTCGACACCCCGGGAGTAACACGAGCGGATATGACACGACTCAACTATTCCCACCGTCGTAGACCCATGTTTCCCTTCGAGAAATCTAATACCCAACTGCTCTAAGACCATCACACTTTAATCATAATCCACATAGTAAAAATACTTGATGACTAGTTCGCTTATTTCACGTCGCCAATTTCTCCAGACTTCAACGCTTGTTTCCGCAAGTACAGCCCTTGGCTTTCACATTCTTCCTGCAAAAACTGCTACCCCTGCAATTAGAATAGCGGATACGCGCACGATCAGCCAGCAGCCGGAGTATTACTGTGGTTGGCCGACCCTTACGCGTCGGTCAAACGGCGAGTTAATCGTGGTCTGGTCGGGTGGCCGGGAGGCCCATATCTGCCCCTTTGGCCGACTCGACCTCATGCGCTCAAAGGACGACGGTGAAACCTGGTCGTGGCCGCGCACGCTACTGGATGGCCCAATCGACGACCGCGATGCAGGCGTGCTCGAAACCGCCAAGGGCAGCCTACTCGTCACCACCTTTACTTCACTGGCCTATGAATCCTACGAACTAAATAAAGCACTTGCGAGAAAACCGCATGAAGAAGGGGCGTGGTCCGCCGA
This sequence comes from Opitutaceae bacterium, assembly GCA_028822375.1. Lineage (GTDB taxonomy): Bacteria > Verrucomicrobiota > Verrucomicrobiia > Opitutales > Opitutaceae > Pelagisphaera. Next base: position 9,592 of record JAPKDW010000065.1, on the reverse strand, counting down.
AAAACTAGAACGTTGGCAAGCAGCTCATAATCGTATCAGCGCCGATCAACGACAAGCCGAATTAGGACAATGGATGATTCGCTCAACCGACGGTGGAGTCACTTGGTCAGGGCGGTATCCGAGTATTGTAAATAGTCCGCATGGACCGATCCAACTTTCCGACGGCCGCCTGCTTTATGCGGGCAAAGTTCTCTGGACCGGCGAAGGCGAGGTTGGGGTCTGTGAATCGAAGGACGACGGCAAGACCTGGCAATGGCTGGCTGACATTCCCACTCGAGCAGGTGACGATGCGAAAAAAAGTTATCATGAACTGCACGCCGTCGAGGCAAACGACGGACGATTGATCGTCCACATTCGCAATCACAACATGGTGAACGAGCGAGAAACTCTGCAATGCGAATCCAACGACGGTGGCAAATCTTGGACGACACCACATTCGATCGATGTCTGGGGATTACCCTCCCATCTAACGAAACTCAAAGACGGCCGCCTGTTGATGACTTACGGACACCGCCGCAACCCATACGGGAATCAGGCACGAATCAGTGAAGATCATGGAAGAAGCTGGTCCGAGGCTTTAATGATTTCCGAGGACGGGAAAGGAGGTGACCTCGGTTATCCAAGCACGGTACAGTTGGGTGACGGATCTCTGGTAACCGTGTGGTACGAAAAAATGAAAGGCTCAACAAATGCGATTCTGCGGCAGGCGCGTTGGACCTTGGAGGGATAAACAGCCCATGCCGTAAGAAAGTTAGAATGCTCCAATATTCAGAGAATTGGGCTAGCGTTCGGTTTACAGTTACCAAAGATTGCACCAGCCATGGAATGGATGTCCTCCCCTCCGAATCAAATCGGAACCAATTGTACCGAACGAAGTGACACATTCATTTCCTATCAACCAAGGTGGAACGTGGCGTCCCGACGCGTTTTTTCATTTCCTACAATCCACGAGTCGAGACGCCTCGTGCCACCTTGCGAAAATGATTGAGCTGCCTACGCGTGCAGACCCTACGATTCTCCGTATCTTCGTGGTTTATGAAGCCGTTTAGGCTATAATCGCGGGGTAAACCCGCTCCTACAATTAACTAAACACGATAACGACGATCAACACCCCTCCGAATCAAATCGGAACAATTGTACCGAACGAAGTGACACATTCATTTCCTATCAACCAGTGGCCGCTCGGAGATCGGCCGCTACCAATACTAACAACTAGAGGGAATAAACGCAATTTTCGAAACTACGGGGTTTACTCTTCCCCTTATCCTTATTTGCTAGTGTCCACCCCTCTCAATGAAACCCTTTCTCGAGAAACTCCGACAACTTTACCCTTCCGACCGCCTTTACGAAGACAATGCGCGCTTAACGCCTTATGTTTCAGATGGACTCACCGTATTCCGCGAGAAGCCTATCGCGGTCGTCATGCCACTCGATAGCGATGAAGTTGTCGATACCTTGAAACTCTGTCATGAATTCTGCGTACCCTTCGTGGCTCGCGGCAGTGGCACCAGTCTATCAGGAGGATCTCTACCTATCGACGAAGGTATCGTTATAAGCCTAAATCGCCTAAATCGCATCCTTTCCATCGATCCCGACAATCGCACTGCTCGCGTCCAACCAGGCGTCATAAACGCCCACGTCAGCGCCGCAGTCACTCAGCATAACCTCTACTTCGCGCCCGATCCATCGAGTCAATCCGTCTGCACTATCGGCGGCAATCTCGCCTTCAATTCCGGAGGCGCCCACTGCCTCAAATATGGGATGACCTCCAACCACGTACTAGGCATTAAGGTCGCTCTTCCCGACGGCGAAATCGTCCATCTCGGCAATGACAGCCTTGAGAACGTCGGTCCCGATTGCGTAGGGCTATTCGTCGGAAGCGAAGGACTTTTTGGAATCGCATTGGAAATTCAACTACGACTCCTCCCCATTCCTGAAAGCTTTCGCACCATTCTCGCCAGTTACGACAGTCTTGAGGCTGCAGGCGAAGCGGTCGGAACGGTAGTCGCTTCGGGAATACTCCCAGGAGCGATGGAAATCATGGATAAACTCGCCATCGAAGCTGCCGAGGCTGCAGTAAACGCTGGTTATCCACAAGACGCCGAAGCCCTATTGATTATCGAACTCGATGGCGAAGCAGCCGCAGTCGAAGCCGAGTTCACGGCTCTCACCGCTGCTATCGAACAAACTCAGGCAAAAGAGATTCGTATTGCCCAGGACAACGACGAACGCCTGCTCATTTGGAAAGGCCGCAAAAGCGCCTTCTCTGCAGTCGGCCGTCTTTCGCCCGATTACCTCGTTCAGGACGGCGTAGTACCACGGTCGAAGCTAGGCGAAGCTCTCAAGGAAATTTCACGGCTCGGTTCTGAATCCAAGCTTCGCGTCGCCAATGTCTTCCATGCCGGCGATGGAAACCTGCATCCCCTCATTCTATTCGATGGCAAAGAAAAGGGCGCCCTAGAAAAGGCTGAAGCCTTAGCAGGAAAAATCCTTCGCCTATGCCTCAAGCTTGGCGGCTCCATTACCGGCGAACATGGAGTAGGCGTGGAAAAGAAAGCTTTTATGCCCGAGATGTTTTCCGAAGCGGACCTAGACGCATTCAAACGTATTCGCCAAGCCATCGATCCGCACGAAATCTCCAACCGCGGAAAAATGCTTCCAGGACACGAGGCGCCAGCGCTCTCGCATTCCGGCCCTCACCCGCTAGAAAAAGCAGGCATCATCTCGCGCATGTAATTCATGGAAAACGATTTCAAACTGCACGAGCCCCAAACTATCGCGGAACTCCAATCACTCATCCGCGAGGCATCCATCATCTCTCTCAATACTAGGAAGGACTCGCCGAGTCCTCCAAACACAATCACTCTTTCACTCTCCGGTTTCCAGAAAATCGTCGAGTATCAGCCCGAAGAATACACGATCACCGTCGAAGCAGGTGCAAAAGTAAGCGACGTTATTTCCATCCTCGACGAACAAGGGCAATACCTTCCATTCGATCCTCCATTCATCGATAAATATTCGACTATTGGCGGGATGATCGCAAACGGTTACTCAGGGCCAGGAGGAAACCGCTACGGCATATTGAGAGATTTCATCCTCGGTCTCACCTTTATCGACGGACTTGGAAACCGAATTAAAACGGGAGGCAAAGTAGTCAAGAATGCCGCCGGGTTTGATGTACCAAAACTTATGGTTGGTAGCCAAGCCAGCCTCGGAGTCATAACCGAAGCGACATTCAAAGTCTTCCCGCTACCCGAAACCTACCGGACAATCCTATTTCGATTCGATACATTCGAAAGCGGTCACGCTGCACTTCTCGCGCTAGGTCGATCTCGATTTACTCTCGATGCCCTAGATCTCGACTCCCAAGGGTCTCTCGTCATTCGCCTAAGCGGTCAATCCGATTCTATGGACGTACGTATCCAAGCGTTGGAAACGCTGATCGGAAGAAGCCATGAAGTTTTCTCCGAAGACAAATCAATCTGGACGACTTCCCTTAAGCTCCAAGCATTTCCCCAAGCCGGTCTCCTTCTCAAGATTCCCAGTTCGCCCACAAGTATCCGCAAAATCGAAGCGGAACTCGCTCCCTATTCGACGCAGCGCCGCTATAGCATTGGCGGATTCGTTTCCTGGGTACATTCGGACAACAGTGTATGCGAATTATCCGAATTGCTGCAAAAACTCGATCTCGCTGCCCAGATCGTTAGCGGTGACACCATTGAACACGTCATCGGAACCGATCACCCAAGAGCATTCTACGACCGCATCAAACAAGCCCTCGATCCCCAACGAAAATTCGCCAACATTTATAAAAAGTAGGAGGACTCGCCGAGTCCTCCGCGCAACCCATGCTTCACAACATTTCCGAAACCGCGCTTACCCCCGAATACTCAGGCATGATCAAACCGATCGAGTCCTGCGTACACTGCGGATTTTGTCTCCCCACTTGCCCTACTTACTCCACGATGGGCGATGAGATGAATTCGCCGCGTGGGCGTATTTTCCTCATCAAAGAAACGTTAGAGGGACGGATGGATCCTTCCGAGATCGAACCCTTTATCGACAATTGCCTCGGTTGCCTTGCCTGCGTCTCCTCCTGTCCTTCTGGTGTCGAATACGGCGAACTTATAACTCCCTACCGCGCTTGGAGCGAGTCGACCCGTGAACGCAGCTTCACCGAGAAGCTACAACGATTCGCTCTCCTAAAAACAATTCCCCATCCAAGCCGATTTAGAGCTGCCTCAAAAATTGCTCATTTTTTCAAACCTATCGCGCGTCATTTGCCAAAAGGGTTCGGAGCGATGATCGAACTCGCCCCCGAAGAACTACCCCCAAAACACGAATTCAAGGATCACTACCCGGCCATCGGCCCGCAGCGAGGACAAGTCGCTCTTTTGATCGGCTGCGCTCAACAAGCGCTTGCCCCACGTATCAACGCCGCAGCCATACGCGTCCTCACGCGAAACGGGATTGAAGTCGTCATACCGAAGTCTCAAGGATGCTGCGGCTCGCTTGCCATGCACATCGGCGAATCGAAAGAAGCCTGTCGGGCCGCTCGCAAAAACTTCGATGCATTCCCGACCGATGTGGATGCCATCATCACAACTGCAGCCGGTTGTGGGTCTGGAATGAAAGAGTACACGCATCTATTCGCGGGACAGGACATAGAGGAACAAATTCAGGCCAACGCCTTTTCATCCAAAGTCATGGATATCTGCGAGTATCTCGATCAAATAGGATTCATCCCACCGAAAACAAACGATTCGGCTGAAATCAAGGTCGCCTATCACGATGCGTGTCATCTTGCCCATGCGCAAAAGATCCGCTCCGCTCCGCGATCACTTCTTCAATCTGTCACTGGAATCACACTACTAGAACCCGCTGAATGGGAAATTTGCTGCGGCTCTGCGGGTAGCTACAATATCGAACATCCGGATACCGCCAAAGAACTAGGTCGGCGAAAAGTAGCCAATCTCTATGACACTGGGGCTGACATCATAGCCACTGGAAACATCGGCTGTCTTGCGCAAATCGAATTTCATTCGAAAGACAAAGACACTCCCATACGAGTTGTTCACACGGTTGAGCTATTGGATGAGGTGGATAGGAAAGAGCGTTGTTAAAAGCTTACTCCCCAAACACCGCTTCTAACCCGGCTCGCATCACAGAAGCGTCAGGCGTCCGTCCAGTCCAGTATTCAATCCCAATCACGCCCTGACCAACCAACATACTCAAGCCGTCAATAACCCGACAGCCTTTAGCGGTCGCATCCCTGACAAGACGCGTCTTCGGAGGATTGGGAATAACATCCGCCACAATCATCTCCGAACTCAAGGAATCTACATCCAATTTCAATCGTGCATCCACATCCGGATATAACCCAATTGAGGTAGCATTGATTACGATATCCGTCCCAACTGGAACCGAATAATCATTCTCCCAAATAATGAATTCCGAATGCAGATCTGGACACCGTTCCTTCACTCTCCCCTGCAATAAACTAACCAAACCACGACCACGCTCTTCACTACGATTTACGATCGTTACGCACGTTGCTCCCGCCAGAGCCATTTCTACGCTTATCGCTCGGGCTGCGCCGCCTGCCCCAAAGATAACCACCGATTTGCCTTTCGGATCTTCAAGCTCACGCAAAGAAGCCACGAACCCTTTGCCGTCGGTGTTCTCGCCGATCATTTTGCCATCGCGATTGACCACGCAATTCACGGCTCCCATAAGCTCGGCTGACTCGCCAAGGCCATCCAGGTACTGAATCACTTCAATTTTATGAGGGATCGTGCAATTGAATCCCTGAAACCCGAAAGCCCGGGCTCCCTCGACCGCTTGCTTCAAGGATTCCGGTTGAACCTCAAGCGTCAGATAACGCCAATCCAATCCCATGGCTCGAAACGCCGGCTCAATCATGGCCTGTGTTGGATTTTCCGATACAGGAAAACCATAACACCCAACCAATTCCTGTTTAAAATTCAGTTCAGCCATCGTCTAATTATTTACTACCCACGAATATCACGAATTTACACGAATGATTTAGGATTGTTCAGAACATTCGTGAAAATTCGTGCGATTGCTTTGCCATCTCCACTTCGCTTCGTCGTGGGCAAAAAATCAATCAACCTTCATTAATGATTACGTAAGTCCCGCTTTTCCCCGCGACTGCTATATCCAAACGTCCATCACCATTCAAATCACCAGTAGCGATTTGCAATCCTGTGCCAGCCGATCCTTTCGAAATGGTTTTGCGTTCAAACTGCTGCTTCCGCTTGTCCCAATTATAGTAATACAAAACAGCCTCTTCCATGCCACCTGGATCTCGACCACCATGAGCGAAAACGCGTTTTCCGGTGATCAATTCATTTTCCCCGTCCCCATCGATATCCGCCATATGTAACACGTGCGGCTGAGAGAAACTATCGTCAATAAGGTGCTCCTTCCATTGCAAGGTTCCATCCGCTGCAGGCTTCAATTGCTCACGCCAATAGAGTCCGAAATCATGACCCATACCGTAGATGAAATCATTGCGCCCATCGCCATTTAAATCCTGCACGATCATAGGAATTGACGCGTGTAAGATCCAATTTTCATGCCATTCCCAAGCCTGATCCATAGCATTGCTCTTAGGGCGTTCATACCAGCCCGCCTCGAAGAGTACATCCTCTAGTCCATCGCCATTCAGATCACCAACTCCAAGGCCGTGACCATTCTTGTTCGATCCGATCGTGATCTTCGTCATTGTCGGAACTTCCTGCATTTCCTTAATCGTACGATTACCTCGCAACACCTCGACCTCGCGCATTTCCGTAGCAAACTTCCAGGCGAGCAACGAAGTCTCCTTATTCCAGGAATTTACGATAAGCTCGTTCACGCCGTCCCCGTCCAAATCATACATGATCTCGGCCTCATTGCGTCCAACTTCCGTTTCCACGAGCAAGCGCTTCTCCCAAAGCAATCCGAGTTTCAACGCATCAGCCCCCGGATTACGATACCAATTTACCTGAGTCTCGAAAAACGATTGGGAAATCACATCCACCCAGCCATCCCCATCGACATCGTAAGGAAAATCTCCATTCGAATGAGCGTATCCCTTATTGTCCTCAATCGCTCGAACTGCGTGCGGGATGTAATCCGGGCCGGCAAACCAATTACGACCCGCAATAACATCGAGAACGCCATCATTATTCACGTCGACGATAGCGCAGCCTTCGTTAGCATCCACCGCGAGCAGCTTCTCTGAGAACGAAAGCTCTTTTTCGGCCGCTAAAGACAGATCAAATGACAGGAAGGTCGCGACGAAGGCGATCAGAGGTAGAGACAGGGAGTAACGGTATTTCATAAAGACGAGGTAAGAATTACGAATATTTGAGAATGTTCAATAAGTCGAAGCTTGCTTTGCTATCCAATTGTAGGAGCGGGTTTACCCCGCGATAATATAGATTTCCATAAAGCCAAACATGAGGAATCGCGGGATAAACCCGCTCCTACAGATTATAAATAAAGGGGACTTCTGGGACACGTTCTAAATAAATACCGAAAGACCGATCCAATCAATCCGCAATTCGCGCAGGGTCACTTTCCATTCACTACTTGTACTTGAGCAGACGATCCGGGAATTTCAAAAATCTCGATACTCAAGTCGCGATTCGATCGGTCGCCCCGAAGAGCCGCTAGGGTGAATGTCTGTTTCCCTTCTCCAAGAACAACGTGCGTTTCATTCTCAACGCCTTCCACTTCCTCTTGGCCACTCCAAAGGCGGAAGCCATCGGCATCGTTAAAACGCAAACCGATCTTGCCAGCCGATTTCACATCGAGATCGAATTGGAAGTAACGATACTGCTGTTCACCGGCGCGTCGAAGTGACGGGATCTCGGCTACCGGCAACAATCCGTCAATCCGAGCGTAGGCAGGCAGCCATACGAAACGCGGATCATCGGTAACCATATGCTCGATCGGCTTGTGACGAACAATATCGGCAAACGCGCGGCTTCCGTCCTGATCATCCAAATACCGGAATGTCCGCACAACCGGTTTCGACGACACCTTATAGTCGCCTTCCTTTCCGATACTCGAAAGAAACGTCACCAAATCCGCCAACTCATCTTTCCGCAACGGAGCCGTCAATCCCGGCGGCATAAGCGATACTGGGCTGATTGTCTGGGACGCTACATCGCTCTTGGCGACCAAGATCCGTTGATCCGCCATGTCGCGCAGCACAAAGGACTCAGAATCCTCTTTCGCCAAAGTACCCGCTAACACGCTGCCGTCTTTCTTCGTCAAACTCACCACGTGATAACCCTCTTTGATTTTCTTTTGAGGCTGCAGCAGCGAATCCACGATATAGTCCATTGGAGCGCTAGCTCCAATACTCGTGAGATCCGGACCCAGTGAACCCCCGGAGCCGCCCAGAGCGTGACAGGTTATGCACAGCAGGGAATCTCGACGATAAATAGCTTCTCCTCGCGCAGCATCGCCATTGGCATGCGTGTATCCAATAAAGTCTGCCATTTGATCTGCATCCAATGCCTGATTAAGCGGCTCTATCCCACCTGCTTTTTGCATCGCAGCCTGGAGCAATTTTGTATTCGTCGTTACCGATCCGAACAATCGCAGCCCTACCGTAGCCACATCCCCATCGATTGTAATACCGGAAAGTCCTTTCGCCAATGCGTCCGCCATTCGGCCATTCGAAAGATAAGGACGAATCAATGGACGAGCGTCATCTTTAGGTCCGGCATCGGACAACGCCGCTACTACCATGGGTATCGCAGCCTTGGGAGACGATTGAGCGTAACCCGCCGCCGCGCGAAGTCTTGTCGAAAATGGCTGATTCGAACCACCGAGCCGCAACAAAGCGCTTTTCGACTCCGACGAATCAAGCGAAACCAATCCTTCTACCGCCGCCAAGCTCAGCTTCGCATCCGTATTCAGATCTTGAACCAATGCCTCTAAGGTTCCTACCACGCCCTTAACTTTCCACGCCCCAGAAAGACGGGCTATTGCGATGCGACTTTCGAGATCGCCCTTCTTCAATAGAATCTCAATATCACTGGCCGTTGCTTCCGGAACGACTTTCCGCTTAGTTGCCGATTGTTCAAGAGCGTTAAGAACTTTCAAAACTCCTGGCAACGAGCGCTCCGCTCGGCTCAAAGTCTCCCGAAATACATCGGTCACGATCGCAGCATCTCCAAGTTCGCCCAACAGTTCCAACGCGTCTGGTATTACCGATTCCTCGATTTCGCCTAATTTCCATAAAACGTCTAACGGCTCCAATGCCTCTGGTTGATTGACGCAGCGAATTGCAAATAATAGCACTCGCGTATCCGAACCAAAGAGACGCGGGTTTTTGACAGCTGCTGATTGCCAATCCGGCGCCAGCGTTTTCATGGTCGTCCATAGACCGAATTCAAATGCTTCGTCCATCGATTCGCTGTAGACCTGAGACGCGAGACTAGCAGCCCGAACACCACCGAGCGCTCTAAGGACATGCAATGCTTCCAGTCGAACCCGCGGATGTTCGTCCGCCAAAGCCCGTTCCATGAAATCGTAAATACCGTCTATGCGTTCAGGATGTTCCTCCAAA
>JAPKDW010000064.1 GCA_028822375.1 Opitutaceae bacterium | reverse complement strand
GCGATCTGCGGGCAGGGCTTTGTATATATTGGACGAACCGACAACGGGATTGCACTGGTCTGATATTCAGAAATTGTCAGACTTGCTTTATCAGCTGCGCGATCAGGGCAATACGGTTATCGTGATCGAGCATCACGTAGATTTCATTCGCTTGGCCGATTGGGTGGTCGATCTCGGTCCTGGTGGCGGTACCAATGGAGGAGAGATCGTGTTCGCCGGAACGGTGGATGGGATGATCGCCTGTCCGGAATCGGCGACAGGTCAGGCTTTGGTGAAGTAAGTCCTGGGATGAAAAAGCTAGCAAGGGCAGCGATGACGTTTCCGACTGCCCCACGTCGGGATGGATTTAAACTTTGGTTCATTTTAGTCTCATACACGGGTGTGAGAGCGGAAGTTGCAGGAAATTAGTCTCCTCGGGATTGCAATTTGTTAATGGGCTCTTTTTGAATGGAGTCAGTGCGAGGAGTTGTGAACAGGAGGGTGCTCTCGATTTCCCTAGGAATTTTTCTAGGAACGGTTTCGTTGGCGGCGGATTTCTCCGAGCAGAAGGGCGCTGGCTACTTCGAAGGAGCTTTGCGTTACGTGGTATCTCGCTACTCGATCCGATCGGGCAAGGCTCTGGAGCGGACTCAGACCAATGTTTTGGCAACCAAGGATCGGCTGAGCATTCCGTCGCTCGATGCCAATGAAGTGTTCGCGAATAATGCGCCGCCGGGTGTTTCATCGGCTCTATTTCGTCACGACAAGGGAGATTTTATTCTTTATGGTGACGATATAGATGCTTACCGATTCCGAGGGTATGATCAGGTTTTGCTCGGAATGGCGTTTCGAGCTTTGGCTCTGAGCGGGGCTCCGGTGGACTTGACAGGACCGGAGGAATCAGGCCCGTATTTGTTGCGGGGTTTTCGGACGTATTTGAAGCGATATCGAGGCGAAATGGATTTGCGTTACGATATGTATTTCACAAGCGACTATAGAGTGAATTGGGGTGCCTTGTCGGAATCGTGGCTTTTTGGAAATGGCGGATTGAGGGTCCCAAAACTCACGGCGATTTTGGAGCGGGGAGAAGTACCGGTTCGGATCGAGGCGTTTCGCGGATCGAAGAAACTGCTTTCGATGAACTTGATGATGGCCGATGAATTTACGGTAGGGAAGGAGCTCGTGGCGATTCCGCCGCAAAAGATACTTCACTCTTCGACGAGCCTGTTGACGCAATTGGCGAAAGAAGCGGCGGGCTTCGGTGGGGAAGAGTGAAGGTGCTGATCATTAATTCGCTTGCTGAATTGAGATCCTGAGCGCCCTTTGACAAAAGACGAGGCCGTCTCAGAGATCTAAGATAGAACCTGCTTCTCCCGGTAGACTTTTGGGATTGAGCAAAAACTTATTTGAATCCATATCGCATGCGCACTTAACTTAATCACGTGATTAAGTTAAGTGCTCATGGGGTGAAGGAGGTGCTGGTCGAAAGAGGTCGTTGGGGGTTGAAGGATACCGATTTTGAGTTTGGGTTTCTTCTTTGAGGGGTTGACCTGTGGGATGGGGGATATTTAGGGTGTTTAAGGAATCCAATCGCAACGAATTTGCGGACTTATGTCTCGCCAATCTCATCATAATCGACCGCGACGCGGGAAGCGTCGTGTAAATAAGGGAACATTGTTTATAGCTTTGATTGTTCAATGCGTGTTCTTGGCTGTAACGGTATTTATCATTGTTCTGGATACGCCGCAGAGCGAGCCGCCTCGTTTCGAAGGAAAGGCTAGCTCATATACGGAAAAAGAGGACTTCCAGGAGCTGAAACAGCGGGAACGTTTTATGAAACGGATGGGGCGTTTGGATCCGATCCAGCGTTTGTCGGTCGAATCGGCGATACCGAATGATCTGCCTCCTTTGCCGGATTTGCCGGTCGAGTCATTCGACTTCGATGCGCAAAGCTCGGAGTTGATGGAGGAGTCGAGCGCTATGCTCGAGCAGTCGGGTTTGATGGAGTCGGGTATGCGCGGCGCGGGCAGTTCGTCTGCGGCGGCATTTTTTGGGGTTCAGGACTCGGGGCGCCGGATTGTGATCGTGGTCAATACTTCGGCTTCCGTTGTTCGAAAGGCGAAAAATAAAGGAGTATCTATCGAAAGGATACACGAGGAAGTGGTTGCGTTGATCGATGGGCTGGATAGCGGCACGCTTTTCGGGATTGTGCAGTTTAGTCAGGGCGCCCGGCGGTTCGCTCCGCAGCTCGCTCCGGCGATCAAGGGAAACAAGGAAGCGGCTACTCGGTGGACTCAAAGCGAGCTGAGGGGCAATCCGAAGGTGGAGAATGAGCGTTTGCTCGGACATGAAGCGGGCTTGCAGATGGCCGTTGAGATGGAGGCCGATCTGATTTTTATCGTGACGGACGGAGTGCTAAATAAGCGAATTCGTTCGGGGGGATCGTATAAGTATCCGGAGATTCCCTATGAGATTCTCATTGGGACGATCGAGAAAGAGCTGAGGCGATTGGGAGCTCGCACGCGGATCCATGCGATTGGCTTCGAATTGGAGGAGAAGGACCGTCGGGGTTTGGATCGCTTGACGCGTCGGTTTAGTGGGACGCTGCGGGAGTTTTAGGTAAGGATGAGGGATGAATTCGGTTGAGGAATCGCGGGGTAAACCCGCTCCTACATTTCGTGTGTGGTTTGTAGTAGCGGGTTTATCCCGCGATTTTAATTTTACTGGATTTCGGCGAGGACGGATTGCCAGAGTTGAGTTTCGTTTGGATGGCCGTGTTGGTCGAGCTTTGTGGAGATAAGTTCGATGGTGGGTTCTTCGACATCGTGCTTGGGGTCGCCGGGAAGTTCGGGGCATGCTTTACAGGATAGGGCCCAACAGGCCCAAGAGCGCCATTTGCGTTGTTCGAGTCTTGGTTCCCCGAGGCGGTCGGCGTAATGTTGGAAGTGTACGCGGGGATTGCCGATGAAGGCTTCTTGGGGCGCGTTTTGTAGGATGTGAACGAGGGCTTGGTAGGGGAGCGGCCAGGGATCAAGGATAGATTCGCTTCCATCGAGATTGGCTCCCCAAGCGCGGTCGAGGCAGAGAATCGCTCGAGCAGGGAGGTTTTGCCGCCAGAGAACTTGACCGTAATCGAGGCAGGTTCGGTAGAATTCGCTACCGCGATCGTTACGACCGAATCGGTTGAGGGCTCGCCAATTCATCGCTGATTGGGGAGAAGGCAGATTTGGAATGTCGGTGATCGATGGAGTTGGGTCGATTGTTGGAGGGGGGGGTGAATTTTGTAAAATAGCTTTGGATTTTTCTTGATGAAAAATGAATCGAAGAAAGGCGCAATGATTTGTTGCCAGGCCGCTAGAATATTTCGTAGGAGATGTTGCGTAAATTTAACACTCTATCTTGAGCGACACAGTGAACCACATTTCCCACGAAACGCCCGATATAAATCGATGCGATTTGCATGCCGAAGCCAAGCGCCCTTTAGGGCGAGTGTTTCGCAAGGCTCGTCCAGTAAACGAACACCCGGTTGATGGGTCTGGATCGGGAATATCGGCGCATGATAGTTGAAGGCCACCTATCCCGAGTTATGGCTCTAGCGCGTAAATCGCGTGCGCAATGTGGATGGAATCGACGATTTCTGAAGAGGCGGCTTGATCGCAGGTCCGCTTCGCGCAACTAATTTCGAATAAGCGTAATTTGAATTCATTACGGAATGCTTTTTGAGGACAACAAATGAGCGAACTGATTAAACACGAATGCGGAGTTGCCCAAGTGAGGCTGAAGAAGCCCCTGGAATATTTCGCCGAAAAATACGGCACGCCGTTGTATGGTTACTACAAGTTGTTCTTGTTGATGGAGAAGCAGCGGAACCGGGGCCAAGACGGCGCTGGGGTTGCGGCCATCAAGTTCGACATGCCCCCGGGCCAGCCGTACATGTTTCGCGAGCGAAGCGTCAAGACGAACGCGCTCGACAAAATATTCAAGGATACGATCAAGCAGTATCAGAAACTTCAGCGTAACGGGGATATTTTGGCGGACTACGTGCCGTCGATTAAGGCGAAGTACGATTTTTGCGCGGAGTACTACATGGGGCACCTCAGGTATGGCACTTCGGGCGGATATTCTCTAAGCGTTTGCCACCCGTTTTTCAGACGCAGCAGTTGGCCGACTAAGAATCTCATGTTGGCGGGCAACTTCAACATGACCAACACGAAGGAGCTCAACGAAGGGCTTATCGCGATGGGGCAACATCCGATTTTCGCGACGGATACGCAGGCCTTGCTTGAAAAAGTGGGTTTCCATTTGGACGAGGCCCATGACAACCTCTATCGCTACCTTCGCGATGAGGGACATGAGGCGGGTGAGATCTCGGAGCGGATTCTCAAAGAGATCGACCTGGTAAAGGTCTTCCGTAAAGCAGCGGAATCTTGGGATGGTGGTTATACGCTGATCGGGGCGATCGGTAATGGAGACAATTTCATTTTGCGTGACCCGCGTGGAATTCGTCCGGCGTTTTATTTTGATGACGACGAAGTTTTCGCTGCGGCATCCGAAAGAGCGCCGTTGATGACGATTTTCAACAAGGGCATCGAGGATATCCATGAGGTGCCGCCTGGCCATATCATCGTTGTCAAGAAATCTGGTGAGACGATTTGCGAGGAATTCACGAAGCCGGTGCCAGTTGCAGAGCGTGTCCAATGTTCGTTCGAGCGCATTTACTTTTCGCGTGGAAATGACGCGGATATCTACAAGGAGCGGAAGGCTCTGGGAGCGCAGCTTTCCAATCAGGTGCTCACGGAAATCGACCATGACCTGGAAGATTCAGTGATAAGCTTCATTCCGAATACTTCGGAAGTGGGTTATTTTGGATTTTTGGAGCAATTGCGCCTGGAACGACGTATTCGCGTAAAGCAAGCGATTCTCGATGCGCAAGACAAAGGTGAGCTGACGGATGATTTATTGGATGATCTTGTCATGCGTAATTGGCCGCGTGGCGAAAAGATCGCTCATAAGGACCAGAAGTTGCGGACCTTTATTTCTTCGGAGGACTCTCGCAATGAAATGGCGTCGCATGTTTACGATGTGACCTATGGTATCGTCGAACCGAAGGATAATCTGGTGTGCATCGACGATTCGATCGTTCGTGGAACGACCTTGCGCAAGTCGATCTTGAAGATTCTCAGTAGTTTGAATCCGAAAAAGATAGTCATCGCTTCGACGGCTCCTCAGATTCGGTATCCAGATTGTTATGGCATTGATATGTCGGAGTTGGGCAAGTTCATCGCCTTCGAGGCAGCGACTGCTTTGCTTAAAGAATGCGGCAAGGCCGATACGCTCGCTTCGGTTTACCGAAAGTGTATGGATTGCTTAAGCACCGAGGAGCCTTGCCTAATCAACTACGTAAAGGAAGTTTACGCCCCGTTCACGGACGAGCAGATTTCACGAAAGATCTCGGAAATCGTTTATCCGAAAGAAATGGGATGGGATGGCGAAGTCGTAGTGATCTATCAAACGGTGGAAGGATTGCGGAAGGCTTTGCCGGATCATCGAGGAGACTGGTACTTCACAGGCAATTATCCTACGCCAGGAGGCTATCGAGTTGTGAACCAGGCCTTTGTTAACTACTACGAGAAGTCGACCGGAAGAAGCTACTGAGAAGAACGGTTTTTAGGTTGTAGGTGTTTAGGGAAGTAGGGAGCTACTAAATATCCTTTGATTAAAGTTCGAAACCTAAAAGCCTAAGCCCCTACAACCTAATAACCTAACTTACCATGCCAGCGAAAAAGAAAGTCAAAGCGTATGCCCAAGCGGGCGTAGATATAGACCTTGGAGATCAAGTAAAAGGCGATTTGAAAAAATCCCTCATGGGGGCGTCGCGTCCGGAAGTGATGGGTTCCGTAGGCGGATTCGGAGGTTTGTTCGATTTGTCGAAGTCGAAGTACAAGGAACCCGTTTTGGTTAGTAGTATCGACGGTGTGGGTACGAAGCTTAAGTTAGCCTTCGAATCGGGGCAGCACAAGAGCGTCGGCATGGATATCGTGAATCATTGCATCGATGATATTTCCGTGATCGGAGCGGAGCCGCTTTTCTTCTTGGATTACCTCGGGCTTGGAAAACTGGAGCCGAAGGTTTTCAGGCAACTGATTTCAGGAATGAAGGAAGCGTGTTCGGCGGCTAATTGCGCTCTCATTGGCGGGGAAACCGCGCAGATGCCAGGGTTCTACCATCCGGGCGAGTATGATATCGCTGGAGTGGTTATCGGGATTGCCGAGAAGAAAAAAATGCTCTCTGGGCAGACGATTAAACCAGGGGATGTCGTTATAGGACTGCCGTCGAATGGCTTGCATACGAATGGTTATACCTTGGCCCGCAAAGTGATTTTCGAAACGGCTAAGATGAAAGGCGCCGACAAGGTTCCTGGTTCACGCCAGAGCGTCTTCAAAGCGTTGCAAGCTCCGCACACGAATTACGCGCCATTGCTTCAGGGGTTGCTCCAGAAGTTCAATACAGGCCGTTCTTCGAAGTTCCGCAAAAATAACAGTATTTTTGGAATCGCTCACATCACCGGTGGTGGATTCACGGGTAATATTCCGAGAATTCTGCCAGAGAAGGTGAACGTTGAAATTGACACGAATGCTTGGAAACCGCTTCCGATTTTCGATTTGATTGAGAAGTCTGGTAAAATCGACTTCGACGAAATGTACGAAGTATTCAATATGGGCATCGGCATGACGATCGTTGCCAGCCCTGAAGGTGCAAATGCGATCTTGAAGCACTGTCACGCTCACGGAACGAAAGCCGTCACGATCGGACAAGCTGTTAAGGGCGAAGGTAAGGTTACGCTTAAGCGGTAGAGGAGTTTTTGCCCACGAAGGACCACAAAGAGTTTATAAAATACGTTTTGAAGGCTCTTTTGTATTTCTTGGTGTTCGTTGTCGGAACACCTCTTTTACGTTCAGAGCGTGTGGCGGGCACTGAGCTTGTTGAGAATCGTTTGTCGCCTTTCGTCTTGGATATGGCTCGAAAGGAAATTGCTGAGAAGCAGCGATTGGTTGATCTACTTCAAGGAAATGTTCCGAACAACGTAAAGCTTTACAAGGCCGAGCAGGAGCGCATTGATTTCGTCTTGGACCGATTCGAAGGGATCGGTCGCTAGTTACATTCTCTCAATTCAGAAACAATCGATAATTATGCTCGTTCATACTGTATTTTTCAAATTCAAAGAATCGTCTACCGAAGCGGATGTTCAATCCTGCGCGGGCGACGCTCGTAACCTTTTAGCCAAGGTCGAAACCGTTAAGGCGCTCTACATCGGTAGCCCGGCGGATACGGAAGTTCGCCCAGTTAGCGTACGCGATTTCGATCTCGGTTTGACCGTTTTGTTTGAGAACATTTCGGATCAGGATGTTTACCAGGTTCACCCTCTGCACGACGAGTTCATCGCGAACAACAAGGATAACTGGAGCAGCGTTTCGGTTTACGACGCGGATTAAGCGGTTTCGCGAAAGCGATTCGAACGACCAGCGACGATTCTGCGATTACCGCGGGAGCGTCGCTTTTTTACGGGTAGACGTCGCGTTGTATCTGATTAGTAATTACGATTGATCCTTCTTGATATAGCGTTTGGCCTTTTGCTGCGAGTTCCTCCTCGCTTGACAGAGTCGTTTCAATAAGTAGAAACGTGAATCCATGGAGGCCGCGTTGACAGAGCCAGTGCTTGTTTTGAACCGCTTATGGCAGGCGGTTAATGTAATTGATGCTAAGCGAGCTTTTGGCTTAATTCTCACCGGTCATGCAAGTGTCGTTCATGCGGATGACGACGATTTTCGGATTTTCGACATGATGGATTGGATCGATTTTTCGCGTTATAATCCTCCCGTTTCAGAAATAGAAATGGTGCACACGGTGCGTCATCCAATTCGGGTGCCAAAGATTATTCTATTGTCGATCTTCGATGAAATGCCGAAAAAGGAATTGAAACTGACTCGGAAGAACGTGTTCGAGCGGGACAAATATCAATGCCAGTACTGCTTCAAGAAATTGCCACCGGAGGAGTTGAATTTGGATCATGTGATTCCTCGCGATTATGGGGGTAAGACGACTTGGGAGAATATCGTCTGTTCATGCGTCCCATGTAATTCCCGAAAATCGAATCGCTTGCCTCATGAGGCGAACATGCGATTGATACGTAAGGCTTCGAAGCCTCGTTGGCGTCCGGTTATTAGTTTAGTGGCTCGCGGTCGGAAGTTGGAGGAGTGGAAGCGCTTCATCGACATTGCTTATTGGAACGTCGAGCTGGAGAGCTAGGGGGGCGGTCTTGTCCTCGGTTTGATAATCTGTTTCACGCAAAGCCGCGAAGACGCAACGGTTTTAAGAATCAAGGAAGGACTTGTTCGGAGCGGTATTCTCTTTGGGCAAATACTTCGGGACTAGGCCTGGAGTTGTTTGGACGTTTCGAGTTTTCCCCTTTGCGTCTTCGCGTAAGCCCTTTGTCGGTCTGAAGAAGATTTTCGTTTCGACAGCGCTTTTACGCCAGCGGCAGTTCGATGCGGAGGGTGGTTCCTTGGTTGCTAGATTGGGCGACTGATATGTCGCCGTTGTGCGAGCGTAGAATGCGCTTGGTGATGGAGAGCCCAAGTCCGGTGCCTTCGGACTTTCCTGTGAGAAAGGATTCGAAGATGTGATCTTGAATATCTTCCGGGATCCCAGTTCCTGTATCCGAAAAATAGATAGCGACCTTCTTTCGGCCGCCCTCGTCTTCGATTGTAGGGGATACGGTCATGCTGCCGCCGTCCGGCATCGCTTCGGATGCGTTGATTATAAGATTGAGAAAAACTTGTTGGAGTTGGCCTTTATTGCCGTTCACTATGACCTCATGCCCAACGGGCTCGCATTGCAGGGAAATGCGTTGTTGCTGCATTTTTAGCCTAACGAGGAGCATCGTATCTTGGATAAGTTCGTCGATCGACCAATTCGAATTGAGGCTTTCGGGGGCCTTGCTGAATGACAGTACTTTCGAGACGATTTCCTCTAGTTGATTGATCTTATCTTTGATGATTTGCGTATCCTTGTTTCGAGGATCGTTATCATCGTATTCGAATCCGAGAGAGCCGAAGAGTAGTTTTATTACGGTTAGCGGATTACGGATTTCGTGGGCGATTTCCGCGGAGAGCAGTCCGAGCGTGGTGAGGCGTTCGCTTTTTCTGAGTAGATCCTCACTGTCGAAAACGCGAGCGTAGAGGGCGGCGTTTTGGGCGGCTACGGCTGAAAGCGAAGCGAATGCTTGAAGTAATCGCTTCTCGTCGTTGGGGAAGCGATGTCGGTAACGAGTGAATACGTTGATAACTCCAATAACCTTGTTCTCATATATCATGGGTGTTGAGAGGCACGAGTTTACGTCGGCCATTTGCGGCGCGTCTTTAAGGTCGAAGTAATCCGGAGTGGTGATGCTGGGAAACTCGACTTGGCGACGCGTTTTGATCGCCGGCGAATTCATGCTTTCTTCGAGCTGCAGGGTTTCGATTTTCGATCGATATTCCGGGTCGGGCGGCTTGACTGCTTGGAGGGATACTTGGTTCTTTTCTTCGTCGAATAGCTGGAGAGTAGCCATTCTGGCTCCGGTTAGGTCAAGGGCGGCTTCGGTGATACTATCCCAGAGGCCTTGCAGTTCCAGGTTCGAGACGACGCTCTGGCCTACTTCGAAAAGGGCTTTGAGTTGGTCGGATTGATTGATGAGTTGCCGTTGTCTCCAGACGGATTGCAAGGACCGGATCGATTCGTCGGCAATGGTTTGGAGGCGCTGGACATCGTTTTCGCTATACCGGTCGACTTGATCCGAATCGACATCGATGACGCCGACGATCTGGCCTTCGGAAATCATCGGAGTAGCGATCTTGCAACGGACGTTTTCTATCAATTGCACGTATCGAGAATCTTGAAGCACGTCCGGCGAGCAAATTGTCTTTCCCCGGAATGCTACTCTTCCAGAAATGCCTTTGCCGAGATGAAGGGCTAGCTCTTTGGTATTTGTTGGGTAGCCAAGAGTGAATTCCTTTTCGAGCAAACCGGAGTTGGGGCTGATCAATGCAATGGATGCGGACGAAGGCAGAAAGAGGCGTTGGACTTCTCCCATAATCGTTTGGAATACCTCGCGCGCATTGAAAGCCGAGGTGCCGATTTGGCTGATTCGGTATAGGCTTAGCAGGAGTTCGGGATCATCGATCGAGTGACTTTCGTTGGATTGCGGCATTGGGAAATTAGGTATCGATTCGCGTGTAGATACCGCCTCCGAGGAGTTGCTCGTCGTTGTAGAAAGCGATGACTTGGCCGAGGGCGAGGGCGCGTTGCGGGTCTTTGAAAACGACTTCCGCGGTACCGTCGCCGTTGAGCGAATACGAAATAGCGACTCGAGGGTCGCGGTAGCGTACTTTGGCCTCGATCTCGCAAGGAGTTTCGATGGGCGCTCCAGTAAAACTCAGACTCGAAATACCGCAACTCGATGAGTAGAGTCCTGGCGCGGTGGGAGCTTCTAAGGAAATGAGCAATGCGTTTCGGGCCTGATCTTTGCCAACGACAACGTAATTTCGGTTGTCGATATTGGAAGGAATCCTGATTCCCTTACGCTGGCCGATTGTAAAATAATGGAGGCCTTTGTGTTCGCCTAGGGTGTGGTCATCGTCGGCTCGAATGATGGGCCCTGGTCGATCGGGAACGTATTCGCGCAGGAAGTCCTGCATCTTGATGTTGCCAATGAAGCAGATGCCCTGGCTATCCTTCTTATTGGCGTTCGGCAGTTGGGCTTTCTCGGCGATGGCTCGCAATTCCGGTTTGTCGAGATGACCAATTGGGAAACAAGCTCGGGCGACTTGCTCCGGTTTCATGAGCGCGAGGAAATAGGTTTGGTCCTTGTTGGAGTCGGCTCCTTCGAGAATCACAGGTCCTGTAGGACGGTTTTCGAGTCGGGCGTAGTGGCCGGTCGCGACCCTGTCGAAGCCGTTTGCTAAAGCGTGGTCGAGAAAAACTCCGAATTTGATCTCACGATTACACATGACGTCCGGATTTGGGGTAATCCCGGATTGGTAGCCATCGAGCAGGTAATCGACGATCCGTTCACGATAGTCTTTCATCAAGTTTACCACGCGGAACGGGATGTCCAGCGCGCCGGCTACCGCCTTGGCGTCCTCGATATCTTGCTGCCAGGGACAGTCGCCGAGGATTTCGTCCTCGTTGATCCAATTCTTCATGTAAGCGCCTTCAACGGCATAGCCCTGCTCTTTGAGCAGGAGAGCGGCGACGCTGCTATCAACGCCGCCTGACATGGCGATGAGGATTTTTTTCACAAGCCCACTCATGCAGGGCATGCACGGGGCCGCAAGCCCGGAGATGAAGAATTAGCTTAGCCTAGAAAAATGGGGTCGCCGTCCTTTTTGAAGTATTTTGCACGGATTTCGGCTTTGAGCGCTTCGTTTTCGAGGTCGTTGTCTTTTATGTCCAAAGCCTCCATTTCGTGTATTAGAAAATCGAATATTTGGGGATTGATCTCGCCGTCAATGATTCTGCCGATCGGTTTATCGTGCGGAGTGGCAGGATAGGATATGAGCCAGGCGAATTCGTGCTCTTTGCTATAGAAAGTAAGTATTTCGATGATCCGAAGATAGTCGGCCATACCCATCAGCATATCGTCTCGGTAGTCGATGGAACGGCTATTGCCGAGATCGTCTTTGAACTGGCGATGAATTAGCTTGGTGGAGCCGGTCAGAAGATCGGGTTCGTTTGGATCCTCGAAGAAGGAAAGGGGCCCGTTCCACCACTGACGCTCGGCGGCGATCTCTTTAGCGTCAGCGTATAGCGCCGCTTTGTAGTCGGCGTCGAATTCGTCTTCGGAGGTGTAGATGATGGCTCCAGTCATGGCTTTGAAAATGGCGTGTTAGATTTAGTTGGGGTTCTTCTTATGCTAGGGAGAGAGCGTCCCGCTCTGCCGGATATGCCGAGATTGAGCTACTTCAGCGGCGGAGCGCATTGGCGTCAACTTAACTGAAATCGTCTGAAAACCACCCCGACGTCTCGGGGTAGCTACGCCGAGACTTCGGCGTGGGATCTGCAATAATTCCTTCAAATAGAGATAAGTTGACGCGTATGCGCTCAGCGGGACGCTCTCGCCCTACCTTTCGAATTATTAAACAATCTCTTGGAGGGATTTTGCGAGTGGATTGTTTGGTTTCTTGGTCGATGCGGCTAATTGCCAGCGTTTCTATTCAAAAAATTCTGGTGTCGACTCGTTTAGTCGCCAGTATTTCACGAAGTACGCCGAATGAATACGTGGATACGATGTTTTGTTGTGGGGATTTTACTCTCTGGATTGGGCTTGGCTGGCCCAGCGGAAGGCGCTTCCAAGCGGGTGCTTTTTTTGGGGAATAGCGTGTTTTATTATGACGGAGGCGTTTTTCAGACGTTCGAGGGTTTTTGCGCAGCTGACGGCTTGGATTATCAGGCGTTTAGCCAATGGAAGCAGCCAGAGAATGCGCACGGCATCGAATTTTTCGAATTGGGGCGTATCCCTCTAAACCTTCCTGAGGTCGCGGCGAAAGAGGCCATTCATTCGTTGATCCGATCGGGCGATTTCGATTACGTGATTTTGGAAGCGAGGCGTCCGGGGTATTTGGTTCCTGATTGGGTTGAGAGGGACGCTGAGCTCGATCGGGGTGATTCGCTACCGTACGAGGAGAACTTGGAGGCACTGGAAAAGCTTTATCGAACGATCGTTGGATCTGGCGCGGAGACTGTGCTGTATATGCATCCTGGGTTTCACGAATTGCGTGATTGGAAACTACCCTTGGCGCAACTTTACGGGCGTATGCAGAGGGATTTGGAGTCGATGGAAATTGGGGGGAAGCGTCACGACGTGATGCTGGTTCCGGCGAGTTTCCTTTGGTTGGATGCTTTGAATAGATTTGATCTGGAAACGTGGTATGCGAATCCGGGACATGGGACGGCGCTGGCTCGGTACGCAAGCGGGTGCATGTTGTATGCGTATTTAACGGGTAAGGATCCGAGAAGAAATGGTTTCCGCGAGCTTCCGCGAGCCTGGGATGTTTCGGCGGACGTTCGGGCCGAGTATGTGAGCGAGCAGGATGCTGAGTGGATTAAGAATCAGAGTTGGTTTTATTATTCGACGCGTTGAGGCGGCGGAATTGAGGGAGATAAACAAGTCATTAAATGTTGCGAAGCGAAAACGGACGAAGAGATTCTCAAGTGTTTTTCGATAATGAAACTCTTGAGACCTCATTTGGGTGAGCGTGATTTCCTGGGAAAGGTCCTTGTAATCGAGAGCGCTTGGCTTTTCGCGCCAGTCGTAGGCGTATAGACCTTTATTGTCATCAATCGTCTTGGCCCAGAATTGTACGCCGACGACTTCCGGGTGGCTAAATAGCATCGTGTAGAAGTCGCTAGTGTAGTCGGCTTGCAGGTCTTCGTCGTCAGTATCGACGGTGAATTCGGTCACGCGCATTTTGAGATAGGGGAGCGCGAGCCGGGACGTCTCGCGCCACCTTTTTATTCGATGAGGTGGGTCGAGACCTCCGGGCTCGATCTTCGGCTCGTTTAAATAGTGATCGGTCCCTATTTCGATACGTCCAGGCAAACCATTTTGCCTAGGTTGTTGCGAATGTAGAGATGGCCATTTGCGTATGCGGGGGGAGCCCAGCTGGTCCCCGAAAGAACCTTGTGGCGACTGAGTTCCTGGAATTGGTTTCCGGCATCTTTGCCGAGAATTATATGTCCCGAATCGGCGAGAACGATCAGGTTGTCGTCAATTGCGATAAGGTTGCCGAGATCGCCTGGCATTTTGGCTTTCCAGAGAATGTCGCCAGTTTCGAAGTCTAATGCTGTTAGCTCGCCTGGTTTTCCGTCGCCGCCGTAATGGGCGATGATCCGATCGCCGATTTTCAGGCTGGTCTGCACTTTTAATATTAGTTGGCGATCGCGATGGAGGATTTCGGGTTCGTCACGATTGATGTCGATGACGGCGTAACCGGAACCGTATCCAGAGCTGATGTAGAACTTGCCGTTGTCGTAATGCGGATTGGATGAATTTGCTCCGTAGGAGGTTCTCCAAGAAAATCGAAATAAGGTATCGCCAGGTTGTTCTAGGTCGTAGCCGACGAGCGCCTTTTTGTGAAAGAGGGCAATCGCTTTGCGTCCTTCGTGCTCGAAGAAAACAGGAGTGGCGTAGCCGGGTTCATCGTTGCCTGCATTCCATGCTAATGTGCCGGTTCGTTTATCGAGCGCGGCAAGGGCGCCGTCTTTGGCGCCGGGGTCGATGAAAAGCAGATCGCCGGATACGACCGGCGACGCTGCCCATCCCCAACCGCCTTTGCGTCCGCGGAAGTCGCGAACGTAGTCTTTTTGCCAGAGGATCTTTCCGGAATCGAGGTCCAGGCAAAAGAGCTTTCCGCTTTTGCTTACCGAGTAAACGCGTTTGCCATCGATCGTTGGAGTGGAGGAGGTGCCCCCGCTATAGTATTTCGCAGCAAGCAGTTCGTCGTAGCTGTATTTCCAAATGAGCTCGCCGCTAAGAGCGTCTAGACACCAAAGAGTGTCTTGTCCGTCTTGGTTGCCGAGCGTGAGAACTTTGCCTTCGGAGATCGCGAAGGAGGAGCAGCCTTTTCCGACCTGATGAGTCCACTTGCTCTTCGGAGGATTGGCCTTCCAGTCGAGCCGTAATTGGGAATCATTCTCGATGATCCCATTTCCGTTCGGGCCGAGGAATCGTGGCCAATCGTTGGCGATCGCAACTTGAGAAGCGAGGACTGCGGATATGACGATGGCGTATTTGAAATTCATTTACGTGGTGGAAGGATGCGCGAATTTCGCTATTGGCAAAAATCAGGGTAAGGTGTTGTAGGAGCGGGTTTATCCCGCGATAGTGCTGGAATTGGGTGGATAGAAAAATCGCGGGATAAACCCGCTCCTACGCTATGGGGGATGAAAAATCGCGGGATAAACCCGCTCCTACGGGTTGATTGATTCCTCTTTGCTTCCTGGCCCATTACAGGCTGCCGGCGGCTTTAAGGCTCTCGTAGGTACGGAGGTAGGCGACGCCGTCCTCGAAAATGGGCGTGCTGCGGAAGGTCCCGAATTTGTTACGGGCGAGTTCTTTGTATTCGCGTCCTGGCTCGAGCACTACGAGCGTCCCATCGTCTACGCCGAGATAGATCTTGTTGTCGGCTGCGACCATGCTTGGGTAAGCGATGCCGCGCACTCCACTGATCTTTTCGGTATAAACGATTTCGCCGTTAGCGGCTTGGAGGACGGTGAGCTCGTTGTCGCGGGTAACGATATAGGCGAGTCCTTCGAGCACGAGGACCGAGGAGTAGTAGCGATTCTTCTTCACTTCCGTATGCCAGACGAGCTCGAGGCCTTTCTTCAGCAAGGTTTTTAAATCCTTGGGGATTCGGAAGGCGTAGGCATCTCCGTTGTCCCCTTCGGCGCCGCTAACGGTATAAAGCGTGTCGCCAACCAAAGTGGGCGTATTGAAGATCGACCAGTGGCGAGACTCGTGGAGAAATACGAGACCTTCGTGGACACGCTTGCCATCGCTGGCTCGCAAGACTTCGCCGCGCGAGGTGAAGAGGAAGGTTTGGCCTTCGACTTGAAAGGGAGTGGGGGTTCCGAAAATGACTTCGGAGGGCGTGTTCCAGAGTTTCTTGCCGGTTTTGGGATCGAGCGCCCAATAATCGTCGAAGCGAATGATTAGTTTTCCGTCGACGAGCTGCGGCATGGTCGCTCCGCCCCAGCCATGGTCGGGGTGTTCGATGAATTCGGACCAGAGGCGATTGCCCTTGAGGTCGTAGGCGACGACGACGCCGAGGCCATTGGCGACGTAGACGCGCTTCCCATCGGAGACGGGCGAGTAGGAGCTGTATCCGTTGGTGTTGTGGGTGGTCGGTTTGACGAATCTGCTGAATATTTTGTCGCTCCGAAGTTTCTTGAGCTTTTTGTTCATGGCGGCGAGTTCGTCCTTCTTCTTCTTGAGCGCTGCTTTCGTGGCGGCGTTGTCAGGTTTTTTTTCGAGCGCTCTTTCCAATCGTTTAGTATCGGACTTCAGGCGTTTCTGGGCTTTTCCCTGCGAGTTGATGCGTTCCTGGTGGGCGGCGATGCCTTGGAGTTTCTCTGGACCGAGATTGCTGATTTCTAAAAGGTTGTTCGGACGGGACCAGAGCGTCTTGCCAGTGCGACTATCCGCGCAAATGAGCTGATCGGGTTCGGCGGTGTAGAAGAGCTTCCCGTCGACTAAAATGGGCGTACCGTTACTGGTGTCGTCTAGGGGGATCTCGAAAAGGAGATCCTTCTGCCAATCCACTGGCGAGTTGGAGGCATTTTCGTAAATGCCGTTGTGTCCTACGCGCCAGGCGGGAATGTCCGCATACGTGAAGAGAGCAGTGAAAGGGATAAGGGAAATGAAAAAGCGTTGTAGGCGGGATATTTTCATAAGGGCAGTCGGTTGATTTTAATTACCTGGATCAAGCGAGTTTCGGACAAGGCTTGTTGTCAAAGTGCTTGTTGAAGCGGCAGTTGTTCCGAAAAAATAGGGTTTTCTTGTCCAATTTTATTGGCGCGATGGAGAATAACGTTCTTTTAGGTGCGAACTACGCATTATTCTAGATATGAAAAAGTCAGTTGTTGTTGGATTGGCCCTGTTTTCAGGGGTTGTTGGTTTCACTCAGGGGAATTCGGGAGGCGCTTACGAGCTGTCACCGATTCGTGTGCTTGCGGGCGATGCCTTGGAGGATAGCGGAGCTCCTACGAGTTCGTTCACGACGGGAGCAGTGGATTTGTACCAGATGGGATCGGTGCAAGAGACTTCGGCTTTGGTGCCGAATCTCTTCGTAAGTTCGAGCGAAACCCGCGGGTTTGGCGATACGATCACCATGCGTGGAATGGGAAACACCCTCTTCTTTAGCCCAGCTGGAGTGGCATTGTATGTCGATGACGTGCCATCTGGCGATGTTTTCACGTATTCTTCCGAACTGCTTTCGGGCAATGCCCTAACAGTGCATCGCGGCGGAATGGGTTCTTTTTTCGGACGAAACGGTCCTGCAGGCGTGATTGAAATTCAAAGCCAGGAACCAGGTCAGGAGCAGCGGATTGAGTTGTCGGCTGAAGTGGGATCGTTCGATAAGAGAGCTTTCCGAGCGAACGTTTCGGGTCCGTTGGCTGATTCGGGCGTTTCGCACAGTCTGACTGTTTTCCACAACGAACGTGACGGCTACGTGCATAATGCAACTTTGGGTCGCAACACCGATACGCGCGAAGCTCAAGGAGCCCAGTGGAGCTTGTTTTTTAAGCCAGGCAATTTGTGGAATGCTCGTTTGAAGCTTGTGACTGAGTCTATCGATGACGGAAGCCAACGTCTTTCGTCTTTGTTCAGCCCGGACCCTTTTATGGTTGGGTCCGATCTGGAGGGAGAAACTCAGATGGAGCGTAACCAAGTTTCCTTTCACATGGATCGCCAGTTCAGCTGGGGGCAATTCAAATCGATCACGGCTTTGCAAAACTGGGAACTGGATCCATCGACTGTCGATTTGGATTTGAGTCCATCTCCTATTTCGACTTCGAGGATTTTTCAGGATCAAGAATTGTTGACGCAGGAATTCCGTTTCGAATCGACGGACGCGGATAACCCGATCGAGTGGCGAGCGGGTCTCTTCTTTCAGGAAAAGGAAACGACTGGCGACTCGACCCGCGTTTTTCCTGCTCCGCCATATTTTCCAGTATTTACGGAGCAAACGACTTTCGAGATCGAAGAATCTCAAATCGCTGCTTTT
>JAPKDW010000003.1 GCA_028822375.1 Opitutaceae bacterium | reverse complement strand
AGCCGCTTCGTCTTCAGGGTCGTCCACTACGGGGGTGAACGACTGACGGGAGGTATTGATGTCTGGTGAAAGCACGCGAATATCCATCGCGGTTGCTTCGTCGATGAAGTGAGCCACCTTGTCGGCATTGCCTTGCTCGCTTGATAGCAAGGCTGCCATAAACTCTACAGGGTAGTTGGCTTTTAAATACGCAGTGCGGTAGGACAGCATCGCGTAGGCTGCCGAATGAGATTTATTGAAACCGTAAGCGGCGAACTTATCCAAGATAGCAAAAATGCCCAGAGCCATCTTGCGACTCATGCCGTGCGTCTTGTTCGCGCCTGCGACGAAGACTTCCTTTTGGGCTTCCATGACCGAAGCGATCTTCTTGCCCATCGCGCGACGAAGAATATCCGCGCCGCCGAGCGTATAGCCAGCGATGATACGAGCGGCTTCCATGACCTGCTCTTGGTAGACCATGACGCCGTAGGTTTCGCTTACCAGTTCCCTGAGGAGCGGATGGGGGACTTCGATAGTCTTAGCGTCTTTCTTGCCGCGAATGAATTGCGGAATGAATTGCATCGGACCGGGGCGATAGAGCGCTACAAGCGCGATAATCTCTTCGAATACGGAAAGGCCAATTTGCTTGCAAAGCGACTGCATGCCGCCGGACTCAAGCTGGAATACGCCGACGGTTTTACCTTGATTGAGGAGTTCGTACGTTTTCGAATTTTCGAGAGTGATTTTCTCGATATCGAAGTCCTGCATTCCTTCCAGGCGTTTTACGCTCGTTTCAGCATCGGAAATAACGGTCAGCGTTTTGAGACCGAGGAAATCCATCTTGAGGAGGCCGAGGTCTTCGGCTGGTCCTTTGGCGTACTGTGTAGTGAGATCGCCTTCCTGCAGAGTTACGGGAACGAGATTGTGGATAGGCTGGTCGCCGATGATAATTCCGCAGGCATGTTTGCCCGTGTTGCGAACCATGCCTTCGATAACCTTGCCTTGTTCTACTATTTTTCTAGCGACGGGATTTCGCGCGATTTCATCGCGCAGTTCTTTCGATTTCTCGATAGACGATTCGAGCGAAATATTTAGCTCGTCTGGGATCATCTTGGCAAGCTTGTCCGCTTCGGCGAAAGGAACATCATTAACGCGAGCCATATCGCGAATGACCATTTTCGCTCCGAAGGTACCGTAAGTGATGATGTTGGCGACGCTGTCGGCTCCGTATTTGTCGCGAACAAAGGAGACTACGTCCTCGCGGCGTCGCATACAGAAATCGATATCGAAATCGGGAGGTGATACGCGTTCGAGATTGAGCATACGCTCGAAGAGTAGACCGAATCGCAGCGGATCGATATCGGTGATCAATAGAACGTAGGCGACTATACAACCTGCTCCGGAACCACGGCCTGGGCCTACTGGAATGCCTTTGCCTCGAGCAAAATTGATGAAATCCCAAACAATGAGAAAGTAATCGATGAATCCCGTACCGGCAATGATGGCGATTTGGTAGTCGAGTTGCTCGCAGAGAAATTGGGCAAAGTCTTCGCGTTGTCCTTCGGCTGGCGTGTAAGCAGCGCGATTGTCGTAGTCGACTCCGTAGCGATCGAGTAGGCCGCGTTTACAAAGCTCGAGAAGCAAAGTGCCGTTGGATCTGTGAAGATCGCGTTCTTCTTGGGTGAGCTTGCAGACTTCGTCTTTGCCGTTCTGCTTGTTGACCTTGGTTTTTTCGACTTCGTATATATCGAGAATTTTGTCGAAAGTATCGACGTCTTCCTTGAAGGTCTTCAACTCGGGCGGCGCTTCGAAAACGGGATAGTGATTTTCGTCGAAAGGAATTTCGAGGTCGCACATTTCGGCGACGTGAACGGTGTTGTCGATCGATTCGGGGACTTCCTTGAAAATCTCGAGCATTTCTTCGCGGCTCTTTAGGTAGAACTCTTGCGAAGGGTATTTCATCCGATTCGGATCGGCTATGATCTTGCCGGTTTGGATACAGAGCAAGGCATCGTGTGGATCGGCGTCTTCTTTGTAGACGTAGTGCGAATCGTTGGCGGCGATGATTTTGAGGTCGAATTCCTTGGCGAGCTTTATGAGGCCAGGGATGATGCGCCGTTGCACGGGCATGCCGTGATCTTGGAGTTCGATGAAATAGTTTTCCCTACCGAAAATATCGACAAAATCGGAAGTGACGCGGCGAGCGTTGGCTTCGTCGCCATAAATCAAATACTGAGCGGCCACGCCGTTTATGCATCCGCTAAGTCCGATAAGTCCTTTGGAGTATTGGGCGAGCTTTTCGATGTCGGTACGCGGCTTGTAGTAGACGCCGTTGACGTGAGCGTCGGAGACCAGCTTGCAAAGGTTTTTGTAGCCTTCGTAGTCCTTGGCGATGACTCCTTTGTGGTGAATCTGGTTTTTCGGAAAATCCTCGGGCGAGGGGACGTAGTCTTCGGGAATGTCGCCGATGTCGTCGGTCCGTTTGCGCTCGCGTTTGGGACGCTCGTTTTGCTTGTGGTCGTTGACGTAGTAGAGTTCGCAGCCGATGAGGGGTTTTATCCCCGCTTTGCGACAGGAGCGATAGAAGTCGATAGCTCCGAAAAGATTGCCATGGTCGGTCATCGCCAAAGCGGGCATGCCGAGCTCTTTGGCCCGCGCTGCGGCTCGAGCCGGCTTCGCGCAGCCGTCGAGCAGAGAGTAGTGGGTGTGATTGTGAAGATGGACGAAGGACTCGGACATAGAGAGACAGTCAATGAGCCTGAGCGATTGTTTCAAAGAAAAGAAGCGCCAAGTTGTTCATAGGTTTTCGGGCAGTTATTTGGAGCTTATTCACAATGAGGCGATGAGGCGTATGTCCTCGTGGATTATTGATTATTGCGTTCTGATCGAACCAATTGCAAAGTGTCTCTCGAAAAGGGTTGACGAAGGCAGGTAATCCCGTCTTTTTGCTCCTCTTTCTCTGAATAACCATGGCAATTGAAGTAAAAATCCGCAAGAACGAGCCCGTCGAACGTGCGCTCCGTCGTCTGAAGAAGAAACTAGACCGCGAAGGCGTTATCAAGGACGTGCGTGGCAACCGCTATTTCGAAAAACCTTCGGCCACCAAGCGTCGTCAGGGCAAAGTAGCGGCTTTCAACGACATGCTCCGCCACAAGTGGGACAACTAGGCTGATTAAGGCTTAAGGTTGAAGGAATAAGGCTGAAAAGCCGTTTTCTGAATTTCGAAACTTCCTCTGGTATTGAGGAAGTTTTTTTGTGCCTGGTTTTCTGATTGGTCTGGAAATTGTAGGAGCGGGTTTATCCAGCGATTTTTCGAATAACTAGAATATCGCGGGATAAACCCGCTCCTACAGAGTAGAGGCAGATCGATTGCTCAACTGTTGACGCTAGTTTGAGTGTTGAGCGAGCAGTTCGCGGATCCATTTGCGATGGGGACCGGAAAAGGGGAGATCATCGATCGCGCTTTCTTTTACCCAGAGGGTATCTGGTGGAAGCTTTATAGGGAGAGCGTTGGGCTTAATTTCGAAAAAACGTTCGGTTATCCGATATTTGGTGATGGAGCGTTTGCGTTCAAGGAGGGGTTTGCTTTTCGCTTCGGGAAGTCCGAGTTGTTCTAGGCTCGGAATTTCGTGTAGGCCTTTCATGCGTTTGGCCGAATCGGGTATTTTGTGGAGAAGGATTCCGCGTGGGCCGACGATCCAGGCACGGTTGACCGTTTTCTTTTCGTATTTGATTTTATCGAATTTAGGAAGGGAACCTTCGATGCCTTCGACGCGAGCTTGGCATAAGTCTGCTACCGGACAGAGCAGGCACTGTGGGTTTGCTTTTCGGCAAACGGTCGCCCCGAGCTCCATCATGGCTTGGTTGTGATCGCCGGGTCGGTCAGTGTTGAGCAATGTTTCGGCGAGCGATTGATAGGCTTTGGCCGCTTCGATGCTGGTTTTGTACTGAGTCGTGTCGGCGATTAATCGCGAGAGGATCCGTACGACATTGCCGTCGACGACCGCGCTTGGGTCGGAAAAGGAAATACTGCAAACCGCTGCGGCTGCGTAGGGACCGATTCCTGGGAAGGCTTGCCAGCTTTTGGCGTCGGTTGGCAGTTCTGGGAGTTTCGAAATGATTTGGGCTAGCTTGTGGAGGTTGCGAGCCCGGGAGTAGTAGCCGAGCCCTTCCCAGCTTTTGAGGACTTGGACTTCGGTGGCTTGGGCGAGCTTTTTGAAATCTGGATAGGCTTTCAGCCAGGCTTCGAAGTAGGGCAGAGCGGTTTTCACCTGGGTCTGCTGGAGCATGAACTCTGAAACGACTGTTTTGTAGAGGCTCGGTTTGCTTCGCCAGGGTAGGTCGCGAGCGTTGGCGTCGTACCAGTCGATGAGTTGGGATTGAAACGGGGCAGCAGAATTGGAGAGTTTGGTGGCGTCCATTTGAAAAACGGTCGGATTGGAACGGTTTTGAATAGGATGGGCCATGTTTAAATTGGGCGATTTGACGGAGTCCTTGATCGAGGCGTGGAATGGAGGAAGGAGTGTTTCTTTCTGGAGCAAACAATTATCTCGAATACCTGCATTGGAGCTCTCTTCGAGAAAGCGATCCAAGCAAATCCGTATCTGCCAAAAAAAATGGTAACCTTACCATTTTTTTTGGCAGGGGAATTAGGAGAGGTGTGTGAGTGAATGGGCCCTTGGGGGATGGGGGGGAGATATCCAGCATTTTTTAGGTTTCCTTTCCTGGGGGCGCTTTGTAGCGTTCGCTCCACTTTCGCATAAATGGCCATACGCAAAAAGCAGATCGAGCTTCCAGAGGAGCCGAAGAAGAAAACCTTGTATACGAATAAGCTCTCCGATGAGCAGATGGAGAAATTGGGAAACATCTGTGAAATGAAGAGTTGGGAACCTTATGATGTGGAGTATGCCCGTTTCGCGTACAAGGGGAACAAGGTGAATGTTGTCGGCTATAAGAGTGGCAAGCTAGTGGTTCAGGGCAGGGAAATGGAGGAATTCGTAATCAACACTCTCGAACCTGAAGTGCTTGGCGAGGCGCGGTTTGGATACGATGAGATTTATCACCCGGAGTGGTTTGAGCTTCACGCGGGAATGGACGAAAGCGGCAAGGGCGATCTTTTCGGACCAATCGTAACAGCCTGTGTTATTGCGGACAAACCGCAGATCGACGAGTGGGTGAAGGAAGGAATCCGAGATTCCAAGAAGATCACCGATGGGCGAATTATTAAATTGGACAAAATCATTCGAGCTACGAGGGGCGTTGCAGTCGAAACCTGTTTTTGCGGGATGAGCAAATATAACGAGCTCATGGGTAAACCGCGGGCGAACTTGAATTTACTCTTGGCGTGGCAGCACGCGAATAGCTTGAAGGCGGCTTTAAAAAAGAAGCGGGCCCCATGGGGAATGTTGGACCAATTCAGCAAGCAGGATTTGGTCGGTCGGTATTTCAAGGATTCCGATTTCGATCTGCGTATGGAAACTAAAGCGGAAGCGGACCCGGTGGTAGCTGCAGCTTCGGTAGTGGCTCGGGCGGCGTACGTGCGTTACATGGATTCTTTGTCGAAGCGATTTGGCGATACGCTTAAAAAAGGAGCGAGCGCCATGGTAAAGGAGCAAGCCACGGAGATTCTCGAGAAATTTGGGCCGGATGCGTTTCGCGATTTTGCAAAGCTGCATTTTCGAACTGCTTACGAGGTGGTATCGGACGCGGGAATGTTGGATCGCCTGCCTTTGAAGCCGCCGGCTGCGAAGAAGGAATGGAAAAAGAAGTAGTCGGATTCCCAATCGTAATTGCTGAATGAAGTCCAAGCGTCTTAGAGCTTTCGATCGCAGCCGAATGAAAGGGCTGAAGGGTTTGATCGGCGTGGACGAAGCGGGTCGTGGAGCTTTGGCAGGGCCGGTCGTGGCGGCTGCTGTGGCGGCGCCGAAGGAATTCTATGATAGCGAATGGTGCCGACGTAACGCGTCGCGGATCAATGATTCGAAATTGTTGAGTAAAGAAGAGCGCGAGGACCTCTACGAAAAGCTTCGCTGGTTGGAGCGCAAAGGCCGCGTTTTCATTGGAGTTGGCTGGGGGTCTGTCGCGGAGATTGAGGATTTGAATATTCTCGGAGCGACTCAGGTGGCGATGCGCCGAGCGGTTGAGCAGATTTTTGAAGAAGCCGGGATGTCGCCGCACGAGCCTGATCCTTTATTTCCGGATGAAGAGGACGAATCTGGCGCTCAGGATAATCTCTCGCATTGGAAGATTTTCGTGGATGGGAAACCTATGAAGCAATTAGGCTATCCTCATAAGGCTTTCGTTAAAGGCGATTCGCGTTCGCTGTGTATCGCGATGGGGTCGATTATTGCTAAGGTCGCGCGCGACCGAACAATGTTAGCTTTGGACTGCGAATACCCGTGCTACGATTTTGGATCGAGCAAGGGGTATGCGACGGTAAAGCATCGGGAGGCCATTTTAGAGGCGGGACCGACTCCGGTTCACCGCAGCCTTTTTCTGAGAAAGATTCTCGATGCGAAATCCGAGGACCCGCAGGTCGAATTTGGATTTTGATCGCGTGCTGCAGGCGTAGCGTCTGAGGGATTTGAAAACTGAGAAATGAGCTTTGCTCTATTTCTTGTCGGCTTTTTCTTGTTTCACCAATTGCTGGTGCTTGAAGGTCACTTTGAACATCTGCAAGCAAAGCCAGAAGATCGCAACGGCGGGAAGCGCTGTGAATCCAGCCCACAAGAAAACCGTGATCGGTTCGTAGCTCATTACGTGTGGTCTGAACCACAGGGTGAAGAGTACCCAAGCAATGGCTGTGATCACGACATCGATCACTGCAGATTTGGCTGTCACTTTATAACCACTAGATGCTTTAGACATAACGAAAACGGTTTGTAGACCTTAACGGAGTTCTGTCCATTCAATTTCTAGAAAAACAGCGTAGAAATCTCTGAAACCGCCAAATATTGACCTAGAACAAGTGAAATGGGGGGACTACTCATTGGTTCTGCGGAAATCCGCATGAAATTCGGTATGCATCACGGGTTGTTTTAATCGAATGGATTTGATAAACTATGGGCACAGTCGAGGTCGCAAGATCTCAACGGGAAGCAGACAAAATTTGGTTTAGCGAATTAACTTTAATTTGGATTAAATTCCGAAAACTGAGTCGATGCGGGGCCCGGCGGACAAGGACCGTCGGGTCTTTCTCGTTTTAGGATCGGTTGTTGGCATTTGTTGGACTGAGGGCCTCGGCGGTGTGGGCCTATCTTGAAGGTAGGGAGTTGCATTCTCTTTTTTATTAGATTCGGTGACGGCTCGAAAACGGTTTCATCAGAGACTCTAATAGGGGTGACTTAATCGTCGATAATCGCACGTTTTTTGGTCGTTGAGGATTGACCAAACGGACTATTGTGGTAGTGTTTTGGTATTAGATTAAAAGACGCGGTGCCTGGCTCTTCTCGAAAGATTATCCAGGGGATGATAGCGTCAAAGGGCGGCAAAACAGCCGCCCTTATCTTTTGGAAAATCGGTTGGTAGACTTTGCGGAATTGGGCTGTCCTGATTTTGCTGATACAGTGGGTTGTGGAGCAATAAGAAGGACCTAATTCCAGATTTGTTTTATCTCGGAATTGTAGAAGCGGGTTTATCCCGCGATGGTCTGCTTGATCTTCGTAGTTAGGGTTAATCGCGGGGTAAACCCGCTCCTACAATGACTTGCTGGGGCTTTTTGCCCAATGACCCATTGCCCTAGGGCTGATTCAACTAATTAGGACTAAGGGATCCTGTCGCGCGTTACGCCAGAAGCGCTTGCGTAGCTAGGGAGTAGCCTTGTAGGCCTAGGCCGGCGATGACGCCTTTGGATACTGCAGCAGTGTGGGAGTGGTGACGAAAGCGTTCGCGGGCGTGAATGTTACTGATGTGCACTTCTATCGTCGTGATTTCGCAGCCGCTGATTGCATCGCGTAATGCGACGCTCGTGTGCGCAAAGGCTCCGGGGTTGAAAATGATGCCGTGGCAGTCCGATTCGGCGATTTGCGAAATTCGATCTATGAGCGC
Source organism: Opitutaceae bacterium (assembly GCA_028822375.1). Taxonomy (GTDB): domain Bacteria; phylum Verrucomicrobiota; class Verrucomicrobiia; order Opitutales; family Opitutaceae; genus Pelagisphaera. The sequence continues at coordinate 44,288 of JAPKDW010000003.1, read as the reverse complement.
TCCTTCGTGATTGGATTGGTAGAAATCGAAGTCGATGTTCGGAAATTCTTCACGCAGATCGTTGGCCAAGTCTTCGAGCGTTCGCTTGCCGTATATTTCTGGCTCGCGTTTGCCGAGGCGATTCAAATTTGGACCGTTCAATACTGCGATACGTTTCATGCGTGATTTTCTACTAAGCGCTTCGGTTAGAAGCAATAGCGAAGATTGAGGAAACTGAGAGGCGGGTTATAAGGGGCAATCGGTTTTGATGAACTCGTAGGGAATATCAAATTTGGCTGCGGCTTCTTTAGCGAGCGCGTCGACTCCGAAGGTTTCGGTGGCGTAGTGGCCGCAGGCGTAGAGATTAAAACCTTCTTCTTGGGCTATTGTGTAGAAGTGTTGCTTAAGCTCGCCGGTGATGAGGGTGTCGGCTCCAGTGGCTTTGACATGATCGACTACGCTGTTGCCGCTGCCGGTAACGATACAGATTTTGCTCGGATCTGCAGAGCCGAATTCCATGCAGGCTATTTTCGAGCCGAAATTCGATTGGAGCGCGGTGTTGAGCTTAGCTCGATCTTGGGACCATTCGCAGATTAATCCGAGGTCGGTGCCTTCGTGGGGTAGAAAGGTTCCGCTCTGGGGGGCATCGATCACACGGGCTAGGCAGGCTGCATTACCGATTTCCGTGTGGGCGTCGAGCGGTAGGTGGCAGGAGTAGACAGCGAGATTTCCGTCGATGAGGGTTTTGATCTTTTCGTATTCGCTACCGACGATTCGTTTGGAGCCGTTCCAGAACATTCCGTGGTGGACGATGAGTAGCTCGATTCCTGCGTCGATTGCTTGTTGAAACGGAATGAGGCCAGCGTCGACTGCGGCGCCTATTTTTGAGATTTGGCCGTTGTTCGCGAATTGAAGGCCGTTGAGCGCTTCGCTGAAGTCAGCTACTTCATGAGTCCGAGCGCGTTGGTCGCAGAATGAAACGATATCTTCGAGGTGTGCCATGAAGGAAATCAATTTGGCAGAGCGCGTGGAGTCGATCTTTTATCCGGTTGCGAAGGCGCCTTTTCATTTCTTGGGTTGCGGCGTTGGGCTACTCGGTTTCTTGTGGAGGTTAACGAATTGAATTTCGAAAATGTTCCAGGAAGGCGATAGCGACGAATTTGAAATCCCCGGATCCTTGATGCTGGCTCACCCGCAATTAAGGGATCCCAATTTCGCGCGTAGCGTCGTGTTAATGACTGCTCATGAAGATGAGGGCTCCGTGGGCGTGGTAGTGAATAGGAGCGCGGGAATGAACCTTGGAGAAGTGGACGATTCGTTTGCCGATTTCGGATTGGAAGACGTGCCTCTATATATAGGAGGGCCTGTTGCGACGGATCGCGTTATTTTGGCGGCCTGGAAGGTGGACCCGATCATTAACGAGTTTCGTCTGTATTTCGGCTTGGAGCCGAACAAGGCTCAAGAAAAGCGATTGGAGGATCCTGATTTGCGGTTTCGGGCGTTTCGCGGGTATTCCGGTTGGGACAAAGACCAGTTAACCGGCGAATTATCGGATAATGCCTGGGTTGTCTCGGATATGGATGGGTATGCTTTGACCCATTTGGAAGGGGATGAGCTATGGCGTCATGTGATAATGAACATTAATTTGGAGCTAGGCTTGATGTCGATGGCGCCGGAATTACCGGAGTGGAATTAACTTTTTGACTGAAAAAGCTAGTCGGGGGCGGCGTTTGATGGCCCAAAAACTCGATAATCGGGAAAAGCGTTATTGACAGGGGGTGGAGCGACGTATCTTTTATCGCCCCTTATGAAAGTTGTCTCATCGCTCAAGTCCGCAAAGACGCGTCATCCCGACTGTCAAGTTGTACGTCGCAAAGGACGTATTTACGTGATCTGCAAAACGAACCCTCGCTTCAAAGCGCGCCAGGGCTAAAAATCTACTTTTCTAGACTGTGAAACAAGGCATTCATCCAGAGTATCACCCGGCGGCGTTTATCGATGTTTCGACCGGAAGAAAATTCCTGACTCGCTCGACGATTAAGACAGGGCAGACGGACACCGTCGATGGCGTTGATTACGTAAAAGTATTTCGCGACATCACGATGGACTCTCACCCGGTTTACACGGGCGAAAAGCGTTTCGTCGATACGGCTGGCCGCGTCGAGAAATTCCAAAACAAGTTTCGTCGCCGCCGCTCCTAAGCTTTCTCGTTTCGATAACGCAGCTAGGACAGATGGCCGCTGGATATTTTCCAATATTCGGCAGATACAATTTAATAAAGGCAATATGAGTTTTTTGACTCAGATTGCCTTTTTTTTCGACCAGCAATTTTCAGAATAGGGCTAGAACATGGATAGAGAAGACATCGGTCTGAACGTACCCAACATTTTGCTTCCTCGTAAGGGAGTGGATTTGAACAAGTGGGCTGTCGTGGCTTGCGATCAGTATACTTCGCAGCCGGAGTATTGGGCGGAAGTGGAATCTTTGGTAAAAGGATGTCCTTCTACTCTGAACGCAGTGTTTCCTGAAGTTTATCTCGAAGAGACCGACGGGGATGAACGCATTGGGCGAATCAATGCCGCGATGGAGGAATACCTCGAGCAGGGCGTCTTGGAAGAGCAGGGACCTGGGTTCATATTGCTGGATCGCAAAACGAGTCACGCTGAATCCAGAAAAGGAATCGTCGTCGCTTTGGATTTGGAGAAGTATGACTATAAGATCGGTTCTCAAAGCCTCATTCGCGCGACCGAGGGCACCATTGAAGATCGCCTCCCGCCGCGGGTTAAGATTCGCGAAAACGCGAAGATCGAACTGCCTCACATCATGGTACTAATTGACGACCCCGAACGAACCGTGATCGAACCGCTTTTCGAAAAGGAACTAGATCCTTTGTACGATTTCGAATTGATGGCCAAAGGCGGTCATGTGAAAGGCTGGCGTGTCGATTCTGATGAGGACATCGCGAGCGTATTCGAATCGTTGAGCGTTTTGAGCAATCAAGAGGTCTTCAATGCGAAGTACGGCGTTTCGGATAAGGGCGTTTTGCTTTTTGCGATGGGCGATGGTAATCACTCGCTCGCGACGGCTAAGAACATTTGGGAAGATTTGAAATCCAAGTCAGGCGATCCCGTTTCGGTGATGGATAATCCTGCGCGTTACGCATTGGTCGAATTGATGAATGTGCACGACGAAGGTTTGGAGTTCGAACCGATTCACCGTGTGGTTTTCGATATTGATGCTGAGGATTTGAAAGAGAAGTTCAGTCAGTTCTTCGAAGCTGAGGGTTCGTCAGTTGCGATCGAACGTTTTGAGAGTTTGGGGTCGACAAAGGAACGCTTGGCGTCTTTGGGAGACGTGGATGGCGAGCATTTGTTAGCATTCGTGAGTGGAGCTGAATACGGCATCATTCGATTGAGTAACCCGAGCCGCAATTTGGAGGTCGGGAACCTGCAAGCGTTCATCAATTCTTATCTCGAAGGTAAGAACTCGATCGTGGATTACATTCATGGCGAGGACGTGGTCGTCGATCTCGGTTCGAAGCTAGGAAATATTGGGTTCTTTTTACCGGTGATCGGGAAGAGCGCGTTGTTCAAGACCGTGGTGCTTGATGGAGCGTTGCCGAGAAAGACTTTTTCGATGGGAGAAGCTGAAGAGAAGCGCTTTTATCTCGAAACCCGCCGGATTCAGTAGGGCAGGCATTTTGCCTGGGTGAAAAAAAACTGTGCGCCTTTTGACTTTTGGACGCGTTTTTTGCTTCCGGTTTTCATTGGCTTTAGCTTTGCTCGATTATCGTTCGTGGGAAACTCTTTCGAATCGATTTGAAGTATGAGTTTTGATACCGGATCGCTGACCAACTGGATCGCTGCAGCGAGACCGAAAACCCTTCCTGCCGCGATTGCTCCTGTTTTGGTTGGGACGGCGGAGGCTTCGCGAAGCGGACTTATCGAAGCGTGGCCCGTGTTTATTTGCATGGCATTCGCGCTGTTCGTACAAATCGCGACGAATTTGGCTAACGACTATTTCGATTTTAAGCGAGGGGCGGACACTGAGGATCGACTTGGTCCGGAACGTTTGGTCGCGAGCGGAAAGATCGCGCCGGAAACGATGTTTAGGGTGGCGATTAGTCTATTTGTTTTGGCCTTTGTTGTCGGTTTGAGTATGGTCGCCTACCGAGGGAGCGAGATGTTGATTGTCGGAGTGCTGGCGATTGTTTTTGGATATGCATACACGGGAGGCCCGTATCCATTGGCGTATCACGGTCTTGGGGACGTGTTCGTAATTGGATTCTTCGGCTTGGTCGCTACGATGGGAACCTACTATGTTATCGTAGGCGAATTGTCGTGGAATACGTATTTGCTCGGATTGCCGCTGGGGCTGCTGGCCAATAATATTCTCGTGGTAAATAACTATCGCGACAAAGAAACGGATGAAGTCGCGGGTAAACGCACTTTGGTGGTGCGCTTTGGGAGAGGTTTTGCTCGTTCCCAGTATACGTGGCAATTGATCGGCGCTTATTTTAGCCTTAGTGTTTACGTGGGATTGACGCAGTCGCTTTGGGCGTGCCTGGCCTTACTAACGATTCCGATGGGAACGAAATTGATCGTGGATTTACGTGAAACCGAAGGAGCCGCTCTGAATGGCTTGCTGGCTCGTTCGGCGAAACTCTTGCTGGTGTTCAGCGCTTTACTTGCGTTGGGAATCGCTTTGTCGGGGTGATGGCCGCTCGGCCTGCGTCGGCGTAGTGTAGCGAAGACGTGAGATCAGCCGCCACCCATCACTAATTCCCCAAAAAAGCCTTCCGCGATTTGCGGAAGGCTTGGAAAGTTTTTGTTCGAGGCTGGGCTTACGCGTGGGCTTCGAGTTTCGCTTTGAGGTCGTCTTTTCCAACCATGCCGACGTATTGATCAGCGAGTTGTCCGCCTTTGAAAAGGAGGAGCGTTGGAATCGCGCGAATATTGTACTCGGCGGCGATTGAGCCGTTTTCGTCGACGTTAACCTTCGAGATTTGCACCTTGCCGTCGAGCTCGGTTGAGAGCTCTTCGAGGATCGGAGCAATTGCTTTACAGGGTCCGCACCAGGGAGCCCAGAAGTCGACGAGCACGGGTACGTCTGATCCGCTGATAGTATCTTTGAAGGTTTGTTCGTTTAGCGTGATGATGTCTGCCATGATATTATAGCGTTGAATAGATCATGTATGCGAATGCGAGCGAAGTTGCTGCGCATCCGAATGCCATGATCGCGGCCCATTTGCCGCTGTTGTTTTCTCTGATGGAATATTCTTCGAGTAATGTCAACGAACCGCCGTCTGCATTGCTTGCAAGGATAATTTCGTCTTCGTCTTCGGAGTCGCCTGTTTCGATTACCAATTCGTTGCCTTCGGCTGGCCGCTCCAGTTTTAATGGAGAGCGTTTCGAATCGGATTCGAACGGTGAAGGCGTAGTGGACATGGGTTCGTTTAGGATTGGACCAATGGTTTTAAGAAGGTCGGTTCTTGTCTAGCAAATCGGAGAGTTGCTTGGGCTCGACTGTGGCTAGAGATTTTCCATCTCGTTTGATATCTTCGAACGTTTTCACGACAGTTTCGGTCATTCGCCCGTGGGTTTCCTCAGAACCGCCCACGATGGAGAACTGTTCTGCTTGGGTGATTCGTTTGTGTCCGTCTTCGTTGTCTAGTCCGATTCCGAGGAGATGAGCTCTCTTTGACTCTGATTCTTGCACGGTCCCCAAACTGATTTAAATAAAGCTGGGTTCAAGCTCCTTTTCATCAGGCGATTCTGGATCTTCTACTGAAGCAGCTTCATCGACTCGGGTCACGACAAAATCGGAGAACGCTTTGTTTTGTCGGATCTTAAGTCGTTTGAGGCGAGTGAGTTCGAGAATAGCTATAAACGTGACTACGAGTAGCTTGAGGCTGCATTTGCCGGGGAAAAGCTCAGAGAAATTGAAATGCGGCTCAGTCTGAATCTTCGTGATGAGCATTTCCATTTGGTCGACGACGGTGGTCGCGTCGTCTTGGATTTCGCCGAGAACGAGCTTTTCGGAGAGTCGGCGAAGGACGATGTTGAAGGAATTCCAAACAGTAAGCTTGTCCTCGGGTTTGAGGGGTCGAATGGGGCCTTCGGCTTTGTTAACGGAATGGTAATCGCGGGTCAGGCTGAGCGCGGCGTGGTCGGAGAGTTCGTCGAGAGCGTCGGCTGCTTCTTTGAATTTCTTGTATTCGAGAAGTTGGTGGACGAGCTCCCAGCGTGGATCGAGATCGTCGTCGTCGTGTTCGTCATCCGAGTGGCTCCGTTGCTGCTTTGGCAAGAGGAGGCGGCTTTTGATTTCCATCAAAGAGGCGGCCAACACGAAAAAATCGCCAGCTATCTCCAGCTTTACTTCCTGCATGCTGTTGATGACTTCGAGATATTGGTCGAGGACGAGTTCGATTGGAATATCGTAGATGTCGATCTCGTGCTTGCGTATAAGGAAAAGCAGGAGGTCGAGGGGACCTTCGAAGACGGAGAGTTTTATTCTGGGATCAATTTCTGCGACCACGGAAAGAGTTCACCTGCGATCCTCGGGAACAGGCAACGACAAAAACCGGATTGTGAATAAGTTGGAGGTCGAACAGGATTAGTTCCGTCGAAAGGTTGCAATATAGAGGCCGTCGCCGTCGAGGTGGGCGGGGAGGATCGTGATGCCGCGATGCGTTTCTTCTAGGTTGAAGTTCTTGGCGAGTGGGGCGGGTTCGAATGCGGGGTGCGTTTCGAGGAATTTTTCGGCGACGACTTCGTTTTCATAGCGACTGAGCGAGCAGGTGCAATAAACGAGTGAGCCGCTGGGAGCGACGCGTTCCGAATAGAAGTGGAGAATGTTCGATTGGGCTTCGCTGCGTTGAAAAATGTCTTTTTCGCGGATTTGTCGCATGAGAAATGGGTGGCGTCGCCAGGTACCCGAGCCGGAGCAGGGAGCGTCGACGAGGACGCCGGCGTAGCTACCACTGTCGGGTTTACTTCGGCGGAGAGAAATGTTCTTAAGCCCGGCGCGACGGCTGCGCTTTTCGAGTTCGTCGAGGGCTTTGCCTCGTGGATCGTAAGCAGTGACACGGCCATTCGAACCGAGCATTTTTGCTAGCTGAAGGGTTTTGCCTCCGGCTCCGGCGCAGGCGTCGAGCCAGGAACCTTCGGGTTGCGGATGTACGAGTTGGAGGAGGAGTTGCGAACTGATGTCTTGGATTTCGATTTCGCCGTTTTCGTATGCCGGGACTTTCGCGAGAGGCAAGTCAGCTGGGCATTGAAGAGCATCCGGCACGCCCCAAATCGCTTGTGGATCGGTAGCTTGGGTAGGGGTGGCTTGTCGGAGTTGTTCAATTATCGAATCGGGGTCGCCTCGTTGGATTCTAAGCCAGAGGGGAGGGCGGGAGAAAAGCGTTTTGGCATTTTTGGAATCGAGCGCTTCGGTGAGATGGGATTGAAACCAAGAAGGGAGTAGGTCTAGGAGGTCATTATCGCTTTTGCCGATGAGGTGGTGACGGTTTTGCGTTGCTTGGAGATCGCTTGGCGGGGAGCTGAGAGTTGGGTAGAGCGCGGAGGCTTCTGGGGTTGGGCTGGCGAGAGTGATGAGGGCGTCGAGAAATGCGGTCTCATCGGAACGTATGGGATCGAGCCAAGGTTGATAGCGTAGGTAAGTGTATATGAGCTCGCGATAGAGGCGCCGGTCGTGGGAACCGAACTTGCCTTGGCTTTTGAAAAGGTGATTGAGTTCGCGGATAAAATTGGCTCCTGGCTCCAGCAAGGTTTGCAAGCGTTGCAGTAGCGAGTAGGCGACTCGCCGTTGATTCATGAGACGGTGAATCTTGATTTCCTTGTTTAAGGCGCCGCTCATGGTATGGCCGATGGCTACTCGTCGAACAAATCGACGCCGATACGAAGGCCGAAATCGCTTTCGAGGCGGTTGCCTTCGAAGATACGCAGTTCGTATTTAATGCCGTATTTTTCCAGAGCGCGTTGCATCAAACCGATGCGTTGCTCATAGAACGTGTCGGAGACTTCGTCGAATTTCGCGACCGCGTAGACCTTGAAGTTCTCGTTGAGGTTATACTCGCCGAATAGAAAATACTGTTCGAGCTGACGTTTGAGAAAGTGGTTTCCAATACCGAATTTCCAGTATCCAGGATCGGTGATGGCTAGGCGTGTATTCAGTTCTCGAGTTTCGCTGTCCTCTAGGTTGTAGCGAGAGAAGACGTCTATTTCCAACCAGTTGGCTGGTTTAATTTCGATATCGGAATAGATGTCGGAAAAATCGGTTCCTTGGTCGTAGTCGTCGATGAGGTAGTCCATTGCGAAATCGAAGCGGATGAGATCTCGCGATCCGTATTCTTCGTCTTTGGTCTGGATGCGATTGCGCAATGCAAGTCGAGTGATGTGATGCTCGCCAATGGTATCGATGTCACGGCGGTCTTCAATGTCGATAGGCGTTAGATAGTTGGCGAATGCAGGGGTGTCTTGGAGGGCGTGAGTCGAATTGCTGCCTAGGTCGGGCGTATAGCGGTACGAAAGGGTCGGCTCGAATATATGGCGAAGACCATCGATATTCCAGGTTTTATTTTTGTATTCGGACTGTCGGTACGCGGTGAATTTTAGGTCGAATCCTAGATCGCCATAGGCTCGTGCTCCTTCTTTGATGGAAGGTCGTGGGAGTGTGTGGTAGAAGTCGTCGATGATGGAAAGCGGCGCGAGTGGGAATGAATTGATCCAAGGTTGATTGCCTGCATCGGTTTCGATGATATTGTCGAAGTAGTGAACAGCCTTAATACCTGCTTTGGTGGTTAGAGTGACTCCGGTAGCCAAAGGTTTGGTGTGACGGACTCCGTAGTAGGCGTCGGCTCGTTCGGTTTCGTTGTTTGCGGTGATCGGATCGGAAAAGTTTTTCCGGAGCTTCGCGAAGGAAACGCTTCCTTGATGAAGCAGACCTGGCGCGACTTGAGTCGGAAAGAGATCGAAGCGAAGTTCGGGGAGGCGTTCGGTGAAGGTCTGAAAACGGTTTGGGCTGATCCGAGAAAAGAGAGTGGCTTGCCAGTTATCGCCGCTGTAGTTCGCTTCGATAAAGGTGTCAGGATCCTGCATCGTATCGAATGAATCTTCGTGGAATTCGCGAGTGACGTTTATATCGGACCACCAGCGGCCGTAGGCATTGATGGCGCCTCGGTCGCCCCAATGCTGTTGATGCTGCCATTCTGCGAAAAAGCGTTCGTCGTCGATTGGATTGCCTGTGATCAGATCGGGTTGGATTTCTCTGGCATTGTCATCGATGAAACCCGAAGTGAAGCCGCCGGAGCTCGTGTTTTCGCCCTCTTTGAAATCGTATTCGAATGCGGGGCCGGCCATGATGCCGCGTTTTGAAGATAGAGTGATGTTGGCGCCTGCTCTAAAATTGGAGTTGATGGGGACGCGGATTTCATTGCCAATTCCTGCTCCGATATTGCCGGAGTAATCGAGGTCGGCCTTGAATACATTGCGCTCGCCGTCGATAGGTTGGGATATATTGGGAATGATGAAAAAGGGGATGACTCCTAGTTTGAAGGAGAGGCGTTTGCCTTTTATTTCGTTTTGGTTGATGATCGCGATTTCGTCGGCCTTTGCTTTGAAGAGATAGGTACCGGGTTCGCCTGGGTGGAAATTGATGTCTTGGAAGCGGAAGTCGTCTGGGTTGCCTTTCAGAGAGCTCCCCGAAACGTAGTATTTACCGTTGCCGACGCGGAAGTTTTCGATGAGCGCTGTGTTTTCCTCGATTTGGTAGTAGAGGGAGTCGGCTACGAGTCGGATATCGCCGCGGGTAAAAACGACGTTGCCCTTCGCTAGGGCGCGGCCAGCTTTTTGGTTTAGTCGAATTTCGTCAGCCGTGAGCAACCAGTTGCCGTAAGTCAGTTGGGCATTGACGGTTGCGACAAGCTCGCCGGTTTTCATATCGAAAGAAGCGGGAGTGCTTAGCGAGGCGTCGACGCTACTTTGTTGCGAAAAGGCGTTGGGAAGGAGTCCGCAAAGAAAGAGGCTTACAGCGAGTGCGCTGCCAATTGTCTGGAGAAAGATTCTAGCCATGGTTTCGGCAAGCTCTAGAGAGCGCTTCTGGGCGAGGCAAGGCTGTTCATTGGCTGGTTGGATGAGATTGAATTGAGATGAGCGATAGAGCTGATAAAGTCGCGGTTAACGTTCTGGTAAAAAGGGGTGCTTCGAGGGTGAGACTATTAGTAGAGCAAGAGGTTGCATTGATCGGCGCCAACTGTAAATTTCTAGATTTGATGTCCCTATGTTGATCACAAAAAAAGAACTGGAGCGATTTACGAAATCGAAGGCAAGTCAGCCACATGCGGTACTGGGAATGCACCCGGTGACGAAACGGGGTAAATCCGGAGTGGTGGTTCGAGCGTTTCTGAGCAATGCAGTTAGCTGCGAGGTAGTTGATATAGAACAGGAGAATTCTCCGCGGTATCCAATGGAAAAACTGACCGATGACGGCTTTTTCGAAGGGTTTATCGACGGACGCAAAGACGTATTCAAATATCGTTTGCGGACCGAAACGGAGAACTTGGAGATCCGTCAATTTTACGATTCCTATTCATTCCTGCCTACGATTAGCGAGACCGACTTGTATTTGTTCAATGAGGGAAATGAGCATCGGATTTACGAAAAACTAGGCTCTCGGCCGAGAACCGTGGATGGAATCCCGGGGGTGAGCTTCGCCGTGTGGGCTCCCAATGCTCAGCGCGTTTCGGTCGTTGGTAGTTTTAATGATTGGGATGGACGTTACAACCCGATGCGTTCGCTTGGAGCAAGCGGGGTTTGGGAACTTTTCATTCCCGGCATGCATGTGGGAGAAATGTACAAGTTCGAGCTCAAGGCCGAGAATGACGCAATTTTCCTGAAGACCGATCCCTACGCGAGCTACTTTGAAGCTCCGCCAAATAATGCGTCCATTGTTTACGATCATTCTGGATATGAATGGAGCGATAGGACGTGGATGGATTCACGTGCAGAGCTTCAAGCTCTCGATAAACCGATGTCGGTTTACGAGGTGCATTTAGGTTCTTGGAAGCGTCGCTGGCAAGAGGACAATCGACCGCTAACCTATGCGGAATTGGCGGTAGAATTGACGGAATACGTGCTGGAGCACGGTTTTACGCATGTCGAATTGATGCCGGTGGCAGAGCACCCGTTCGATGGTTCCTGGGGGTATCAAGTAACTGGTTACTTCGCTCCGACTCAGCGATTTGGGTCGCCAGATGATTTTAAGGCATTCGTCGATCATTTGCACCGTAATGGAATTGGTGTGATTGTCGATTGGGTACCGGCTCATTTTCCGCGAGATGCTTTTGCGCTAGCAACATTCGACGGGACTCACTTATACGAGCACGAAGACCCGAGGCTTGGAGCCCACCAAGATTGGGGGACATTGATTTTCAATTTTGGGCGTCATGAAGTAAAATGTTTCCTCGTAGCGAATGCGCTAGCTTGGCTAGACTACTTTCATATCGATGGCCTGCGTGTAGATGCGGTAGCATCCATGCTGTATTTGGATTACTCCCGAGAAGACGGAGAATGGATTCCGAATAAATACGGTGGCAATGAGAATTTGGAGGCGATCGAGTTTTTGAAAGAGGTCAATAGTCGCGTGCATGAGTATTACCCGGGTACGCTAATGATAGCGGAAGAATCGACCTCGTTTCCTGGCGTTACGAAATCTCCTGAGAAAGGAGGTCTTGGATTCGATTTAAAATGGAACATGGGTTGGATGCACGACAATCTGAGCTATTTCGAAAAAGATCCGATTCATCGTAAGCACCATCAAGGCGACCTTACCTTCGGAATGCTCTATCAGTATGCGGAGAATTTCGTGACGGTCTTTTCGCATGACGAAGTGACGCACGGAAAGCAGTCTATGCTCATGAAAATGGCTGCGGGATCCATCCCGGAAAAGGCCCAAACATTGCGGGCGCTTTATGGGCATATGTGGGCCTATCCAGGGAAGAAGCTTCTTTTCATGGGATGTGAATTCGGTCAGTCTGAAGAATGGGCCTATGCGGGGCAGCTTCAGTGGCACTTGAATGAATACAAAGATCATTCGGGCATTTCCATGTTGATCAAGGATCTCAATCGTTTGTACCGCAGCGAGCCGGCCTTGGCGGAAACGGATTTCGATAAAGAGAGTTTTCGTTGGATCGCTAACTGGGATTCCGAAGCGGGCGCTATTAGCTATTCCCGGACGGCCTCGGATGGACACAATCGATTGATGGTTGTAGCGCATTTTACGCCTGTTGAACGTCGCAACTATCGAATCGGCGTGCCTTGCGCTGGATTCTGGCGAGAGATTTTGAATACGAATTCTAGCTTCTATGGAGGCGACGATGCCGGCAACGGTTCAGGGGTTGCTTCCGAAGCGATTCCTTTCGACGATTGCGATAACTCGGCAGAATTCGTGTTACCTCCGTGCTCGACGATGATCTTCAAATGGGAAGCGCGAGGGTAGGCTCTGGGCATAAAAAAAGAGCCCTAAAAAGGGCTCAGATATTCACTTACAGAATCAGGTCTGAGGAAATTACTCAGGAAAAGAGATTGAGCTGATCGTCGTTGGTTTCGACTTGGATTTTCTTGCGAGGTTTTGCTTTGGGGCCAGGCGAGCTTACCGTAACGGTTGCGTCATCAGACTCTAGTTTTTGCAGAATCTCTTTGGCACGTTTGATCACCGTCGCAGGGAGCCCAGCTAGGCGGGCGACTTGGATACCGTAACTCCTATCTGCAGCGCCGCGTACGACTTGGCGAACGAACACGATGTCGTCGTTCCATTCTTTGACGGCTACTGAGAAATTCTCCAAGCGATTCAGGTGTTTGTCGAGCTGAGTTAGTTCTTGATAGTGGGTAGCGAACAACGTTTTGGGACCGGCTGTATCATCTTGATGAAGATGTTCGATTACAGACCAGGCGATGCTCAGTCCATCGTAGGTGCTGGTGCCGCGGCCGATCTCGTCGAGAATGATGAGGCTGTGTTCGGTCGCGTTGTTAAGGATGTTGGCGGTCTCGTTCATTTCGACCATGAAGGTAGAATTGCCTCGGGCTAGGTCATCGCTGGCTCCGACGCGCGAGAAAATGCGATCGACCAATCCGATCCGGGCGGAGCTTGCGGGAGTCCAGCAGCCTACTTGAGCGAGTAGAGTGATGAGAGCTATTTGGCGAATGAAGGTGCTTTTACCCGCCATGTTGGGACCGGTGAGTAAGTGTATTTGGCTTTCCGATGCGCTTAGACCGACATCGTTGGGGACGAAGGCGTGGCTGCTTGCGAGACCGGCTGAATCTTCCTTGAGCATTTGCTCGACGACTGGATGGCGTCCTTGCTGGATTTCAATTGCATCCGAATCATCTAGTTCGGGTTTGCAGTAATTCCAAAGACGGGCCAGCTCGGCCCAACCGCAAAAAACATCCAATTCCGCTAGAGCTGATGCGGTTTGGGTGAGGGCAGGCGATTCCTCAAGTATGGCTGTGACGAGCCCGGCGAAGAGTTCTTGTTCGCGTCTTTTACTATTCTCTTCGGCGTGGAAGATTTCTTTCTCTTTTTGCTTTAAGCTATCAGTGACGAATCGCTCGCCGTTCACCATCGTTTGCTTGCGGACATAATCCTCGGGTACATTCCCGAGATTGGATTTAGATATTTCGATGAAATAGCCGAAGGCGCCGTTGTATTTAATCTTGAGATTCTTGATGCCCGTTCGAGCCCGCTCTTCGGTTTCGAGATTGGCAAGCCAGAGTTTGTTGCCAGTCGTGAGGGAAAGCATCTCGTCGAGCGATTCGTCATAGCCCTGGGCCATGTAGCCGCCATCGTTTAAATTGTTGGGCAATTCATCCTTAAGAGCTTTGTTAAGCAATTCCGCGAGGTGAGGAAGGGCGTGCAGTCGATTGGCAATAGCATCAATTGCAGTTCCAGAAAACGGCTTGAGCGTATTCAGAACTTCGGGAAGCTGGTTGAGCGAATCGCGAATTCCGCCAAGCTCACGAGGATTACGCAGTCGGTTTTGCATGCGTCCGAGGATGCGTTTGATGTCTCGAACTGACTTTAGGAGATCTTGAATTTCGCTAACTGCGAGCGGGGCGCCTACGAATTCACCAATGCTGTCTTGGCGACGTTTGAGTTCGGCGAGATCGCGTTCTGGAGCGATGAGCCATTGTTCGAGCTGGCGAGCTCCGGCGGCAGTGTTCGTTTTGTTGATCGCTTGAAGTAAACTACCATCGCGAGTGCCACGCATCGATTTGAAGATTTCCAAATTGCGGAGCGTCGCAGGATCGATGAGCAAAGCATTGTCACAACTGTATTCGCGAATTGTAGACAGGTTTTCCGGCTTCGCTCTGAGGTTTTCCGTAACGTAGTAGAGAAGGGCTCCAGCGCAGCCGAGGGCGGCGTGTTTCTTATCGATGCCGAATCCTTCGAGATTAATGACCCCGAGAGTGTCCATGACGCTTTGAGCTCCGGAATCGACGTCGAACTGGAAGCCTGGCATTTCGGTTACGGATCGAGTCACGAGGAAGTGGATCAGTTCGTCGTGGACGCTGCCATCGTGGGCTTGGGCTCGCCAACGGTTTTCCTCGCCTTCAATGATGAGCATTTCCGCAGGATCTATCGACGTGAGAACCGGCATGAGGTCGACGACGTCTTTTCCTTTGGCGATTTGAAATTCGCCGGTAGAGAGATCAAGCCATGCGAGACAAGCTCCTTGGGAATCGCTTTCTAGCGCTGCGAGATAGTGATTGCGGCTCGATTCGAGTTGGTTGTCCTCGATGGTAGTGCCTGGAGTGAGAATGCGAGTGAGAGCGCGTTTTACGAGCTGGCCAGGTTGAGGTGTTTCAACCTGGTCGCAGATGGCTACTTTTTTCCCGGCTTGGAGAGCTTTGCCGATGTATTGTTCAGCGGCATGGTAGGGGATGCCTGCCATGAAGTAGCCGCTGCGCTTTGTGAGAGTGATGCCGAGGATTTGAGATCCGATTTCCGCATCCTCGTGGAACATCTCGTAGAAGTCGCCCAGTCGAAAGAGCAGCAGCGTGTCGGACGGGAGCTTGCGCCTAACCTCGAAGTACTGCTGCATCATGGGGGTGATTTTCTTTTTGTCCATAGTCGGAAAGGCGCTTGGGAATTCGATCGGTAAGCAAGCTTGGGCGGAAAGGGGTCGCAAGAAAAAAGAGGATGGAAAGAGAATTGACTAGGCGTTCGCGGTAGGGATGACTTGGGTGCTTAAGGATGGAGCTATTTTTTCGCGAATATGGAGAGGCCGATAAGCCGCCTTTGATTGTCTTTCACGGTTTGCTGGGATCTTCGCGGAATTGGCAGGCGGCTGGCGCGGATCTGGGAAACTATTTCCACGTGTGCTGTTTGGATCTGAGAAACCATGGTAAGTCGCCACATGCGTTTCCGCATTCCTATGAAGCGATGATGGAGGATGTGTTTGTTTGGATGGATGAGCATGACTTGGATTCGAGTCACTTTTTGGGGCATTCTATGGGTGGGAAGCTTGCTATGAAAATCGCCTGTGAAAGACCGGAGCGTTTGCGTTCGCTCATCGTCGTGGATATTGCTCCAAAAACGTATCCGAGTTCCCATGACTCGGAGTATGAAGTAATGCGTCAGATCGACTTGTCGGCGCTTCCGTCAAGAACGGAAGCGGATCGATTTTTATTGGAAGCAGTGCCGGACTGGGGGAAACGGCAGTTTCTGTTGACGAATTTGGCGAAGCGAGATGATGGGAATGGGTTTTCCTGGATTATCAATCTGGATGCTCTTGAGGAGAATCAACGGGAGATCGAAGGTTCGCCAATCGGGACGGATCACCGATTCGAGGGAACGACGTTGTTTATCGTCGGAGGGTGTTCGGGCTATTTTAGTGAATCTGATATTTCTTTGGTTGAGCAAAGTTTTCCGAATGCGATTGTGAAAACGATCGAAGGAAGCGGGCACAATCCGCATTTTGAATTTCGCGAGGAATTTATTTCGCTCGTTGCCAATTTCGCAGAATCGATAGAGCTTGGTTGAGTCATGGAAGTCGCAGTATTGTTAAAAGTGCTCTTATTCGTCGTAGCGTTGCTAGACGGGATTTATTTGGGAGTGCTTTTGCATGAGGTGGGGCATGCCTTGGCGGCGTTGTTGGTTACGCGTCAATCGGTAACGCTACAGGTTGGGACGAGCGATCGGAACGTCAGGTTTTCGCTTGGTCGGTTAACGGCGCTTTTGGGACTGGCTGGATTCCGCTATGGAGCGACGCGGTATGATCGGAGTTCCGAGTCGATTAGGGTCCAGCGCTGGGTTATTGCGGGTGGGCCGATTGCTTCGTTATGCGTCACGGCGTGTTTGGGGTTGAGCCTTTGGAGATTCGAGCCGTGGTCTTGGATCTGGGTGGCTTTGTTCGCATTTTTTGTAGCGAATTTCAGGATACTGATCGTTTCGCTTTGGCCGATAGAGTATCCTGCCCCGGATGGAAGCGGAGACGTTTGGCTTAGCGATGGTTTGGACTTTTGGCGAATCGGAAAGCGGTAGGCTAACTGGTCGAGACTACTGTCGCGTGATACGACACTAGGAGCTTCGGCGGACATCAGTATTCGCTTAGGGAATCGATGGGGACGGTGAAGAGGGCGCGGTCTTCGTTGGCGATTAGAAGTTCTTCGGGCGAGCTCCAGCAGATGGCTTCGCATTGGCCGGCTTGGATTGGGAGCATTTTTGCGGGGCCATTGAGGAAGTTGTGAGCTTGAGTGGTGCCGTCGAGTGAGTTGCTGGAGTTTTTTGGACGGGTGAAGACCCAGACGCTTCGAGTTGTGAGGACGGCTAGGTGGAGACCGTCGGGAGCCATTTCGGCGGCGGTTACGCGGGGGCCGATATCGAAATGGCCGATTTGGGTTGGGTGATTGAGTTTGTCGGGATCGAGAGAGTCGAAGCGATAAAGGCGGGTGATGGTCTCGCCGAGGCTTTTGGAGAGAATGAAGAGATGATCGTCCGCCCAGAAAATGGCTTCGCAATCGAAAATTCGTTTGGTGGGGGGGAACTTGGTTTGTTCGGAGTAGGCGAATCGGTAGGTGACGGGGTTGGCGATTGGTTGGGCTGTAGGTTCGAGCGGCTCTTGTATCTTATAGATGGCGAGATTGCGGCGGTTGTTTTCGAAATTGCCGAAGTCACCGATGTAGAGGTTTCCAGAATGGTCGGTGGTTATGTCTTCCCAATCCACGTTAGGTAGTCCGGTTGGAATTGCAGCGATGAGGGTGCCCTGTTTGTTGATCGCGTAGAGTGTTGAGCCTCCGTTGGAATCATTGTGCACCCAAAACGTATCATCGCCGAGACGGCTTTGGGCGATGCCGCTGCATTCTCGGATTTCGAGGGTTTCGATGTGAGCAGAGGGCGTTAGTTTTACGGCGGCGACGGACATGCAAAGTGTTGCGAGGCTTCCGAAAGCGAGGCCGGAGCGGATAATTTTATTGAAATAGCAATGTGGCATGCGAATTGCATGGAATCGTTTCAAGATTGCATCTTAAACTCAATGACGTACTCAACGAATTTACAAATGAGCGAATCGCAAATCCAGAACAGTCAGTTCACGGTGCTCGTCGTCGACGATGATGATGAAATCCGCTATTCCTTGGGAAGAGTCCTGGGGAGTCAGGGATACCAGATCGATACGGCTGCGAGCGGGGAGGAGGGAATTGAAAAGGTTAAGCACGGTCCGGCACCGGATCTGATTTTTATGGATATTCGGATGGGCGGGATCACTGGCCTGGAGACTTTGCAGCATATGCGGGCGATCGATTCGAATTTGCAGATCATCCTAATGACTGCCTTTGGTACGGCTCAGACAGCGATTGAGGCGATGAAATTTGGGGCGCACGACTATGTGATGAAGCCTTTCGATCCGGAGAAGGTTATCAGTCTTGCGTCCAGCGCGATCGCTGCGTCTCAAGATTTGCGTATGGTTTCGCAGCCTAGCAAGAAGGTTAATAGTGAGGATTACAAGGAGGGCATTGTCGGTAAATCGGCTGCGATCCAAGAGGTTTTCAAAACCATTGGGCAAGTAGCTGCAAGTGATGCGACGGTTTTGGTCACTGGCGAAAGCGGGACTGGTAAGGAGCTGATCGCGAATTGCGTTTTTCAGCATAGTTTGCGCTCAGGCGGCCCGTTCATGGCCGTAAATTGCGCAGCGATTCCGGAGAATCTGATCGAAAGTGAGCTATTTGGGCACGAAAAGGGCAGTTTTACCGGTGCGACCTCTCAGAGAATAGGCAAATTTGAGCACTGCGACCGCGGAACGATCTTTTTGGATGAGATCGGGGATATGTCTCTAGCCACTCAAACGAAGATTTTGCGGGTTTTGCAGGATGGCGAGATTCAGCGCGTCGGTGGGTCGGAAACGATAAAGGTGGATGCGCGTGTTTTGGCGGCGACGAACAAAGATCTCGAAACGATGGTTCGGGAGAAGGAGTTTCGCGAGGATTTGTACTACCGTCTCAACGTATTTCGGATTCGAGTTCCGTCGCTCCGAGAACGTCAGGAGGATGTCCCTGATATCGTGGACTTCATGCTGCAGAAGCTCGTCAACGAGCGTAAAGCCAAGGCGACGCGACTTTCCGACGAGGCAATGGCGACTCTCTCAAAATACTCATGGCCGGGCAATGTCCGGGAATTGGGCAATGTCGTATATCATAGCGCAGTCGTGGCGCAGGGGGGTATTATTTTGGTAAAGGATTTGCCTGATACGCTTTTGACTGGAGGTGACATCGAATCGATGTCGACGCAGAGCTCGGGGGCTCCGATTGTTTCGGAAAATGTGGTGACAGGGGATTTCGATGTGCCTTCGCCCGTCGCTCCGATTTCGAATGGGCTACGGTCTCTGGCTGAGTCTTTCGACTTCGTTTACGAGGAGGTGAAATCTCAGGAGGGCAAGCGCATCCTGACCTACATTGAGAAGCAAATGATTCAGCGAGCCATCGCAGATACTGGCGGCAATCAGGCTCGAGCGGCAGAGATCTTGGGAATCACGCGTAATACTTTGAAGAAGCGGCTCGATGAGTTCGCTCGCGATGCGTGATTTGTAAATTGCCTCCATTGGAGAAAGCGGCATTCGTTTGCAAGAATCGCCAAGCCATTAGGAAAGGCTTGCATCGCGACGGGCTTTGGTTTGGCAGATAGGGGTATGAAGACCGCATTGATGTTTTCTGGGCAAGGCGCCCATAAAGTGGGAATGGGCAAGGACCTGTATGAAAACAGTTCCTTGGCTCGGGATCTTTTCGATCGCGCGGATGCGCTTTTGGGTTGGAAGCTATCGGAGTATAGTTTCGAAGGACCAGAGGATAAATTAACGGAGACCAAGGTGTGTCAGCCTGCTCTTTTTCTGCACGGGTATACGGTGTTTAAGCTAATGCAAGAGCGCGGAGCGATTGACGATGCTGCGGTTACTATGGGGTTGAGCTTGGGCGAAGTGACGGCGCTTGCGGCAGCGGGCGTGTACGATTTCGAAACGGGTTTGAAGATCGTAGCTGAGCGTGGACGTTTGATGCAGGAGAGTTGCGAATCGAGCGACGGATCGATGGCGGCTATTATCGGTGTCGATCGGGAGACCGTAGCGGCGTTTTGCACGGAACATGACGTCGAGATAGCCAATTTGAATTGTCCGGGGCAGATCGTAATTTCTGGCGAGTCTACGAAAATCGCCGCGGCGGTAGAAGCGGGTAAAGAGCGTGGTTTTCGCCGCATGATGTCTTTGAATGTCGCTGGCGCTTACCATAGTCGTCTCATGCGTCCTGCGTATGAGCCTTTTAAACATTTTCTAGCGGACATTCCTTTGAATGTTCCTGAGTACGCGGTTTATTCGACGTCCACGGGGAAAACGATATCCGAGCCGGAAGAAATTCGTAAAGCTCTAGTGTCGGCCTTGGTTTCGCCGGTATACTGGGAAGATTGCATGGTCGCAGCGGCCGCCGATGGCGTGGATCTCTTTTACGAATTGGGCGTTAACGGTATTCTAAAAGGGCAGTTGCGCCGTACGAATAAGGATTTGGCGAGCGAGAGTTTCGAGACTTGGGCGGATATCGAAGGTGCCTAGCTGAGTAATCGTTTGGCGTTGATAAGCGGATAGTGGCATGCTTCGTATTCAGGTGTTGGTCTAGCCTGTTGACTGGAGTTTAATACTATTCGTCGATGCATTAGACCGACCGACGTTTGCTTGAAAAATGACCAACGAAGAAAAGACAAAGCAATGGCTTGTGGAGCTGGGCAAGGGTATCGAGATTGGGGCTTGGTTGAACCCATTGCCGAATATAGAACCTATTTATGTTGATTTGTTCGAGGAATTCGCTGGGCAGAAATGCAATGTAGATATCCTTTCTGAACCCACGGATCTTCCTTTTGAAAACGGACAGCTTGATTATGTGGCCTCTTCGCACGTCATCGAACATATCGCAAATCCGATTCGCGCTTTGGTAGAGTGGACTCGGATTACGCGTCATAATGGGATTTTGTATCTGGTTATTCCGGATCGGAAATTCACATGGGAACGGAATCGTCCGGTCGTGCAGGCCGATCATCTGCTAGACGACTACAATCGAAAAACGACCCAAAGCGATGGCACGCATATAGACGAGTTTTTGGACACCTTGGTTTGGGAGGAGTTTTCGCCGGACGACTCTAGCGAAGCAGCTCGTGAGGCCTTTCGTGAGCGATTGCATCACGCAATCGAGCATGACTTGGATATCAATATCCATTTTCACGCGTTTGAGTCCGATACGTTTTCAGATATCGTTGATGTTGTTAACAGAGTCCTGCCTGAGGGCGAGAGGCTAGAGTTGGTTGATCATTCGGCCCGTTTCCCTCGAGAGTGTCCTAACGGTTTTTTGGCGGTGCTCCAAGTGCATCGCCCTGAAAAAATCGATCGGTGGAGGAAATTATTAGATCGATTTCGCTTTTGGACTTAAGAAAGGGTGGGCCAAGGCTGTTTTTCAAATTTATGGCGGCATTAATGCTGTTTTATCCACTTCGCTGCTTGAAAGGGAGTAAAGGAGTGAGCAGGTTCTTCCGCTTTCATGGAAACGGACCACAAGCGCAATTTTAGTATCATAGCCCATGTCGACCATGGGAAGACGACTTTGTCGGACCGTTTGCTCGAGTACACATCGACGGTAGCGGAGCGGGTTTTGACTGCGCAACACTTGGACTCGATGGATCTCGAGCGTGAGCGCGGGATCACCATTAAGAGCCATCCGGTCACGATGCATTACAAGGCGGAAGACGGGGAATTATATCAATTGAACCTGATGGATACTCCCGGTCACGTTGATTTCTCCTATGAGGTGTCGCGAAGTTTGGCCGCTTGTGAAGGGGCTTTGTTGCTGATCGATGCGGCCCAGGGCGTGGAGGCCCAGACGGTTGCCAATGCGAATTTGGCGGTTGAGCAGAAGCTGACGATCATTCCGGTTATCAATAAGATCGATCTGCCAAGCGCGAATTTGGATCTCTGCCTCAAGCAATTGGAGGATCTCTTGGCTATTCCAGCCGAGGAGGCGATTCTAGCGAGCGCCAAAAATGGGATCGGTATCAAGGAAATTCTCGAAGCGATAACGCATCGGATCCCAGGGCCTCGTTGGGCGGACGTGAAGGAAACGCGGGTAGGGATTTTCGACTCGGTTTACGATGCGTATCGCGGCGCGATTATTTACGCGCGTTCATTTTCGGGTGAACTTAAGCGTGGCGACAACATCATGATGATGAGCGATGCCACTCGCGCCGAGGTCAAGGAAGTGGGCGTCTTTACGCCGTCAATGCAGAAGACGGATTCGTTGAAAGCGGGCGACGTCGGTTATCTTGTTTGCAATATCAAGAACGTAGCCGATATCAAAGTCGGCGACACGATCACCCATTATCATAATCAAGCGAAGGAGATGCTTCCTGGCTACCAGGAAGTGCGGCCGTTGGTCTTTTCGGGTATCTATCCTGTCGATACGAACGATTTCGAAAAGCTCAAAACGGGCATGGGTAAGCTTCGGCTCAACGACGCGGCTTTTAGCTATCAGGCGGAAAGCTCGATGGCCTTGGGCTTTGGCTTTCGTTGTGGCTTTCTTGGATTGCTGCATATGGAGATTATCCAGGAGCGTGTTCGTCGCGAGTACGACGTGGAGATTATTTCTACGTATCCAAGTGTAATTTACAAAGTGGAAAAAGCGAATGGCGAGAGTATCGAGGTTGATAACCCGATCAATTTGCCGGATCCTTCGACGATCGAGCGCATATTGGAGCCGACGATTCGGGCGACGATTCATGTGCCAAACGAGTCGATTGGCGATATTCTAAACCTCGTCATGGATAAGCGCGGGGTTTGCGATCATACGGAAACGTTGGACGAGAATCGCCTGATGATCGTTTGTAATTTGCCGCTCAACGAAATTCTTGTGGATTTCAATGATCGATTGAAAAGTATCACTCGTGGATATGGCTCGATGGATTACGAGTTGGACGAGTATCGCGAGTCGAAGCTGGTGAAGATGGACATCATGGTGAATGCCGATCCAGTGGATGCTTTTTCGTCGATCGTTCACGAGGACAAGGCTCGCGAGAAAGGAAAACTTTTGTGCGACAAGCTAGCCGATATTATTCCGATGCATCTTTTCAAGATCGCGGTACAAGCGGCGATAGGCGGAAACATTATCGCCCGAGCGAACGTGAGAGCGATGCGCAAGGATGTGACGGCCAAGTGTTACGGGGGCGATATCTCGCGTAAGCGCAAGTTGCTCGATAAACAGAAGGAAGGAAAGCGGAAGATGAAGAATATCGGAAACGTTTCCATTCCGCCAGATGCGTTTATCAAGGTCCTGAAATCGGATTAGAGTTTCTCTCAGAGACTGCCGAGCAGGTAGAAAATCGCCTTTCTTCTATATAGATGTAGCAGCGGATTTGTCCCGCGACTCCTCGTTTTTGGTCTTTTATCCGTTTACCAAGCGGTTCGGAATATCCGAGTGAGCGTTTGAATTGCTTAGCGGTCGCTGATTCGTGTGATGTGGCGAGCAAGAATTTCTTCGAAAACCTTTTGCTTTGCTAGCAAGTCTCGCTCAATAAGCCTCTCAATCTATGTTTGGCTTTTTTCAATCCGAAAACTCGAAGCTCCGCGGCGCTGCGAAAAACTGGCTCTATCTAGGGCACAAGGTCTACAACTTCCGGAAAGACGAATTGTCCGAAGTCGAGATTTCAGAACTTGGCCAGCGAATGAGCGAACTGCGCGGGCAATTGAAGTCAAAGACGGCAGATGCAGGAAAGCTCAAGCTGGCGATCGAGGGCGTTGAAGGGCACATGCGCAAGGTCGGTGGCGCGTTCTATCCGCAATCGATGTTTAGCGAGAACGTGGATTTTATCCTCTATTTCCTCATCATCTACCTCGGTTTCACGGCATTTTTCATCAAGCCGTTCAAGATCCCGACCAACTCCATGTGGCCAACCTACAGTGGGATGACCAGCGAGGTTTGGACGGATGATACTTCGGCTCCGGGCTTTTTGAATCGAGCGTTTAGGGCGGTCGCTTTTGGAGCGGTGCGGTATGACTTGGAGGCTCCGGTTGACGGCGAGTTATTGATTCCCATTTGGCCAGGTCGTCACGAATCGATTTTGCCGGTTTCGCAGGTTTCAAAACGGCATCACCTGATCATTCCAGGCAAGGGCAACGGATTCGTTTTCGAGGTCGGCGGCGAGCAGGTCATGGTGAAGACTCCGGTTGACTTTGATCTGACGCGTGGAATGCCTATGGGCGATGAGCAGGGAAAGAGTATTTTGGGTAAAGCGTGGTTTCCGAATGAACCTTCGTTTTTCGATTCGATTCAAAAGCGAATCGGCGAAGGGAATGTCGCTCGCCGTGGTCGGATGACCCTCGCGGATGGACGAACGACCGATGTGGTGTTGGTTAAGTCTGGTTTATTCTTCAAGAAAGGAGATACGATGCTGTCTTTCGATCTCCATACGGGAGATCAACTATTCGTGGATCGCATGAGCTATCATTTCGTGAAACCGAAAGTGGGGGATGGCTTCGTCTTCAAGACAAGCGAAGTGGATGGCTTGAAGTCTGGACGCGACAGTTTCTACATCAAGCGCTTGAGCGGCGTCGAAGGAGATTCGATGAGGATCGAAGACGGCAAGCTTTTCGTTAACGAAGAAGAACCGACAGGATCGGTAGCCTTTGGTTACAATAATGGCCAAGTGCCTCCTTACGATGGCTATTTGAATTTGGGCAATCGACTGTTACGTAGGGGAGAGACTATCACGGTGCCGGAAGGTATGCATGTGGCTTTGGGCGATAATAGCGGAAACAGCTCGGATAGCCGGGCCTGGGGCTATGTGCCGGAGAAAGCGATTGTCGGCCGGCCGGTGATGATTTTCTATCCGTTTACGAAGCGATTCGGTTTGGCTAAATAGTTTGGAACGTCAAACGCGGTCGAGCATTTCGCACTCTCGATTCGCTGAGTTTTGACGGCTTTTTCACTCCGATGAAACTGGTCGCTCGAAAACGTGCCATTAGGATAGGTTTCGCTTGGATTTTGCCTTGACATGCGATGCGTCCCAAAAGGTATTAGGCAGCTTTCCTCTGCTCATTTTCCTGCGGTCCGCAGGTGTATGGGACTATTGGGCGAACAACGTGCACTAGGAACTGAAGCTATCCTTTTCGATGGTATAAAGATCCTTAATACATTCCTTTATTTAGCAACTAGTACTATACAGGTAAGCCGTTCTTGCCAATATTCAGCCCATGAAATCGTCCCGATCGCTCGCGGAGTTCGTCTCCCTGAAGTCACCCATTTGCGTCTTGTCGCTGATCGTCGCGGTCCTATCCGGATCCGTTGCTCAAGCGGACACAAGAGGCGAGCAGCTTTACCGCAATTGCACGATTTGCCACGGTCCAGACGCTGAGGGGATTCCTCTCCAGTTGGCGCCTGCGTTGTCGGGGCTTTCAGAGAAGTACATTATCGAGCAGCTCAAGAAATTTAAAGGCGGCATTCGCGGCAAGCATCACGAGGACGTGGCAGGATTGCGCATGTTGCCTTTGGCCCAAACGCTGGCTTCAGACGAAGACATCCAAGCGGTCGCTAGCCACATTGTAGCTCAAGCGTCCAGTCAGGTCGAAACGAGTCTCGAAGGCGGAGATGCTACAAAAGGGCAGGCATTGTATGCAGTCTGCCAAGCGTGCCACGGACCTGATGGAAAAGGAAACGATTTGCTGAATGCTCCAAGTTTGGTGAACCAACACGATTGGTATCAGCTGACTCAACTTAAGAATTTCAAGTCCGGCGTTCGCGGAACGAATCCTCAGGACATAACCGGAGCTCAAATGCGTCCGATGTCTATGATCTTGGCGGATGAGCAAGCAATGAAGGATGTCATCGCGTACATCCAGACACTTTCCAAATAAAGGCAGTCTCCCATTTTTCTCTAATTTAAACCTACCATTTATGCCTCATCACGAAATCGATCCGGAAGCAGAAGCTTATGCGTATTCCGTCACACGCAAGATGTTCTATTATACCGTAGGAGGGACCGTAGCGTTCTCCGCAACCATCATTTTGCTGTGGTATGTTTTTTAAGCCACTAATCTCTAATGCCTCCACTTTTTTCTACCTAATTAGCCATGTTTGATTTTCTAGACAGATTCATGCCCGGCATCTTGGAATGGCAGCTGCCGCGCGCTTCCGAGTATGCGTTGCAGATCGATGTTCTTTTCGATATCATCACTATCTTAGTCGGATTCTGGTTCGTGCTGGTCCTCGGTTTTTTCTTTTACCTGATTTTTCGTTATCGGCATCGTCCCGGTCAAAAGGCCCAGTATATCACTGGTGAGACGCACAAGCAGAAGCAGGCAATTGAAATTCCGCATTTGCTGATTCTCGCGTGTGACGTGATGATCATAGTCCCGACCTTTCTGGTTTGGTACAATGTGAAGATCGACATTCCGCCAGCTGATGAAGAGGTACGTATCGTATCGCAGCAATGGGCATGGACTTTCCATCATGCAGGTCCGAATGGAATGTTAGGCGATGACGACGATATCATTTCGGTGAACGAACTCCACCTCAAGAAAGACCGTCAGTACACCTACCACTTGGAATCGCGTGACGTGATGCATAGTTTTTCAGTTCCGGTATTCCGTTTGAAGCAAGATGCGATTCCCGGTCGTGTTATTAGCGGTCACTTCAAGCCGATCATGGCTGGCGAGTGGGATATCCAATGCGCGGAAATGTGTGGCATTGCCCATGGCATCATGGCTGCTCGAGTTTTTATTGAAACAGAAGAAGAGCATAATGCTTGGCTTGCGGCTAACACTCCCGCAGGCGCTGCTAGCGAATTCATCGCTACGAACGAATTGAAAATTTCCGAAGAAAAGGAGGACCGCAACAATGGCTGAAGTCGCTCACGCAGAAGTGGGTCATGATGATCATCATGACCACCACGAACCCTCGTTTTGGAGCAAGTACGTCTTCTCCACCGATCATAAGATGATCGCCATGCAGTACATGTTCACGGGCATGGCTATGGCTTTAATAGGCGGTTTCTTCGCTTATGTTTTTCGGATGCAGTTAGCCTTTCCTGGCGCGTCTATTCCATTCTGGGGTACGCTTTCGCCAGCGGCTTACAACTCTTTGGTTACCAATCATGGCACGATCATGATTTTCTGGGTAGCGATGCCGGTTCTTATCGCGGCGATGGGGAACTTCCTGATTCCGCTGATGATTGGTTGCGACGATATGGTGTTTCCGAGAGTCAATCGACTTTCCTACCAGATCTTTTTGATCAGCGCTATTGTCCTCATCATTTCCTTTTTCGTCCCTGGCGGCGGGTTTGGTGGGGCATGGACAGCGTATCCACCTCTATCAGCAAAAGCTCAATACAATGCGACTCCGTTTGGGGCGCCATTGTGGCTGATCGCTGTGACGCTTGAAATTGTCGCTTTCCTTCTTGGCGGGATCAATTTCATCACGACGGTTATGAATGCCCGCGCGAAGGGCATGAGAATGTATGACATTCCAATTATCGTTTGGATGATCGTCATCGCGAGTATCCTCTTCATGTGTTCAGTAGGTCCTTTGATTGCAGGCGCAGTGATGTTGTTATTCGACCAAACCCTTGGGACAGGCTTTTTCGATGGCGCAGCGGGGGGTGATCCGGTCTTGTGGCAGCATTTGTTCTGGTTCTTCGGTCACCCGGAAGTCTACGTGGTACTGCTTCCTGCTATGGGTATCGTTGGCGAGATAACCTGTACGTTTGCTCGCAAGAAGCTCTTCGCCTACAAGCTGATTCTCTACAGTACTATCGGCTTGGGTATTTTGAGTTTCTTCGTTTGGGCTCACCATCAGTTCATTTCCGGGGTTGATCCGAGAGCGGCCTACCTGTTTACGACCACTACACTGTTGATCTCTATACCGGTGGCGATTGTATTGTTCGCTTACATCGCTACGCTTTATGGAGGGTCTATCCGTTTCACGACGGCTATGCTCTTCGCTTTGGCGTTCACAGGAGAGTTTCTTCTCGGTGGTGTGACCGGTATATGGCTCGGTTCGAGTGGTGTAGATGTCTATTTGCATGATACCTATTTCGTGTTGGCTCACTTCCATTATACCTTCGTTCCCATCGCGATTATAGCGACCTTCGCAGCGGTCTACTATTGGTATCCGAAGATGTTCGGTCGCAAGATGAACGAAACGTGGGGCAAAATTCACTTCTGGGGTACAACTGTATCGTTTAATGGAATTTTCATTCCTTTGTTTATCCTTGGAGCAGGCGGACAACATCGCCGTATTTACAACTTCCAGCACTATCCCGATCTCGCCGGAGCGGACATGCAAGACATGCGCGTTTTCGCTACCTTGTCTTTGATCGTAATGCTGGCGTTCCAAGTCATCTTCATCGTGAATTTCTTCGTTAGCCTCAAGCGCGGGGAGAAGGCTGGGAACAACCCTTGGAAAGCGAATACACTTGAATGGGTCGCTACGTCGCCTGCGCCGCATGGCAACTTCGGCCCGGTAATGCCGGAAGTCTATCGCGGGCCTTATGAGTATTCGGTTGAAGGTCGCGAAGAAGACTACTGGCCGCAAAACGAGAAACCGTCAGACAGCTAAACATTAACGAATTTAATTATGGCTCACCAAATTATAGCGACCAGTCGTAGTCGCACCGGAATCCCAACAGGCCGTTTAGCGGTTTGGTGGGTAATTGGTTCGGAAATTCTGATCTTCGGCGGTTTGATCGGCTCGTATTTGTTGAACCGTTTCAATCACGGACCGTCATGGTCGGTCGAGGCGGCGAATACGAACACCTTCATTGGCGCCTGCAATACCTTCTGGCTTTTGACTTCCAGTCTCTTCGTTGTATTCGCTCATGCTGCTTCCGAGAAGCGCGATGCGAAGAAAACGCGTATGTGGATTTGGCTGACGATTATGCTCGGCGGCTTTTTCATGGGTTTCAAAACCTACGAATACACGACCGAGATCCAGCACGGCTTCACGCTCTTCACGAGCAACTTCTGGAGTTTTTATTACGTAGCTACAGGACTGCACGGTTTTCACGTTGTTTGCGGAATGGTGATCATGGGGATCATCGCTGAAAACGATATCAAGCATGGCCGCAATTGGCATCGTGTTGAGAACATCGGTTTGTATTGGCATTTCGTCGATATCATCTGGATTTTCCTCTTTCCGTTGATGTACATCGCTAAATAATTAGTATTAATTGGAGATATAGAAAATGGCAGGACATAAACATCCCAGTTACTTAAAGATCTATTTTATTCTACTCGCGCTTTTCGTTGTGAGCGTGGCGGGTCCGGAGATTGCGGAGAAGCTTGGATTGGAAGGCGTGTCTCGTACGGTCCTCGTCCTGAGTACCGCATTCGGAATCGCGATTTGGAAAGCCTATCTCGTTTGCGCATATTTCATGCATTTGAAAGTCGAGAAGATTTACGCGCCATATATACTGTTGGCGTGTCTATCATTGTTGTTAGTGTTCTTTTTCGGCACTGCGACCGATGCAATGTTCTCAAATGGACATAACTGGGTGAAGTCATATTCGGAAGAAGCGGCTAAAGAAGAAGCTCAGTCTCGTAGCCATGGTGGACACGATGATCATGGCGATGGCCATTCAGACGGCGATCACTATGGAGAGGATCACCACGATGAAGGCGATCATGATGGCGATGATCATAATAAAGAAGAGGACAAGGATTCTCACGAAGCTCACTAAGTTTCGTTTGCCGGCTGTTTGTCAGTAATTGAATTGAATTAATGAAAACCATAGATCCGAGTTTTGCAGAACCGATTGATTCGGATCGATCTCCGGCACTGAGTAGTAGCGCCTTGGGGATATTGGTTTTTATCGTGACGGAATTGATGTTCTTTGCGGCGCTGATAAGCGCGTATTTGATTATCAAAGCCGGTCCAGAGGCTTGGCCTCCGGCGGGGCAACCGCGTTTACCTATTGAGGCATCAGCGGTGAACTCGTTGATATTGTTTGCGAGTGGATATATCCTCTTTCGTGGATATCGTTCTTTTGTAAAAGAAGGTAACAGCGAAGGCACCGTTAAGCTGGTACGTTTTTGTTTATTGCTGGGAGTTGTTTTCGTGGCAGTGCAAGGCTTCGAGTGGGTGCGATTGGTTGGCTTTGGGTTGACGATGACATCAAGCCAATACGGCGCGTTTTTCTATCTGATAGTCGGAACGCATGGGATTCACGCGATTGGAGCCTTGATTGGGATTTGGCGACTTTATGTAAAGTTGCGCGCGGGCATCTTGAGGCAGTCTTCGTTTCAGGGTGTTTTGTTCTTCTGGTATTTCGTAGTCGGTATTTGGCCGATTTTGTACGTTCTGGTATATCTAAGCTAAGGCAGATGGGAATGAAAACGATAAGAGTCACTTTGACTTTGGGAATAGCATCGCTCGCGATTCAAGCGGGCCAAGCGTGCTCGGCTTGCTCGGTTGCGGATGAGGAAACTCGCTACGCTTATTACGCGACCACGGCTTTGTTGTCATTTTTGCCGTTGTTTATGATTGGCGGAGTAGTTTTTTATATCGCGAAGAAAGGCCGTTAGGTTTTTAGAATTTTGCGGTGCGAATGTTCCGTTAGACTAGGCTTTGGATTGATGGGATAGCTCGCAGTTATTCTTCCAGAGCCTTTTTTGTCTTTATTGCTAAATGTTGAAATCGAGTTGATTCGCAGCTCGTTTCTTTCCCATTAGCTTGTCCTAGTTTTTATGAGTGAAATAATCGAATCATCCCAAGAAGGCGCTGTGCGCGATCGTTATGCGAAGGCAGCCCAGTCGAGAGAACAGGCCTTGTGTTGCCCCGTTGATTACGACCCGCAATACTTGAAGGCTATTCCTAGCGAAGTTATCGAACGGGATTACGGATGCGGCGATCCCAGTCGCTATCTGAATCCGGGCGAAACAGTGCTGGACCTTGGCTCTGGTACTGGAAAAATTTGCTTTATCGCTTCGCAAGTCGTGGGAGCTAAAGGTCGAGTAATCGGAATTGATATGACGGACGACATGTTGGAAGTCGCTCGTCGGGCGGCACCGGAAGTAGCTGAGAATATTGGCTATGCAAATGTATCGTTTCGGAAAGGGCGTATTCAAGATTTGAAGTTGGACTTGGACGATCTCGAACAATCGCTCAGCGAAAAGCCGATTGGAGACGCGAATGGGTTTTTGGAATTAGAAGAGCGGGTAGAGCGGTTGCGTTCGGAGCAGCCGATGATCGAAGACGATAGTATTGATGCGATCGTGTCGAATTGCGTTCTCAATTTGGTCGATGCGGATAAGAAGCGCCTGATGTTTTCGGAGTTATTTCGTGTGCTGAAAGTTGGCGGGCGAGCGGTTATTTCCGATATCGTTTCGGATCAGCCTGTGACTGAGAAGATGATGCAGGATGCCGAGCTTTGGAGCGGTTGTCTGTCGGGAGCGATGACGGAAAACGATTTTCTCGAAGCCTTCGAAAATGCTGGTTTTTACGGGATTCGATTTCGCAAATTCGATGTGGAGCCTTGGCGCGTGATCGACGGCGTTGTTTTTCGCTCCGTAACGATCGAGGCTTTAAAGGGAATTTCGATTGAATCGGAAGAAGCGATTTACGAAGCGATTTACCAGGGTCCTTTTAAGGCAATCCAGGATGAGGACGGACAAATTTGGGAGCGCGGCCAGAGGCAACCGATTGGCGAAGCGGCTTTTGAAAGACTTAAAGCGAGCCCGTATAGCGGCAGTTTTGCGTTTCTCGGACTTAGTGGATCGGACTCGAAGCAAATTGAGTATCAAGCAGTGCCTGCGAATTCGAGCGATTGCTGCTCGGGCGATTCGTGCTGCTAGAGGACGAGTTGTATGCTGCTTGCCGATCGGAAATTTGCCTTTGAAGAACATCTGAGCAAGCAAGGGCTTTGCTTGGCTCGAAAATCGCCGAGCATTTTGCAAATTAATCTGGGTAAGCTGTGCAACCTGGCTTGCGTGCATTGTCACGTAAATGCTGGGCCTGGAAGGAAGGAGATCATGGATCCGGCGACGATCGATCGAGTGATCGATTGGATTGCTCGCTCGCCTTCGATCGAGACAGTCGACCTTACGGGCGGCGCTCCTGAAATGAATCCGGACTTTCGGGAATTTATCGTAAGAGTTCGAGCGATTCGGCCGGATGCTACGATTATCGATCGATGCAATCTGACGATCTTGCTAGAGCCTGGATATGAGGAGATGGCGGAATTTCTGGCTTTTCATCGGATTCAGGTCGTGGCTTCGATGCCGTGCTATCAGCCAAAAAACGTGAACCTTCAGCGAGGAGAGGGTGTCTTTGACGCCTCAATCGAGGCGTTGAAAAGACTGAACGCTTTAGGATACGGGACGCGTTCGGAATTGGCTTTAAATCTCGTTTATAATCCGATCGGGGCTGTTCTGCCGCCTGATCAAGGGGAGTTGGAAAAGGACTATAAGACGGCTCTTCGCGCGGAATTCGGAATCGAGTTCAATAGCCTGTTCACTATTACGAATATGCCGATTGCTCGGTTTCTTGCTCAATTGAGACGTGAAGGGCAGAATGAGATGTACCGTCAGTTGCTCGTCGACAATTTCAATCCGGCATCGATTGATGGATTAATGTGCCGTGACACGATTAGCGTAGACTGGGAGGGGCGAGTGTTCGACTGCGACTTCAACCAGATGCTTGGAATGCCTCTCGGAGGAGGACAAAATCGTTTGTTGTGGGAGTTGGATCCCGAAGTTTTGGAGCGCGAGCCGATCGCAACGGGAGATCACTGCTTTGGATGTACAGCTGGAGCGGGATCCAGTTGTGGAGGCGCATTAGATTGATGATTTTCGCTTTCCTGGATTTTTACGAATGAGCGGTGTCCAGAACTGAGGATTACAAAGTAATTTCATTCAGTTCGAGCGGAGCTTTGAGAAAGGGTACGTTCGCTTGGTTTTAGAGCTCTTGAAATAGTTGGAATCTAATTATTAAGGAATCTGAACGGCCGATCCTGGAGAGGTTTGACCGACGTTTTTCTTAATAACGCTAGCTAGGACGAGAGAATTGGATTATTGTAATTTTAAAATGAAAACGTGGACGCGCATAGGGGTCGTACTTTTCGCAAGCCTAGCAATCGCTAGCTGTTCGAAAATGGGTGACATTCTGCCTAAATCTAAACCAGGGAAAGAAGGGAAAGCCTCAAGCTCTGAGAAGGAAGGGCTTGGGGAATCCAAGGGTGAGAAGTTAAGCAAAAGCGAAAGAGTCGAGCGTGTTCAGCGATCAAGGCCGGCGGTTCCTGTCAAAGTTGCAATTGTCGAGGAGGGCGAGATAACGT
Organism: Opitutaceae bacterium; assembly: GCA_028822375.1. Classification (GTDB taxonomy): domain Bacteria; phylum Verrucomicrobiota; class Verrucomicrobiia; order Opitutales; family Opitutaceae; genus Pelagisphaera. The sequence continues at coordinate 11,462 of JAPKDW010000003.1, read as the reverse complement.
CATCGTTGGTTTTCGACTCTGTGTTGGAGACGGAAAGTTCGGTCGAGATTTTTTCCGAATCAACGGGCGTTATACTTGAGGTGCTTGTCGAAGAAGGCGATCGAGTAATTACTGGCCAAGTACTGGCTCGTCTGGAGAACGACGTTCAGCAAGTGGACTTGGATGAAACGAAGGCTCGTTACGAGCACGAGAAGGTGAATTTTCAGCGTAGGATCGACTTGTATGATCGCAAATTGATTAACCAACAGGAATACGATACCGCGAAGTTTGGTTTGGAACAGACGCGTCTTCGCTATGAACGCTCTCGTATTCAACTAGAAAATACGATCATTCGATCGACTGTCGATGGAGTCGTGACGGAGCGTATCGCGCAGCTCGGTAGCCGTGTTTCTGCGAATCGTCAGCTGTTCGCTGTGATGAATCTCAGTGAATTATTTGCGAATGTGCATATTCCCGGACAGCATTTGCTGAGAATCGAGAAGGGACTATCTGCGATTATCGATTCGGATTTGATAGAAGGAGCTAGTTACGGCGCCTATGTGAAGCTGGTCAGTCCTATTGTCGATCCCGAGAGCGGAACCTTCAAAGTAAAGGTAGCGGTAGCCCAAGGAAACGGGATGCCTATATATTCCGGAATGTTCGTCAATGTTCGCATAATCGTCGATACTAGAAATAACACGGCACTGGTGCCGAAGGCCGCGATCGTTCACGAGGGGGACCTGAAGTACATTTACACGGTTAAGGCCGGCAAGGCGAGGAAGCAGCTTCTTCAGGAGGGTTATTCCAATGTGGGGTATGTACAGGCGACATCGGGAATAGAGAAGGGCGATGCGGTTATCGTAATGGGGCACAATGCTTTGAAGGATGGAGCGAATGTGAAGATCGTGGCTGATTCCGTTGCTGCAGAGGGGGCTGATGGGGAAGCGAAAAGCGCGGCGGAAGGCTGAGCGCTTCCGGGTAAATTAAGTCAATCTTGATCTTGTGAGTAAGGATTCCCATTTTGCTGTCGCTACGCGTCGGCCAGTTGCGGTCATAATGATCGTACTAGCTGTATGTGTATTTGGATACGTTTCATATCAGAAGCTGGCGCTCACGCTAATGCCAGACGTGTCGTACCCGACTCTGACTGTGCAGACGGAGTATCCGGGCACCGCTCCGCAGGAGGTTGAAACGCAAATTTCTCAACGGCTCGAAGAGCAGTTGGGCATTGTTCAGCAGCTGAACAAGATCACTTCGATTTCAAAGGCGGATCAGTCGGATATCCTACTCGAATTTGCTTGGGGGGCAGACATGCGGGAAGCGACCCAGTCCATTCGTGAAAAACTGGATCGCGTTCGTCTGCCTCGGGATGCGAAGCGTCCGTTGATCCTGCGTTACGACCCGAGCTTGGACCCGATCATGCGGGTTGGCATGACCGGCCCGTATCCTCTGGACGAGTTGCGTTTGTTTGCCGAGGAGATTGTACAACGAGAGTTGGAAGGGGAGGAAGGTCTAGCCGCGGTGAAGGTAATCGGCGGCTTGGAAGAAGAATATCAGGTTCGGATTCACGAAGAAAAACTGGTTTCCATGAATCTCGATATTCAGCAAATCAATACAAGGCTGGCGCAGAATAACGTTAATTTGCCGGGAGGGCAGCTCTACGAAGGACGATTCCGCTACTCGATTCGCACTTTGAACGAGTTCAAATCAATTGAGGAAATCAAAGCTATCGTAGTGGCTCGGAAAAACGGAGTGAATGTCTTTTTGAGCGATATCGCCGACGTTGAAAAGAGCCACAAGGAAATCGAGATCGAAACGTTGGTGAATGGCCGCTCCAGTATTGAAATCGAGATCTACAAGGAGGCGGATGCTAATATAGTCGGAGTGGCTCAGCGAGTGCGAGACCGCCTCATAGGCCTACCGGAGCAGCAGGCTTATGTGGAGCAGCTCGAGCTCGAGGGTGAGGATTTCGACAAACCGCAGATGAATGCGGATCGTCGCATGAGTTCGGCGGAGCTGAGCGAGCTGCGGCGCAAATCTGCCGAGGCGACGCTAAAGCGGCGCGCGATGACCAGTTTCGTCGGCTACATGCTCCCTGACGGTTGCGTATTGGAAGTGCTGACCGATCAATCCACTTTTATCAAACAGTCTATCGAAGACGTGAAGAGTAACGCTATTGTGGGCGGTGGCATCGCGGTCTTTGTGATTTTTCTTTTCCTGCGTAACGTGGGGCATACGGCCATCATCGGGATCACGATTCCGGTTTCCATTGTGGTTACCTTTGCTCCGATGCAGCTGGCGGGCGTTTCCTTGAATATCATTTCCTTGGGTGGATTGGCTCTTGGGGTCGGAATGCTAGTGGATAACTCGATTGTGGTGTTGGAGAGTATCTTTCGTTGCCGGGAAGAGGGGGACAGTTTTGTCGATTCAGCTGTGCGAGGCGTCGCAGAAGTTGGAGGCGCCGTGATCGCGTCCACTTTAACGACAATTGCGGTGTTCTTTCCCATCGTCTTTGTGGAGGGCGTCGCTGGCCAGATCTTTGGCGATATGTCACTAACGGTCGTGTTTTCGCTGCTAGCCTCGCTGATGGTGGCCTTATACTTTATTCCAATGTTGGCTTCTCGCAGGTTCGATAGCGATGAGCCGGAAGGAGAGAGGGAAGATGATACGCCATGGTGGAGTTTGGCTTTCTTTGCCGATTCTTGGCGGAAATTCACCGCTTCGGTCCTGGCTTACTACCGATGGTTGAGGAAATCGCCCGTTGGACTGAGCATGCTTGGGTGGATCCTTTTCCCCGCGATGCTTTCGATTTTCCTGTTGTCGCTTCCATTTCGAGTGGCGATGTGCGTGATCGGAAGAATCGCATCCTTAGTATTCAGGGCTTTGTTATTGGTTGTTGGCGTGTTCGTATGGATTGGGACACTGATTCTGAAAGTGATTCAGCCGTTGTTGGACCTCTTTGATAAGGCTTTTGGAGCAGTTAGAGCCCTGTACAAAGGGCTGTTGGATTGGGCTTTGAATAATAAGATGTTCGTCGTGGGAGGAATGTTCGCGGCGTTTGTCCTGACGATTGTATTTGTTTTCCCTCGACTGGGTAGCGAGCTGATTCCTCAAGTTCATCAAGGGGAGTTCAATGTGGAGCTGAAGATGCCAGTGGGTACTCCGATCGAGCAAACGGGAGGGATCGCACGCGAGATCGAAGAAGTGGCCTTGACTATTGCGGATATCGCTCGCACGGCGGTTAAGGTAGGATCGGATGGGAGTGCATCGAGCGGATCGGATGAAGGGGAGAATACCGCTTCGGTGACGGTCATATTGGAGAGCGGTTCTACATCGGAATCGGAAATGCTGGTCTTGGATGAACTGAGAGCGTACGCTTGGGAGATCCCGGATTTAGAAGTGGAAATCACGTATCCGGAACTTATTACGGTGAAGGATCCGATCGAGATCGAACTCTACGGGCATGACTTAGCGCAAATGAAGGATGTCAGCGCTTCCGTTGTCGGAGCGATGCGGTCTATTCCTGGTATCGTGGATGTGCGCTCGAGCATCCAGAAAGGGAACCCGGAAGTGCAGATCATATACGATCGTCAGCGCTTGGCCCAGTTGGATCTGCAGCTAAAAACCGTAGCGGAGCTGGTTCGGAATAAAATTCAGGGACAGATTCCCACAGAGTTCCAGAGGCGAGACCGCCAGATCGATATTTTGGTACGTCTCGACGAGGACGATCGAATGGGCTTGGACGAGCTTCGGCAGCTCGTCGTGAATCCACGCGGAGCGATTTCGATCCCCCTTTCCGCAATCGCGGAGCTGAAGGTGCGCGAAGGGCCCAATGAGATTCGGCACATCGACCGTCAGCGCGGCGCAGTAGTGACGGCGAATGTGGATGGTATAGATCTGTCGGAAGCGACCTTGCGCATTGAAGAAGCGATGTTCGATCTCGGCTTTCCCGCAGGTTTCGACTATGAAGTGGCGGGGCAGGCCGCCGAAATGAAGCGATCGATCGATAGCCTGCTCTTTGCTTTGGCTCTGGCTCTTTTCCTTGTCTACATCGTTATGGCTAGCCAGTTCGAGTCGCTGCTCCACCCCCTTCTTATTCTGTTCTCGGTTCCTTTGGCAATCATCGGAGTCGTGATGGCGCTTTTCCTCGGCGGTTGGTCGCTCAACATCTTGGTCTTTATAGGCTTGATAATGCTGGCGGGTATCGTGGTCAATAATGCGATTGTTTTGGTGGATTACATCAATAATTTGAGACGTCAGGGAAGAGAGAGAGTAGACGCCGTAAAGACTGCATGCATGGCTCGCTTCAGGCCGATCCTCATGACTACCATGACCACGGTGCTGGGCTTGATTCCAATGGCCTTGGGGATCGGGGAGGGTTCCGAAATTCGAGTGCCTTTGGCTATTACGGTTATTTCAGGACTGACCTCATCGACCTTTTTGACCTTGGTCGTTATTCCTTCTCTCTACCTTTTGATGGATTTCGGGAAGATTGAAGTAGATGAGGAGGCTGCCTTGGCAGCCAGAGCCAGGGCCAAAGTCTGAGGTAAGCAAATGTCCAAGCCCAGGTACAGTCTACTTCCCACGATATCCGTCAACCGTCCGGTGACGGTGCTGATGGGGTTGCTGATGATACTTGTCTTGGGAGTGATCGCCTATACGCGGATTCCCATCGAGCTCATGCCCGCCGGGCAGGAGGAAAAGCGCTTGATGGTGCGGGCCTATTACCAGAACTCAACTCCTCTGGACGTTCTCGATAAGATCGTCGAACCGTTGGAAGATGCTTTGGGGTCGGTGAGTGGAGTTGAACGGCTCTATACCCGATCTTATGGCACTCAAGGCCGGGCCTATGTCTACTTTCACAACGATGTGGACATGGACGAGGCTTACGCGGAGATCAAAGACCGGATGGACCGCGTTCTCCCTGAGATGCCGGATGAAGTCGAAGAGATTACCGTTTATCGCTATGACGAGGACGACGAGGAGATTCTCTTCGCGGCCATGACCTTGGGGGATGGGATCGATAATCCAGAGTTTTTCATAGAACGCTATTTTCGGCCGGCCTTGCAGCGCATCGATGGCGTGGGGGACGTGGATGTCAAGGGATTGAGCTACAAGGAGGTTAGGATCTCCTTGGATCAGGAAAAACTGCGCGCCCATGACATCGATATCAATCGACTCGGGAGCGCCCTAAGGAACGACAACTTGAATCTGAGCGCGGGACGGGTGACCGAAGGCGGACAAAATTTCATGGTCAGGTCGGTGGGACGAATTGAGGATTTGAGCATCTTGGAAGAGTTTGTAGTCGATGCGAAAACCGGGATTCGATTGAAGGATCTCGGAGAGATTTATATCGGTGATCTGGATGGTTACGGGACGTGGCGTTTGAATGGAGGAAATGCTTATGGCGTGGAGATTACGCGGTCATCCGATGCGAACATCGTGCAGATCTGCGACGAGGTCCTAAAGGTGTTCAATCGTTTTTCCAACGCGAAACGATGGGGCGGCATTGAGTTCAGTATCTTCAAAAACCAAGGGCAGTATATTCGGGAATCGGTGAACAACCTGAAGATGACAGCCCTCTGGGGAGGTATTTTCTCTTTCATCGTTTTGATCTGTTTCCTTCGCTCCTTGAGCATCGCCGTGACCATCGCGATGGCTATTCCCTTGTCCCTCCTTTGTTCGATTATCGTGCTCTATTTTATAGGCTGGACGATGAACGTCTTGACCATGATGGGGCTGCTTCTGGCGGTAGGTCTCGTTGTGGATAACGCGATTGTGATGGTCGAGAATATCTACTCCAAGCGCGAAGAGGGAATGAGTCCCAGAGAGAGCGCCTTGGCAGGGGCTAGCGAAATTGGCTTAGCCATCATCATGGCGACTCTGACAACGGTGGCCGTTTTCATTCCCCTGCTGTTGATGAAGTCCGGAACCGAGGTGCAGTTTTACTTTTACCGTATTGGAATTCCGGTGATCGCAGCTCTTGGAGCCTCATTGGTGATTGCTTTGCTTCTGATTCCATTAGCGAGCAAAACCTTTTCGGCAAAACCGGCGCGACAGGCTTCTCATAAAGCCGGAGGAAGAATCGGGCGAGTTTATCAGTTCGTATTGCGTAGAGCAATTCAGGATCGCTACTTCGCGATGCTGATACTCCTGTCCTTGGTAGCCGCGTCATCGATTCCGATCGTAGAGGAATGGATCGATCGCCGAGATGGCAAGAGCAGCGGAAGCTATGTCTACGTTAGTTTCGAACTTCCCGGTGGCGTTACCAAGGAGGAAGTCGGGGGGTGGGTTGGTCAGGTGGAGACTTTTCTCGAGGATAATCGAGAGCTCTATGATTTTGATTCCTACTCCTCTTATTACAGCGATCGGACGATGTATATTCGTCTGAATATGAAGATCGAGACGTTGGCCTGGTACGAGGTCGCTCGCCTCGGAATTCTCGATCTCGCGGGGAGGGCTCCGGAGGATAAAATGAGTCGCGGGGACATTATGAAGGATTTTGGGGAACGCTTTGACCTTCCTCCTGGGCTGAAGACTCGTTATCGTACGAGTAGTTCATCAGATAATACGCGTTCCTTCTATGTGTACCTTTACGGGGAAGACACGGAAACGTTGTTCGGTCTGGGCGAAGAGGTCGTGCGCCGTTTGCAAAGTATTCCAGAGCTGGTGGGACTGGAGCTAGATGTGGAGCAGAACGAGCAAGAGCTCAGCATCCACATGGATCGCGAGCAGGCTCAGCAATTGGGCATCAGTACGCAGGACGTCTCGAGTTCGATTGCTTCTGCGATGCGCGGGACTAATGTCGGTCGCTTCTATACCGAAGATGGCCGGGAGATTAATATCCAGGCTCGCTTGCGCGAAGAGGATCGGGAAACGCTGACGGAACTAAGCAAATTGCGTTTCAAGTCGGACGCTGGAGTCGAGGTTCCTTTAGATGCGATTTCCCATCTGAGCTTTCGAGCTGCCACTCAAACCATCCGCCGCTACGACCGCAAAACGAACACGCGTATCAAGGCATTGATGGAGACGGATGATGTTCGAAAAACCAATGCCGACGTTGAAAACTTGATGCAAGGCCTTGAAATGCCGCGCGGCTACAAGTGGGACCGAGGCGGCAGCATGCGAAAAGAAAAGGAGGAAAATAAGGAGCTGCAATTCGCCCTGGCGTTGATCTTCATATTCGTGATCTTCCTGATGGGCGTACTCTTCGAGTCATTCATCATGCCGCTGGCGGTCATCATTACCGTGCCAATGGCGGGGATTGGCGTTGTGTGGATGCTGGTGGTGACCGATACCTCCTTCGATAGAATGGCGGGAATGGGCGCAATGATCTTGATTGGCGTTGTCGTGAACAACGGTATTGTCCTTGTCGATCTCTCTCAGCGTCTCATGGCAGGTGGCATGGCGCGAAACGCGGCATTGATGGAAGCCAGCAGGAGACGTTTCAGACCTATCTGGGTAACCTCCCTAACTACGATGTGCGGGATGATTCCGGTTGCCATTGGCGGGTCTAAAATGATGGATATTTCCTATGCCCCATTGGGTCGGGTAGTGGTTGGCGGTCTGATGGTTTCGACCGTCCTTGCTTTGATCGTGGTTCCGATCTTTTACGCGATATTAGATGATATGCGTAATTGGTTTAGGGATACAGTCAAGGCGGTCCTTGGTCGAAAGTAGAAGCCTGTGGCTTCTACGATAGAGCGCTAGATCGTCGCTTCAACGGTTTTTCCGTTTTCGAGACGTACGATCCTAAGTGGGTTTCCATCTTTCAGTTCATCGGGGAGAAGCGATTGTGGGCTGTCCTGGTAAGCAATGAGGCGCGTGAACCTTGAAATGGCATGCGTGCCGACTGACGTGCTGCGTCCATCGGAGGTCGCAGGAAAAGGACCGCCATGGACCATCGAGTGGCATACTTCGACTCCCGTTGGGAAACTATTGTAAACAATACGTCCTACCTTGCGTTCTAGGATTTCCAAAATTTCGCCGTGGTTTTCCCAATCTGTTCCGCTCGCGTGAATCGTTCCAGTAAGCTGGCCTTGTAGGCTTTCCAATATGGCGAGCAGATCTTCTTTATTTTCCCAACGGACAAGGGTTGTGCCTGGGCCGAAGATTTCGTGACTAAGGGATTCATCTTTTAGAAACGACGAGGCGCTCGCTTCGAATACCGCAGCGGTTCCTAAGCAGGGGGAGTCATTGTCGCCTGCGGAACCGGAGACAAGTGTCGTAACGCTCTTGTTGGCTTGCATCTTAGACAGAGCATCTTTGTAGGCGCGGTGAATTGTAGGATTTAGCATTACTTGGGCGGCAGTGTCTTTCATCTTCTCGACGAAATGATCGACAAGCGCATCGCCCGACGCGTCTTTCTTGATGCATACAACACCAGGGTTCGTACAGAATTGGCCGACTCCCATGGTTGCCGAAATGTGGAGACCGGCAGCAATCGCGTCGCCATTGTGAGCCACGGCTTCTGGAAGTAGGACGATTGGGTTTACGCTTCCCATTTCGGCATAAACGGGAATCGGCTCCGGTCGTTTAGCTGCGACTTCCATCAGAGCAGTGCCGCCAGCGGTGGATCCGGTAAAACCAACCGCTTTGATCGCCGGGTGCGCTACTAAGGCCGAACCTACGGTGCGGCCGCCTCCGAATAGGAGACTGAATACGCCATCAGGCATCCCGGTTATTTTGGCCGCTTTTTGTACAGCGCGTGCGATTAGCTCAGCAGTACCGGGGTGAGAGGAATGGGCTTTGACGATAACTGGGCATCCGGATGCGAGAGCCGAAGCGGTGTCGCCACCTGCGGTAGAAAACGCGAGGGGAAAGTTGCTGGCTGCGAACACAACGACGGGACCCAGAGGACGAGACATTGAGCGGATGTCGGGCCGGGGCAAAGGCGATCGGTCGGGCAGGGCCGTTTCGATTCTGGCTTGGGTCCATGAACCGTCTTCGATCAAAGAGGCAAAGAGACGAAGCTGTCCGGTTGTACGTCCGGTTTCGCCTTTGATCCGTCCTTCCGGCAAACCGGTTTCCTGCATCGCTCGGGTGACCAAAGCCGCACCGATCGATTCAATCTGAGTCGCTATTTCATTGAGAAATGAGGCGCGTTCATGGCTGCTCTTCTTGCTGTAGACGAGAAACGCCTGGCTGGCTAGAGTTGCTGCTTGTTCGACGATCTCCGATTCCGCGTTGTAAAAGGACGGTTCGATTTCCAGTCCGGTTGAAGGATCGACAGCTTTGATTGATGTGTCGCTTTGCGGAGCGGAGCTGAAGCCGATGATTGAGGTTCCTGAAATTTCCATGACGTAATGAAGGGTTTTGAAGTCGAGTGTAGAATCCCTCTCAACCAATGCGGATTATCTGGTAAATTCAATGCTCCTTTGCAAAAGAATGCGTTCTAGCGAATATTGGCTTTTTATGAAATGGGAACGGCAAGGTCTTCCTGCTTTATCCCGACTTCTGATATTACTGCGTCTGGCATTTTTCGCTGAATGAGATCGAATACGAGTTTGCTTCGACGGACGCGTTCTTGAGTGAGTTTTAGGGAGACGGATTCGAGCTGCTTTCCGTAGAGGTAGATGTCGGCTGAATTACGTAGGCCAAGCTTCGCATGAATAGGAGCAGCGAATCGGACAAAATCGGGGGCTTTAAAGTGGCGGACGTATCCTCCAAGGCCATCAGGCGCTTCTACATATATCAAGAGGAACCTCTATGGCTTGACGTATGGCGCTGAGTTGGGGTGTTGAGAGATCGGTCGAGACGTTTATGGTATCGGCTCCGCGGACTTGCCATTGGATGAGTTTACCCGCGGGCGCGTTCCACAGTCCGCCTGTATCGAAATTTGCGCGTGGGGTTGTAAACAGACAAACTTCGACGTTAGGGCCCCTCATTTTCGCAAAGGTTCGAATCTGTTAGTCACTGAGCATCTGGATGCCGCTGCCCTGGCTGATTCGATGGATAGGGCATTCGATCCTTTTGGCTTCGTCGAGAGCGTCTGCTCGAAGTGAAAGTAGATGTGTTGTTTCCTTGATTAATTTGAGGAATTTGCTGCTCTTTCTCGTTTCGAATTCGTGAAACCGCGAGCCAGTTCGACTCGTATAGGTGTGCGGGCAAGTGTGTCTCGTTAGAAATATCTCATCTGATTTATGAAAACCCTCTTATTCTCGTTCGCCGCTTCGTCGGCGCTTTTTTTATCCTCTAGCTTGTTTGCGCAAACGTTTCAGTTGGAAGAAACCCAGGATTTTGTGGATCTTGACGTTCCATTAGGTGCAGCGGGCGTGGAAATTGACTTGGCCGATTATTTCACGATTGATGGAGTAAGCGGACAGGTCGTGCAGTTGGATTTCGATCAAGGGACGATCAATATCGAGATGCTTGACGCCGCCGCTCCACTCAACGTGGCGAACTTCTTGAGTTATGTGGATGATGACTCTTACAACAATACGATCATTCATCGTTCAATTGAGGGATTTGTAATTCAAGGAGGCAGCTTTACAGCGACCCTTCCATTGGTGCCGGTTCTGACGCGTGATCCAGTTGTGAATGAGTTTTCCTTGTCGAACCTTAGGGGAACCTTGTCGATGGCCAAATTGGCGGATCAACCTGATAGCGCCACAAGCGGATTTTTCATTAGCATGGCGGATAACTCGGCGATTTTGGATCCGCAAAATGGCGGGTTCACTGTTTTCGCGCGGGTCATTGGGGCGGGGATGGATGTGGCCGATGTTATAGAGGATATTCCGACCTGGACTTTGACACTGGATAATAGCGGATTTCCGTTTGCGGACTTTCCTATGCTTGGTGGGGTCGACGATGATGTGGCAGTAGACTTGATGGCGGAGCTCGTGGAGGCAAAGCGAGTTTCCATGTATCCGGAAGTTGGGGATAGTGATTCCATGATCAGTTTCACTGTTGGCAGTTCGTCTGCTGGAATAGTGGAAGCTACTTTAAGCGGGTCGGTTTTGACGGTTGCGCCTAATGATACCTTTTTGGGATCGGCTACGATTAGCGTCTCAGCAATGGATACGGAGGGAAACTCTTTCGAAAAGACATTCGCCGCTCAGATTGTTTCAGACGTTCCTGGGTTTTCGAGCCGTCCAATGAATCGCGCGGTGGAAATAGGCCGATCTACAATGGTTTCGGCGACTGTTGTTTCCGAGGGTGATGCAACGTATCAGTGGAATTTGGACGGTAACCCGATTACTGGAGCTACGCAGTCGACTTATGCAATAGCATCATTTGCCGAGGCGGATGGCGGAGTTTATACGCTTAGCGCGACGAATCCCGATGGGACGGCCACTTCGTTGGGAGGCGAACTATTTGCTATTGAGAAGGCTGCTCGTCTCGTCAATATATCCACTCGAGGAATCGCTGGAACTGGGGATGAAACGATGATTACAGGTTTTTTCCTGAGTGGTGGTCCTGGTGAAAAAGAAATGCTTGCTCGAGCATTGGGACCGGACTTGGTTGCCCGAGGAGTATCGGGC
>JAPKDW010000343.1 GCA_028822375.1 Opitutaceae bacterium | reverse complement strand
AAGACCTATCGCCTGCAAGAAACTAACCAAGGAAGAGCTCTATCGAATAAGAATCGGAAACTACCGTGTCATATATGAAATCTTAGATGAAGGACTCATAATCCATGTAGTCAAAGTTGGTCACTGAAAAGATGTATACAAAAAATAACGACAAGGCAGTGCTCACCGCTCCGGCGGTAGTGCATCTTACATTGTGAACCTCGGCGTTGGGCATCGCCAATTGAGAGAGAGCGGGCTTACCCGATATAAACGTGGTCGCCTGCTTCGACGGCGTCGAAGAGTTCGGCCATCTCCTGATTGAGAAGTTGGACGCAGCCGCCGCTGGCCGGTTGGCCGATTTTGTCTTCGTGGTTGGTGCCGTGAAAATAGATGTATCGTTGGTAGCTGTCGCAGCCGTTGCCTTGATTGAAGCCTGCTTCAAGGCCCTCGAGCCAGAGGATGCGGGTGGTGATGAGGTTGGGGCGTTGTGCTTCCTCGTCTAGCTCGTCATAGCGTCGGCCAATGCTGACGCGTCCTTTGAAAACTTCGCCGATGGGGGCCCCTGATCCGATCTTTTGGGCGATTCGATGCAGGCCGGACGGAGTGCCGTTGGAGTCTTGGAGATTGGAAGGAGGCTTGAGGCTGGTGGAAACGCGAAATGCGCTGATGGCTCGATTGTTTTCGACGAGCTCTACGCGTTGATCGGCAATCGACACGAGCAATCGTCGCGCTGAGGGCTTGATTTTCAGGGCTTCTATCTTATGCGTGTATGGCTGATTTAAATCCAAGGACATAGGCTTGTTGTTGGAAACCGCATCGATCTGATCCGGTTAGCATTAAAAGAAAATGGGTTACAAAGTAGGTATCGTAGGCGCGACCGGAGCGGTCGGGCAGGAGTTGATAGGACTTCTTGAGCGCAGGCAGTTTCCACTGTCTGAGCTTAAGCTGTTTGCGTCGAGTCGTTCTGCAGGAAAGCAGATCGAAGCGTTGGGGCAAACCATCACTGTCGAAGAAGCTACGAAAACGTGTTTTGAAGGATTGGATTTCGTCATTTTTTCGGCGAGCGGTGCATTGGCGAAGGAATTATGCCCTGCGGCTGCGGCAGCAGGAGCGGTGGCTATCGATAACAGTTCCGCTTTTCGGATGGATCCAAACGTGCCTTTAGTGGTGCCTGAAATCAATCCTGAGGCGGCAAAGGCTCACAAGGGAATCATTGCCAACCCAAATTGCACGACGGCGATTACGTTGATGGCGGTTTATCCCTTACATAAGCGTTTTGGGCTGAAGCGAATGTTTACTTCGACTTACCAAGCAGTGAGCGGCAGCGGAGTAGCTGCGATGGCCGAGCTTGAAACTCAAATGGGGCAACTGTCCCGCGGCGAACCGACGACAGTGGAGGCGTATCCTTACCAGATTGCCTTGAACGCATTGCCTCACGTGGATTCATTTTTGGAGAACGGTTACACCAAGGAAGAAATGAAAATGGTGAATGAAAGCCGTAAAATCATGGGATTGCCGAACCTTATCTCTTCGTGTACCTGCGTACGGATTCCGGTTATGCGTTCTCACTCGGTTTCGGTGAATGCAGAATTCGAAAAAGAGGTATCGGTCGAAGCGGCTCGGGCGGCAATCGAGGCGGCTCCGGGAATCGATTTAGTGGATGACCCGGCAAACGGCAAATATCCGATGCCGCTCGATTTTGCAGGTCGCGAAAACTGTGGGGTTGGTCGGATTCGAAAGGATCTTGGATACGATAATGGTTTGGCTTTTTGGGTTGCCGGCGATCAGCTCTGGAAGGGCGCCGCTCTTAATGCGGTTCAAATCGCCGAGTGTCTTTGTGAGTAGGCAGAAGGCTTTTGAGGTTTTTGGTCATTAGCTGTAGGAGTGGGTTTATCGGTTTGCATTAGATGAAATAAGAGGATCGCGGGATAAACCCGCTCCTACAGTTTGAGAAACTAGTGGTCTCTTGACCTGATGACTCTTCTGTCCTAGCAATGGGGCATGGGTGAATCCGATGAATCAGATGAAATCATTGAGAAGCTGACGGAGGCTTTACTTGCAGGGAGGAAAATCGAGGCGATTAAGCAATGCCGTGAGTTGACAGGATTGGGCCTGAAGGATGCCAAATAATACGTCGAGAAGATCGAGGCTGAATTAAGGAAAGAAAACCCTGATGCGTTCCCAGAAAAGAAAGGTTGCGCGAGTGTTTTGATGTTCGGGTTTATTTCGACGGCGACTGCTGTTTGGGCTATTCAGGATATTGTGGGTTGAGGAATTTGAATCTGTCTATTTTGCTTTGGGAGATGTGTGTTATGAAACTTAAGTTTGTCTTGGTTGGATTTGTTTCAATGTGGTTGCTCGGTTTAGCTGCCAATGCTCAGATCGAAATCGGACCGTATGCATCTGAAGCGGATTTGGGGGCATTGATTGGAAAAGAAGCGAAAGTGGAAGGGGTGTTTCACGAAAACGCGTTTGGCGCTCCGGCAATCGCGATCAGCGGCCGGGTATTTTTCTTGCTCGAAACTCCGCCCTCGCGACGGACCTTCGACTTCCCGAAAAATAGCCGCGATGCAACAGTGGTGGGCACTTTGTATTTTTATGATGGTGCCCAGCAGTATTCCACGGACTATCAGCCATTCGGGAATCGGTTTTACTTTTTTACGATAGAATCCGCGGAGATTCAGTTCGGGGACCCAATCACGGTGAGCGGCGATGCTGCGAATGATCCGCTTGAACTGATTCTTGGAAACTGGCGCTTCGATTTGGAGTCGACGGAGGCGGAAATTTATAAATTCGATAAAGAAGAGCTTCGAAGGGTCATGGCGGCGACGGTCGAGGTCTTCAGGGATTCCGAGCTGGTTATTCGTCGCGATCGAATTCGGATGTATATGCCCTCCAAGGATGTTCGTTCCGATGAACAGTACGAGGTTATCGAGCAATCGGAAAAGGAGTTTGTCTTGAGGTTGACCGAACCCAGTCTGAAAACGACACGGGATTGGAATGTGCAGGTCGATGCCGAAGGCCGCCTTCGAATTGGGACCGAAAATCCGCAATTAAAGGATTTTACGTTCTTCTATAATCGCTGGTAAGGGAGGACGCGGTGCGCGAGTGAGAATGACTCGGTGAGCACTGTTTTGTTTTAACAGGATGCGCTCGTGCCTCGCTTGCTTGATCCCGCAAGCGGGAACATGATGATCTGCTAATGGGATTGGGAGGCTCATCATGCTGCTGGCGTAGCCAGTATCATCTAGCGTTAGCGTATCCTGTTAATTCATTTGACTCGGCTTATTCGGTTTCCGCTTCGTCCCTCCTGTGGAGGCGTTTGCTGGCAAATTCGCGTTGTTTGGAATGTTCAGGTCGCCGCGGAAGGCCGTCTTCGGATTGGGACTGTTTGATAAGTCCGTGTAGGAGCGGGTTTATCCCGCGATTTTTCATATTTATGGCATAGGCACCCACTATCGCGGGGTAAACCCGCTCCTACAAGAACCGCAATTGAGGGATTTCACGTTCTTTTATAACCGCTGGTAGCGGGAGCCATTGGGGTTCTCGTCCCTCCTGTGGAGGCGTTTATTGGCGATATTGCGTTGTTTAAAACGCAGAATGTTTTTGGCGAAAAATGGTACGCGAGGAGGGACTGACTCATTCGCTTCGCGAATTCGGAGCTTTGCCCCAAATCTTCGATTTGCCCATCTCCGCTCGTGAACTCGCTTCGTCGAACCCATTGGGGTTCTCGTCCCTCCTGTGGAGGCGTTTATTGGCGATATTGCGTTGTT
>JAPKDW010000063.1 GCA_028822375.1 Opitutaceae bacterium | reverse complement strand
ATCGAGGAGGGCGAGGTGGATTTGCTGGTAGCGAATTTTTATGAGGTTTCGGCGGTGGGGCGCGAATTTATGTCGTGGAAAAGCGCCTTGAACGCCTTCGACCATGGGATTGTCGATTTAGTCCGCATGGCGGCCCGTCGGCCTCAGAAGACGGCTGTAGTGGGTAGTCCGAAGTTGTATGGAGAGATTTTGAGTTTGCTCAGAGAGGGAAATGGAAGTCTGTCCGGGCGCTTTCGTATGGATCAGGCATGCAATGCTCTGCACGCAGCCTCTGAATTTGATGCTTCAGTGGCTCAATACTTGGAAATGCAGGGAGGGGATACGCCGGATATCGATGCTTTGAGTGGGTACCCGAAGTCGATTCGGTTTTCCTGGAAACGATCTCAATCTTTGGCGGAAGGAGCTACGCCGCGTCAGAAGGCGGCGCTTTATGGGAGCTTTGGAGAACATTTCGAAAAAAGATCCGGACCGGGGCTCGATTACGGGAGTATTCTCGATTTGTCATTGGCGGTGTATGCGATCGGCGAGTTCGAGAAAACGACTGCGGTGATTATCCAAAATGGAGTTTTGATTTCCGCGGCGAGTGGGGATTCGGTAGAACAGGCAATTGCCTCGGCTCGGACTGCTGTCGATTCCATTCTCTCGAAAGCTACGTGGGTGGTTAATGGAGCAGTTGATTCCGAGTTGCTGGAATCGCTTGGTGGAAATGCTATTTTCGGTTCTGTATTAGCGCCTGCGTATGTCTCGGAGGCGACGATTGATGGGATGCGGCTTTTAGTTAGTCGTGAAGGCTTGGGTTATGAAGCGTTGCAGGAAGTCCGTTCGGTGGCGGGCGGCGCTTTGGTTCAGGATATTAATCGCGTGGCGGTGAATCCATTTTCGTGGCGAATGCCGACCGCGAATCAGCCTTTGGTTACGCAATGGGAGGATATGTTGTTTGGCGTCAAACTCTCGCGGCATCTTCGCTCGACGGGTTGCGTTGCCTTAGCGGGAGAACGGGTGGTTGCCCAAGTTTCCGGTTTGATTGACCAAAGCTCGGTTTGGGATCGCTTGCGGGATGGTGGGGAATCTATCGAGGGAACGAGCGTCGTTTTCGATGTCGATATCGAAGACCCCGAGGAAGTTGCTCGAGCAAAAGCAGCAGGAGCAAGCGTATTGGTTCACCCGGGAATCGATGTGCAGCGAGAAGCCGAGTTGGTTGAACGGGCTAACGCGGTGGGTATGGCCTTAGTCGCAACGGGCGTTTCGTTTCGGAAAATTTGAGGTTGAAATACGCGAGCCGAGACGTCTCGCGCCAGCTTAATTTAGTGGAGCTAGGTGGATCGAGACCTCCGGGCTCGGTTTTAAAAGGCGCATAGGCTTCCAGCCTGTTTATTGCCTTTGGGTCTAATACTCCGAAGCTTGCTTCGGCTTTCTGCTGTGCAGGATCAATGTGTCGGTTAGGTTAATGAAGGTAGCTTATTGCAGCGTGCTCACATGCCTTAGAGCCTGTTTAATAAGTCAGTGTAGGAGGCGGGTTTACCCCGCGATATTGCGGATCCAAATAGAACGAACGAGACATCGCGGGGTAAACCCGCTCCTACATTGATTCACGATTCACAGGCAAGATACCTGTGCGCCTATCACGCCGTGCCGGTGAATTGGTCGATCAGGGGATGCTCCAGTAAAAGCTGGCCTTCGAGGTGCGACCAAGGGGAGAAGGAGTCGAAGCGAGTTTGGGTTAAACCTCTGCAGGAATCGGCGAATGCCTGCCAAGGCACCCATTCGGTGGCGGCGACCTCGACCGGGTTCGGCGTGGGTTCGTTTGCGCAGTGACCGATGAAAACCGGGCAAATTTCGTTTTCGACGATTCCGTCGAGTTCGGCTCGGTATTGAAAATTCGGTAGGGCGTTGATCAATTCGATGCCGCTTAGCCCGAGTTCCTGTTCAATACGTCGCTTGGCGGCTTCCAAATGGCTTTCGCCAGATGCGGGATGTCCGCAACAGGCATTGGACCAAATTCCTGGCCAAGTTTTTTTGGAAAGGGCTCGCTGTTGGGTCAGCATGTTGCCTTTTCCGTCGAATAGAAAAATTGAAACCGCACTGTGCAGGGGCGTATTTGCTGTGTGGACACTGTTCTTATCCATTGTCCCGATGGCATTTCCATCGATATCGAGTAGGACGACGTGTTCGGTGAGGGTAGAGGGTGAGCTTGTCACGCAGGTAATCGATGTAGTTTGAAGAGAAGACGAAAGCTCGCGAATCGGACTACTTTTTGCTAATGACGGCTTGTTGCATTCCGCATTTGAGCATCATGGATCCGTAATACGGATTGCGAAGATCTTCATTATCCTGCAGCCAGGTTCCGCCTGTGTTTCCGAAGGCCATGGGGCAATGCATTTTGTAAACGGGGTCGCTAGCGGCTCCTTCGGATTCGAGTTTAGCAATAAGCGCGTCGGAAAAGTTTTTAAATGATGCCCGGGCGCTTTTGATGTCTATGGCCTTGGCGATCGCGGCGGTTGATTCACGAATTGTCGCGCAGCAATCATGGCCGGCCAAGGAGCAGGACTCAGATTCTTTGTTGAATGTTGCGGCAACTTTTTTGGCGGCTTTGAAATCGTCGTTGGCTAGCGCCTTTTGGATTTCAAAATAGCTTGTTAGGTGATGGCTGGAATCGCTATCTTTTGCGCTGGATTCGCCTGCTGCGCTGCAATGCTCGCATTGCGCGTAGGACGTGGATACTATTGCCATTGTGGCGATGAATAGTGCGATGAGTGATTTCATGATGCGTGTAGTGTCAGTAGTTGCGGGTCGCATGTCAATACGGCCTAAAGGGAACGTTTTCTCCAGATGAAGTAAACAGCTGGGATAATAAGGAGTGTAAGCAGAGTTGAGCTTACCATGCCGCCGATCATGGGCGCGGCGATTCGTTTCATGGTGTCGGCTCCGGCGCCGTGGCTCCAGAGTATCGGTAGAAGTCCAATGATTGTGGTTGCGACGGTCATTATTTTGGGACGCACGCGTTGTACGGCTCCTTCGAGGATTGCATCTCTTAAATCGTTGACGTCTGGGCGCTCGATTCGACTGCGTACATTGTGCCAGGCCTCGTCGAGGTAGACGATCATGACGACGCCTGTTTCGGCGGCGACGCCAGCAAGAGCGATAAAACCGACGGCTACGGCGACGCTGAGATTGTAGTCCAGGTACCAAACGAGCCAAACGCCGCCAACGAGGGCAAATGGTATGCTCAGCAATACGATGCCCGTTTTCGCGAAGCTATCGAAGTTGAGATAGAGTAGTAGAAAAATGAGGGCGATGGTGAGGGGAATGATCCAGTTCAGCTTTTCTTTCGCCTTGAGCAGGTATTGGTATTGGCCGCCCCATTCTAGATAGTAGCCTGGGGGGATGTGAACATTCTCTCGAATCAGACGTTTGGCATCCTCGACATAGGTCCCGAGGTCGGTGTCGAACGTATCGGCAAAGACGAAGCCAGCCAATTGCCCGTTTTCGTTGCGGATCATCGGAGGACCGCTGGTGAGTTCGATCCGAGCGATCTGCCCCAAAGGTACTAACTGGCCTTTGGCGTTGGAAAGGGGGATTTGTTTGAGGTCGTCTAAACTGTCACGGAAATCGCGGCTGTAGCGGACGTTGATCGGGAATCGGGCTCGACCACTGATGACCGTGTCGATGTTGCGACCGCCGATTGCGGTTTCGATAACCGCTTGAGCGTCTTCGAGGGCGATGCCGTAACGGGCGATAGCATTTCGATCGATTTTGATGTCCACGTAGTAACCACCCGTGACGCGCTCGGAAAATACGGAAGCGGTGTGCGGAGCGCTTTTGAGTAGCTTTTCGATTTCGAGACCAACGGATTCTATCGTTTCCAAGTCGGGTCCGAGAATCTTAATGCCGACTTGGCTTCGAATTCCTGTCGCCAACATTTCGATACGCGTTTGAATCGGCATCCACCAAATTGCGGGCATTCCTGGATAGGGAAGCTGGGCTCCAAGTTCGCGTTTGATCGATTCGAAAGTCATTCCGGGTCGCCATTCGCTTTCTGGTTTTAGGGTGATGGTCGTTTCCACCATCGATAGCGGGGCCGGGTCGGTTGCGGTCTGCGCGCGTCCAATTTTTCCGAATACGCGTTCAACTTCAGGGAAAGCCTTTATTATACGGTTTTGGCTTTGAAGGGCTTCGCGCGCTTCACTGATCGCCATGCCAGGAGGGCTTGTCGGCATGTAGAGCAGGGAACCCTCGTTGAGCGGCGGCATGAATTCGGAACCGATTTGTCGATATGGCCACCAGGTTAGGGCGAGAGTTCCAGCCGCCAAAGCGAGAGCGATCCAGCGAAATCGAAGCACAGACTTGGCAATGGGTTCGTAGATGAAAATGAGGAGTTTGTTGATCGGGTTGGCTTTCTCGCTCGGTATTCGGCCGCGTGTGAAAAATGTGATGAGAACTGGGACGAGGCTGATTGCGAGAAAAGCCGCGAATAACATTGAGAAGGTTTTGCCGAATGCCAGGGGCTTGAATAATCGACCTGACTGTCCTTCCAATGCGAATACGGGAAGAAATGATAGGGCGATGATGAGCAAGGAAAAGAAAAGTGGTTTGCCGACTTGTTGAGAAGAACGGCAGATTACTTGGAGGCGCGTTAGGGTCGCGAGATCGCCGTCTCTGGAGTCCTTGTTTGTTTTTGCGTCTTCCCATCGCCTGAGCCATTTGTGGGCGTTTTCTATGAAAACGATAGAAGCGTCTACCATGGCCCCGATCGCGATCGCGATTCCGCCGAGAGACATAATGTTAGACGAAATGCCCAATAGTTGCATCGGTATGAACGAAAGCAAAACGCCGAGTGGAAGAACAATGATGGCGATGAGAGCGCTTCGCAGGCGTAGCAAGAAAACGAATATGACGACACTCACGATAGCCATTTCCTCGAAAAGCGTTTCTTTGAGATTGTCGATGGCTCGAAGAATTAGGTCGGAACGATCGTATCCGACGACGATTTCGACTCCTTCTGGTAGAGATGGCTTGATCGCTTCAAGTTTCGCTTTTACGGCGTTGATCGTTGTCAGGGCGTTTTCTCCATAGCGCATGACTACAATGCCGCCGACGGCTTCCCCTTCGCCATCGACTTCAAGAAGACCTCTGCGTATATCGGGACCTCGTCTGATATCGGCGATGTCTCTGAGAAGGAGTGGGACGCCGTCACCTTTTACTTGGATAGAAATCAATTCTATATCTTCCAGGTTTTCGATGTAGCCCAAACCTCGAACCATATACTCGGTTTCGCCAAATTCGATGAGACGGCCGCCGACATCGTTATTCGACGCTCGGACGGCTCGGATAACGTCGTTTGCCGCGATACCGTGAATCCTCAGTTTATTCGGATCGAGCAATATTTGATACTGGTCGACGTAACCTCCGATGGAGGCCACCTCTGCGACGCCCGGAGTGTTTTGCAAATAGGTGCGGAGAGTCCAGTCTTGGTAAGTTCTCAAGTCAGCGAGACTTTGCTTTCCAGTTCGGTCGACTAGGGCGTATTGAAAAACCCAGCCAACGCCGGTCGCATCGGGACCAAGTGTTGGGTTTACTCCTTCGGGGAGATTCGAGGTCGCTTGGTTTAGGTATTCAAGAACGCGCGACCGAGCCCAATACATGTCGGTGCCGTCTTCGAAGACGACGTTGACGAATGAGAGGCCGAAATAGCTCTGGCCCCTGGCGTAGCGTACCTTTGGACCAGCGGCGAGGGCGCTGACGATTGGGTAGGTTATTTGGTCTTCAACTAGGGTTGGGGCGCGTCCGGGCCATTCGGAAAAGACGACCACTTGAACATCCGATAGATCGGGGATGGCGTCTAGTTTTATATTTCGCAGGCTGAATAACCCTGCAAAGGCGCCCATTAAGGCGATGATGATGACGAGGAACCGATGACCGATGCACCATTCGATGATTCGATTGATCATTATCGTTTAAGGGCGTTGAGGGTTTCTTCGATCGCTCCGCACTGGAGCATGGCGCTTCCCATGAAAGGATTCTCGAGTGTCGTTTCCGTCTGAATCCATTGGGCTGGCGAGGAGGTCCACATCGGGCAGCTCGCAATGTGAAGATCGGATGGTATGGCTTCTGGCGTTGCCTGAGCCCAAGTGATGATCGCTTGGCTTAAGTGGCCAAAGAGAATGCGAGCCTCTTTGACGGTCGAATGGGGGTGAGATAGCTGTTGGGAAAAACTGTCCAGGGTTTTTAGATACAAAAATTTTCCGGTTGCGGGCAAATGTTGGGCGTCCTTTAGGGAATCGATGTTCTGTTGAAGAGAATCGATTTGAGTCGAAAGCGAGTCGATACGATCGGCTGTTAGCGAGTCTCTGATTTCGAAATAGGTTTTCCAAAATTGATCGAGCGATTCTTGAGCGGAAAAGGGCAGGCCATGAACGTGCGCTTGCGGTGACGCTTCTCGACTAGCCGAGTCGCGGGTGTCGCCGCTGGCAGATGCTCTGAGGAGGCTTTCGCTATCGAGCAGGAATACTCCGTCGAAAACAACGCGGTCTCCGGCTTCGAGTCCCGAGTTGATGATGATGTGGTTTTCGATTTCGGCGCCAATGTTTACTGCTTGTGGAGTGTATCGTCCTGGCTCTTCTTCGACAAAGACGTACTGACGATTTCCGGTGTCGAATAGAGCTTCGCGAGGAATGACGAGTTGTTCGCCGAGGTCCTTCTCGATGCGGGCAGTCATCCACATATCTGGCAGCAGCCGGTGTCCGTGTGGATTGCTTACTGACTGGGTTGATGTTTCAGCGCCGTCAAAAACGACACGGGCTTTTGCGGTTCTCGTTTGAGGATCGACGTGGTGATTTATGAGAGTGATCGATCCGGTGAACTGTTCATTGGGAACTGCAGGTGTTGAGGCGGTGACACGTTGCCCTGTCGCTAGGTGAGTAAGATCGGATTCGTAGATATCGACGATGAGCCATAGCTCGGATAGATCAACGAGGGTGTAGAGAGAGTCGCCTTCTTTTATATATTGGCCCTGATTTATCTTTTTCATCATAACGAGACCATTCGCTTGGGAGCGAATCTCAATCGTTCTGGGAATGTCTGTCTCGCCTTTTAGGGCGTCGATTTGGTCGTCTAGCAATCCTAGTTGGAGAAGGCGAAAACGGGCAGATTCGATAAGGGCCTGATTCTGTACTGAACCTCTTGTAAGGTTAGCGTAGTCTTGGAGCGCTGCGTAGATGGTTGGGCTATATATGTGATAGAGTGGGTCGCCTTTATGAACTTCGGTTTCTTCTTGGTTAACGATCAGCTCTTCGATGCGGCCGGAGGTCCATGCGGATATGGTGTAGACTTTCGAATGGTCGTGCTGGATGACTCCAGGGACACTGAATGTCTTTATCGCGCGGATACGTTCCACTTCAGTCGTGCGAAGATTGATCAACTGGCGCTGTCTGTCGGTCAGGCTTACTGCGGATCTACCGGGAACATTGGTAAGGGCTATCGGTTCGACCGGTTGAAGGTCCATTCCGCAGATGGGGCATTTTCCTGCTTGGTCCGCCACGATGTTCGGATGCATCGAACACTGGTATTTCGTGTCGGGCTTCGATGCAGAATCGGCGGAAGCGGATGCTCCGTGCTGTTGGTGATTGTGCTGGGCGTGATCATCGCTTTCGTTGGAGCGTTGCTGGCAGCCAATGGTCGCAAGGGCGACGATGCTGAAAGCGAGTATGTTCAAGCGCTTGGAAGAGTATTTGAATAGTGGTTTCATATTAGTTGAGCCAGAGGCCTCCAGAAAGGGTTGCTAGTTTCCATCGAGCGATCCAGGCGTCGGCCGCCGCTCGCCAGTACTGTGTTTCCAATTCGATGACAATGCGTTCGCTGTCGATGACGTCGGAGATACTTGTCCTGTTGGTTCTGTAGTTGGATTTGGTGATTTCTCGGGATTGTAGGGCGAGGGGGATCAGTTTGTTTTCGTAGCGTTCGATCCGTGATTGCGAGTCCTCGAGTTTTGCGATCCAGCGGTGAACGTCAGCTCGTAGGTGAAGCTCTTTGTCTTCGATTTGAGCGAAAAGGGCATCGCTTTGAAGTGAAGCCGCGAGCTGAATGGAGCGATTGGCTTTGCCCCAGACGGGTAGTGAAATGCCCACCATGAGAGCCCATGGATCTTTGCCGCTGCCTTCGAGGGCGCGGTTGATGGCATCGCCGGTTCTCATGTAATTCAGACCGAGAGTTACCTCGGGCTTGCTGGCGAATTCCGCTAAACGTTCTCGCGCTTCTTGGTTTGATAGAAGCGAGCGGAGGATTGCGATTTGAGGATTCCGCTCAGTGGAGGATGCATACAATTGATTGAGATCAGCGGATACCTTAGCGGGGGCGGCCCACTCGATTTCCGGGATTTGAGAAATAGACTTTCGGCCGAGAAGCGCATCGAGCTCGGCACTGATTGTTTTGCGCCGCGTTTTGAGTCGCTCGATTTGATCGGCAAAACGTTGAGTTTCAATTTGGAGGCGAAGGTGATCGTTGAGATTGCCTCCAGAGCGGATACGTTCTTCGGCGATCGTTTCCAATTGAGCCAGTAGTTGCGTGTTGGATTCGAGCTGATTGATAGATTTGTCGAGGTAGGCGACTTCGAGTGTTTTTTCGGCAATGCTGTCTAAAAGAATGAACTGCTGGGAGGCATAGGCGTGCCAAAGAGATTCGGCTTGAGCTTGCGCGGCTTCCTGTCGTCTCGCTCGGCTTCCGTGCCAGGGAAGAGGTTGTTGTAGTTGGATTGCTTGGCGCTGTGGACCGGTTCGCGTCTGAATGGACTCGACGAAGTGAGTGAGCTGAACTTTTGGATTTGGGAGAGCCCTGGCGCTCGTGATGGATTCGCGAGCAGCTTGGTAGCGTAGATCGAAGGCCCGTAGTCCAGGATTGTTTTCCAAGGCTTCGGAGATCAGCGGGCCGACGATATTCTTTGAGGAAAGCTCAATGGGAATTGATTTCGGGCTATCGGTATCCGACTGATCTGCGAATGTGTATTCGGTGATCGAAGAAACGGCGAGAATGGCGAAGCTAGCGTGAAAAATGCGATGTATGAAAAAGTTCATGATTCGTGTGAACGAAGTGAGACCGAGTAGGTCATGCGTTTAGATTTGAAAAACGATCCAGTACATGGATCGGGACTGCGGGCTGCAGCGGTTTCAATTTGAGAAATTGTTTAGTAAGTGTAGGAGCGGGTTTACCCCGCGATTGAATCGATTTATCCTAGAGAGAAAAAAGGAATCGCGGGATAAACCCGCTCCTACAGCTTAGAGTCAGAGCTAATTTTGACTTACTAACAGTTTCTTAGTCAGAGCGCGATTTATCGGGCAAAATGCCGGAAACAGGCTGCCTTGAGGACGTAGCGATACCGATTATATCGGTGTAATAGGGTCCTTGAAGCGGCTGTTTGAGCGCTCTGAGTCCGCGAATCAAAGGAGAAAGACGCAGTAGGTCCGCGAGGCGCGGGAGCCTGGAGAGAGCGTGTCGAACGAGTGATAGTCACCCATTTGATACAGTCTTGAAATAGAGGATTCGTGACTGTTGAAAATGGCGAGGTAGGCGTAATTTTGACCTAAAGGATCGGCGAGATTCGAGAGAATATCGGGACCTGCGTCGTTGATCTTCAAGAGGTTAGAATCCTCGTGGTAGCAATCGCCTGAATCTTGAGAATGTTGCCCGTTTTCGGGGTCCATCTGGTCGTCCAAGTGACAGCACGCATGCGCGTCGGTGACAGTGGAGGCAGTGGTTTCCATATCCGTTTCGCCAAAAGCCAAGCAGCAACACATCGGGTTAGCGATGGCTACAACCAGTAGAAGCGTAATTGATTTAAGAAACGTCACAGTTCTATAACGTACGCAAAGCGCCTTTGATTTAAAGCTAATTTTGAGATGATCTCCAAAGCTTGGTTCGATTGAGGTTTTTTTTGCCCACTAATGACACGGAGGTACGGTGAAATAAGAATCGCAGGTTCGCCACGTGGACCGTACCGCGTATGCAGCTCAATCAATTCGATGGGGTGGCGTGAGGCGTCCCGACTCGCGATTGAGAGGAAGCTATGCAAACGCGTCGGGACGCCACGTTCCACCTTGAAGTTTGTATTTTAATCCTCCGTACCTCCGTGCTTCGTGGTTCATGAAACGCTTGGGTTCAGTTGGCGGGGCTTGTCTCCGCTGACTCAGCAGTAGGGGGCATTGAGCCGCCTAGCTCGTTTCTTCAATTCT
This sequence comes from Opitutaceae bacterium, assembly GCA_028822375.1. Classification (GTDB taxonomy): domain Bacteria; phylum Verrucomicrobiota; class Verrucomicrobiia; order Opitutales; family Opitutaceae; genus Pelagisphaera. Next base: position 7,753 of record JAPKDW010000063.1, on the reverse strand, counting down.
TTTCAGTAACCATGCCTGCGGAAATCAGGCCATTCGCCATCCACGTTTCGTTGTCGTTTAGGATGTCTAGCTGACGTAACAGTTCAGATCATTTTTCTTCTTCAAATACCTTTCCCTGAGATCAGGGACGATCTTGCGAAATGTTTTCCAATCTGACTCTTTGGGATTTCCACTCATTTTATGTATATTGTTTGAAGGTTTGTTTAATCACTGAGAACACTGATGTTTGGGAGGGTTTAGGTTTTTTGCCACGAAGATGCACAAAGAATAGGCCTATGGAATACGCGGTGATTTTAATTCTGTCGGGATTAGATCTTTATCTAATTAATATAGAATTAGGTCTTTGTGTTTCTTTGTGCCTCTTTGTGGCTAATCCATTTTTTCTGGCCTATTTCCTCGTAGGGAAATTCCTGTGGACCAGTGGCAAGGCAGTGGTTTGATCGTTCGAAGATATCAGTGTTATCAGTGGTTAAAATTTGAGTACGAGAATTGTGGGTGAGTTTCTATCGCGGCGTGGCGCAAGCACCAGCCCTACATTTGAGTGTGAGGTTCTCTGATTCCTAGATTTTGTCTTTGAGGTAACTGGCGGTGATGCTGCGTTTTGATTTCTTGAGGCCTTTGAGGTTTCCTTGGTAGAGGATTTTGCCGCCTTTGGGGCCGCCGTCGGGTCCTATTTCTACGATGTAGTCCGCTTCGGCTAGGAGGTCGAGGTGATGCTCTATGACGATGACGGTGTGACCTTGTTCGACGAGTTTGTGAAGCAGGTGTATCAGCTTTTCACAGTCGCTCAGGTGGAGTCCGATTGTGGGCTCTTCGAGGATATAGAGATTGGTTCGTTGGATTCCTCGGCTTCGTTCGGTGTAGCTTTGGAGGCCTTTGGCGAGTTCGGTGACGAGTTTCATGCGTTGTGCTTCGCCGCCGGATAGGGTGGGACTGCTTTGACCAAGCGTTAGATAGTCGAGGCCCGTTGCGACCATGAGTTGCATGATCTCTCCGAGCTGACTGTGAAAGCTGAAGAATTCCGCTGCTTCGTCGAAGGTCATGGCAAGCACGTCGGAGATGTTCTTGCCTTTCCAATGCAAGTCCATGAGTTCCGCGCTGTAGCGAGAGCCATTGCAGTCTTCGCAAACAACGTAGGTGTCGGGCATGAAACTCATTTCGAGTTTGACCCGACCAGCTCCGGAGCAGGTCGGGCAGCGTCCGTGAGGCGTATTGAACGAGAAGCGTCCGGGCTTGTAGCCGCGCATTTTAGATTCTGGCAGATTGGCGAAGAACTGTCGGATGATATCGAATACGCCGAGGTAGGTTGCAGGAGTGGAGCGGGGTGTTTTGCCGATCGGGGATTGGTCGACTTCGATGACGGAGCGGAAATGGTGAACGCCAGTCAGCGATTCGAAAAGCGCCTTGCCTTCTTCGCCCTCGATGGACTTTCCGTTTTTGGCGAAGGCTTTGCCGGAAACGGTTTTCTTTTGGGCTTTGATAGAGTAGGCGGATGCGTGACCAAGTAAGTCACGCACGAGCGAGGACTTCCCTGCGCCGGATGCTCCACAGATCATGATAAGGCGTTCGTGCGGGATACGGATGGTTTGGTTTTTTAGGTTGCGGAAATTGACCTTCGAAAGCTCGATCCAATTGGATTGTGGATTGCTGATTTCGGATTTTGGATTTCGAGCTGATCGTTTGAGAATGGGGCGGTAGGCTCCGTGGAGCGGATGCTGGATACCTTTTTTTAGGTATTTCCCGGTGAGTGAATTTTTGTTACGTTTGAGCTCTGCTAGGGTACCTTTGGCTATGAGTTCACCGCCGCGCGTTCCGGCTCCGGGGCCGAGGTCGATGATACAGTCGGCTTGCTCCATCATGGCATCGTCGTGTTCGACGACGAGTAAGGTGTTACCTTTCTCGCGCAGTTCCTTGAGCGTTTCTATAAGGCGGTCGCTGTCGCGGGCGTGCAATCCAATGCTTGGTTCGTCGAGCACGTAGAGGACGCCTGCTAGGTTTGATCCCAGTTGAGCGGAAAGGCGAATTCGTTGAGCTTCGCCGCCTGAGAGGGTTTGAGTGGGGCGATCGAGGGAAAGGTATTCGAGGCCGACTTTCCCCATAAACTGGAGCCGCTCGCGGATTTGGTCGACGATGTCACGGGCGATGACTTGACCTCGTTGATCGAGCTGTAGTTTGTCCAGGGTCGAAAGGAGATCGTTCGGGTCGAGATGAAGCAACTGCGGGAGCGAGATCTTCGACTTGTTCTTTAGGGGAAGAAAGACGTTGCGGCTGGTTGCGTTGAGTCGCTGGCCCTCGCAATCGGGACAAACGATTACTTCGTCGGATTCGTCATCCGAGGCCGTATCGGCGCCGATTGATTTTATAAGGAGTTCGTCCTCTTCCAATTGCTCGCGCATCCACGGATAGATACGTCCGTGTCCGCGACAAGTGGGGCACCAGCCTTTGTGTGAATTGAAGGAGAAATCTTTGGGGTCGAGCTCGGGAAGGGCATCACCGGTAGAGGCATCCATGCGGGAAGTGGAAAGCCATGTAACGATCGTACCATGCTCGTCGACCAAAAGAGCGGTTCCCTTGCCACGCATGAGGGCTTCCTTAAGGGATGAAACGATTTTGGCTGGCGATCGATTGATTGATCTGAGTTCGGCGATGACGGCCTCGATATTGTGTTCCTTGTAGCGGTCGAGTTTTTCGAAATCCTCGGTTAGGATCATTTCTCCGTCCACTCGCATCATTTCGTAGCCGTGGTTGGCGATCCAGGTGGCGATCGGTTGGTGGTGTCCTTTTCGGTCGCGTACAAGCGGGGCGCAGAGGAGGAGCTGCTTCGATCGTTTGGAGCTTTTCTTGCCGATGGTTTCGCGGAGCCGCTTGATCAATTGCTCTTCCGATTGAGCGAGGAACGGGTTTCCTGTATTCGGATTGTGGGGAATTCCTAATCGAGAATAGAGGAGGCGTAGGTATTGGGCGACTTCAGTGATGGTCGCGACCGTGGATTTGCGACTGCCTCGCGTGACGCGCTGTTCGATGGCAACAGTCGGCTGAATACCGGTAACCTGATCTAGGTCTGGGCGGGGAAGCTGCTCGACGAATTGGCGAGCGTAAGGCGACATGGATTCCATGAAACGCCTTTGTCCTTCGCCAAAGACGATGTCAAAAGCGAGCGTGCTCTTACCCGATCCGGAGACTCCCGTAACGACAGTCAATTGGTAGTGAGGAATGGATACATTTATGTCCTTCAGATTGTGCTGCCGAGCACCGGTGATGACTAAGGATGAAGGGCTTTTCGATAAGGATGAAGGGCTTTTCGATAAGGATGAAGGCGGAAGGCTTAAGGCTGAAGGATTTTTTGATAAGGATGAGTTTGAGGAGCCGTATGGGGCTTGGGTCTCGGCGGCGATGAGGAGCTCGGTTTTTTCCTTTCGATCTCTCGTCTTAAACTCTCCGCCTTCATCCTTAAGATACCTTCCCGTTTCGGTGTTGGCTTTGGTGGCGCAGTCGGATGGGGTTCCTTGGAATACGAGCTTGCCTCCGTCGCTTCCGGCTTCGGGGCCGAGTTCGATGATCCAGTCGGCGCTTTTTAGGACGTCGAGGTTGTGCTCGATGACGATTAGGCTGTGGCCTTTATCGACTATTTCTTGGAGGACTTTGAGAAGACGTTTGACGTCATGTTTGTGGAGGCCGGTTGTGGGTTCGTCTAGGAGGATTAAGGATGAAGGTTGAAGGTTGAGGGATGAAGGGGATGAAGGGGATGATGGCTTTTTGTTGGCGTTGAGGTATTTGACGAGTTTTAGGCGTTGGGATTCGCCGCCGGAAAGGGTATTGAGGGGTTGGCCCATTTTTAGGTAGCCGAGGCCGACTTGGTTGAGGGCGATTAGCTTGTCGTGTATTCTTGGGTACTCTTGGAATAGTTGAAGAGCCTGGGCGATTGTGAGTTCTAGGATGTCCGATATGGAGTGGTTTAGGAACGTGATTTTTAGGAGGTCGCGTTTGAAGCGTTTGGCGTCGCAGTGGGGACATGGGACGTAGACGTCGCTAAGAAACTGCATTTCCACTTTTTCGTAGCCAAGGCCCTTGCATTGGTCGCAGCGTCCGTCGCCGGCATTGAAAGAGAAGCTGGAGGCAGTATAGCCTTTGGACTCGGCTTCGCGGAGTTTTCCGAAAATCTTTCGGACTTCGTCCCAGGCGTTGACGAATACGGCTGCGTTGGAGCGCGGGGTGCGACTGACTGGCGCTTGATCGACCATTACGATTTCGCTGAAATCGATGCTGCTTTTGAGTTGCTTTACGACGGCTGGGTCGTCGCCAAGTCTTCCGCTTTGCGTGAGTAGATTTTGGTAGAGGGCGTTGTTCAGGAGGGTGCTCTTCCCTGAACCGGACACGCCGCTAAGGCAAACGAATCGGGAAAGGGGGATATCGACGTCCAAATTTTGGAGATTGTGTTTGGTGGCTCCTTTGATGCGGATGCGCGGGTGGTTCTTACTGCGACTCGCTAGATTGAAAGTCCGTGTTTTTTCCGGAGCGTCGAGGGTCAATTCGCCGGAGAAATATCGTCCGGTAATGCTTTCGGTACTTGCGAGCAGCTCAGCTTGGGATCCTTGAAAAACGATGTGGCCTCCATTCGCTCCAGGTTCGGGGCCAATCTCCAAAACATGATCGGCGGCTTTGATCATGGCATCGTCATGTTCAACGACCACGACTGTATTTCCCGCGTCGGTGAGCGTGCGCACGATTTGGATGAGACGATCGATGTCGCGTGCGTGGAGTCCAACGGAGGGCTCATCGAGTACGAAGAGCGTGTCGACCAGGGAAGTGCCGAGGCAGGAGGTGAGGGTAACGCGTTCGACTTCGCCGCCACTGAGGGTACGAGCTGGGCGATTGAGAGTGAGATAGCCGAGGCCGACGTGATTGAGGTAGCGGAGTCGGGATAGGATCGAATCTATAGCGATATTGGCTTGGCGGGAAGTGGGATTCGATTCGTTTGCGTTCGCTTTGTATGCTTTGATTAATTTGAAGAGTTCGCCTACGGGAAGTTCGTAGAGGTCGGGCAGACGGTAGCCATTCCAGGTCCAGCAAAGGGCGTCAGGCTGGAGACGTGAGCCTTCGCAGTGAGGGCATTTGACGTAGGCTCGGTAACGCGAGAGGAAGATGCGGACGTGCATCTTGTACGTTTTTTTTTGGAGCCAATTGAAGAAGCCTTTAACGCCGTACCAGGCTTTGCCGTCCCAGTCTTCGTCTTTGTTTTTCGTTTGGTAGCCTTTCTCGCCGTTTATGACGATGTCTTGTTGGGGCAAAGGTAGCTCGCTAAAGGGGATCTTGGTAGAGATCTTGAGGCGCTTGCAGGCTCTCTCTAGATCGTGTTTGCTTTCGCCGTAAATCTGTCCTTCGAATGGGCGGATGAGTCCGTCGCTTATGGAGGCATTTGTATCCGGAATCGCGAGACGGTAGTCGATCTCGATGACGCGCCCAAATCCACGACATTCGGGGCAGGCCCCGATTGGAGAGTTAAACGAGAATAGAGCAGGTATGGCAGGGCGGAACTTGCGGCCGGTTTCCGGTGAATGGAGCCCGTTGGAGAACTTTTGCAGAAAATCGCAATCGGCGTTTAGCAAGCTGATCTGGCCTTGGCCGAACTCGAGGGCGGTTTCGGCGGCTTCTAGAAATCGATCTTTATTTCGCAATTCCAGGCGTATCCGATCTTGTACTACGAATATGGCGGCATCTTTCTTATTCGAAATCGATTTTATAGCCGCTTCGTCGTCGACGCGTTGGGCCTTGCCTTTGGCATCGATGAAACGGGAGTAGCCTTGGGCTTGGACATTCTTGAGGATTTCCGGCCAATTGAGCTTGTCGGGTCGCTTAATCTCAAAGGCGATGATGACGGTTTTCTTAGACCAGCGTTTGAGGCAGCGTAGCCAGATTGTCTTTGGGTTATCGTCCTGTATGGGTTTTCCGGTGGCAGGATCGAAGAGTGTCGAGACGTGACTGAACCAGACTTTGAAGAAGTCGGTGAGTTCGGTCATGGTGCCGACGGTCGAGCGCGAGGTTTTGATGGTGTTTTTCTGCTCGATGGCGATGGACGGGCGCACATTCTCCGCTTCATCGAGGTCGGGCTTTTCAAGCAAATCCAGAAATTGGCGCGTGTAGGCGCTGAAGGTCTCGACGTAGCGACGTTGTCCCTCTGCGTGCAGGGTTTCGAACACAAGGGAGGACTTGCCTGCTCCGCTGAGGCCGGTAACTGCGATGTATTTACCGAGGGGTATATCGACGTCGATGTTCTTGAGATTGTTCTGGCGGACTCCGCGTAGGCGAATGGACTTTTGGTCGGAAAGGGTTTCGGGCATGTGAAAGGGTTCTATTTGCCCGCAGGTTACGCAGGTCTGGAAATGAGTTCGTTCAGTAGATTGATGTATGTTTGCAGTTGCGCTTTGGGCGTAAAGTTAAGGCGGGCATAGTTGCGCGCAGCCTCGGACATTTGCATTCTCAGGTCTGGGGATTGGGCGAGTTTCTCGAGGGCTTCGACGAAGCGATCTTCGTCGGCGGATTCGATGAGAATTCCGGATTGGTCTGGCAGAAAGGTTTCGGCGACGCCGCCAACGTTATAGGCGATGACTGGGAGGCCGGCCATCTGGGCTTCGACGAGGAAGTTTGGAAGGGACTCTTTTGCCGAGGCGTGGACGGCTATGTGGCTTTCTTGGTAGAGAGCGTTTGGATCGCTGAGCAGTCCGGGGAAATCGACGCGATCTGCTAGGCCGAGTCGCTTGGCTTCGGCTATACAGGCTGAACGTTCCGAGCCGTCGCCCGCGAGGGTTAGGCGCCAGTCGATTTGCTCGGGTAGGCGTTTGCAAATTCGGAGAAGTCGTTGCTGCTTCTTCTCTGGGCGAAACATGCTGGCGCTGACGAGTCGAATGGGGGTGGATTGGGCCGATCCGGAGGTCGCTTCGATGTTTCGAATGCAGCCATTGTAGATGACGGTGGATTCGGGGCGTTCGATATTGTATTGAGTGGAGATGCGGGCGAGCGCTTCTTGGCTGTTGGCGATGATGTGGTCGGCTTTGCGCAAGGCTCGACGCTGAAGCCAGGGGATGGTCTTGCCTGTGCGGAAGGTGGCGATGTTTCGGTAGGAGCGTTTGTTTCGGCAGAGCAGTCCGGCGTGGCAATTGCCCATGCGGCCCATGGCGATCACGATGTCGATCTCGAGAGAGCGGAGGAGGCCGTCGAGGCCGGGGGCGAACCAGTCAGTTTTGAAGGGGCCTTGATTGAGGAAGTGGAGATGAAAGGCGCTGGCGTCGGCTTTGTCGTCGAGGATACCACCCTGGCGAAAGACGATGACATGCGTTTCTATTCCTTCAGAGGCAAGTCCGTGGGCGATGTGAAGGGTCTGATTCTCGGTTCCACCATTGCGAAGGTGGTCTTGGATGAAGGCGATTCGCATGATTCGTCGGCTATTGAGGAGAATCAAACGGGGAGGGCAATTTTTTTAGGAAAGTGTTTGGGGATTTTGAGGGACGAAGGGAGAGCTACTTGACGTTTTTTAACAGGATACGTTCTGACGAGTCGGGGCTAGATGATGACCCGGCGTAGCATGTCAGCATGATGAGACGCTTAGAATCCCATCATGCTGCCGGCTCAAGGAGGCATCATATAGCGAAGCGTATCCTGTTAATATTTTAGGCTCCTTGTACTTGCTTCGCTGTTAATCTTGGTAGCGGCCGATCTTCCCGCTCAGCGCATTGGCGTCAACTTAACTGAAATCAGA
>JAPKDW010000342.1 GCA_028822375.1 Opitutaceae bacterium | reverse complement strand
CATGACTACGCCCAGATGTACGGGGTCCATCCCGTACGTTTGCTGGGCGATCGGAAGAATCATCGGCGCTAGAATTAGGAGCAATATGGCATTTTCGATGACTGCTCCGAGTACGAGCAGTACTACAATTAACGCCAAGAGAAAACTCCATCTCTCCTGGAAGGTGGAAACGAGAAATTGCGAGAGGGCCTGGGGCAATTCCCCGACAGTCAATGCCCAGCCGAAAAGAATAGCCGCTGCAATGATGAACATGAGCTTGGCGGTCGAAAGGGCCGTTTCCTCGAGGATGCCTAAAAATTGTTTCCAGGATAAATCTCGATATACGATCGCTGCCAGGAAAAGCGCGTAGACTGCGGCAACTGTTGCTGCTTCAGTGGGACTGAAAATACCCATCGCCATTCCGCCGACAATGATGATCGGGGTAAGTAGGGCGGGCAGGGAAATAAGACCTGCGACAAGGACCACTTTCCATCCAACCCAATTTTTTGAATAGTAGTTGCGTCGGATACCAATGATGAAGATGTAAATCATCAGGCACAATGCAATGAGTAGGCCGGGGAGTACGCCTCCCAAAAAAAGTCCTGTAATGGATACATCGGCGATAACTCCAAAAAGCACCATGGGAATGCTTGGGGGCAAAATGGGGCCGATAGCGGATGACGCAAGAGTGATTCCTACGGCGAAGTTGGTGTCGTATCCTTTGTTTCGCATGGCCTTGACTTCCATGGAACCCAAACCGGCGACATCGGCCAAAACGGATCCCGACATACCCGCAAAAATAAGACTGGCAAATACATTTACATGACCCAGCCCTCCAGGTATACGCCCTACGAGTACATTTGCGAATTCGAAGATTCGATCCGTTATTTTCCCCGCATTCATGGTCATGCCTGCGGCCATGAATAGGGGGATGGCAAGAAAGGTGAAATTCTCCAATGAGAACCCCATTTCCTGGGCCACAACGCTAATGGGAAAATCGTTTAGCCAAAGGTAGGCGAGAGCAGATGTAGCCAACGAAAACGCTACCGGCATTCCCAGAAAGATAAGAACTAAGCTGGCTAATATGAGCCAAAGCAGCCCTGCGTCGAAAGCCATCTTAGCGCCCTCCGGTTAAGTTGAAGATTGTCCGATAAATGCGGCGAGTTATGGTGAATAACATAAGGATTGCAGTGATCGGAATGATGCTAAAAACGACCGAGTACGATAGCTGGAGCGCTGGGGTTTTGTCGTAATATAGGATATACATCAGCTGGATACCCGCAATAGCCAAAGACACTAGGAAAACCCCTATGGCGAAGTCCCAAAAGGTGTGGGTCCATCGGGAAATACGCTTCCCGAAAAATTCGTCTATAATTTCGACCCGAGCGTGCTGGTCACGGTAAAGCAAAGTGTAGGTTCCTACGTAGGTCATCCAAATTAAAAACATTGTGGAGACTTCTTCTGTCCATGATAACGGGGCATTCAGTACGTACCGTGTAAATACCTGCAGGGCGGAAAGAATGATTAGAGCGACGACTGAGAATTGAAGAAAGAGAATGTCTAATTGTATTTTTTGAAGTTGCTGAAAAATTTTCATCGTCTTAGTTCCGTTCCGTCGATACTATGTATTAATAACTTATGGCTCTTTACGAGCAAATTCCATGCGTGTTCTAGTGTTACGATCTTTCTCAAAAAGAAACTGGGTCCTTCAATTCCTGGTTGCTTGTCTATCAACCTTGGTGTTTGCGTCAGTGTCCCGCGCTTCTCCGAAAGTCATGAGGCTGGCCCATGTCTATCAACTGGATTCTCCCAGTGGGATGGGATTCCAGGCCTTCGCGGAAAAAGTGGAGGAATACAGCCAAGGACGCATTGAAATGAAGGTTTTTCCTGCAGGGCATCTTGGTTCGAATCGCAATATTTACATTAGCTCAAAAACGGGAGCGATCGATTTTTGTGTACCCACTTTCCCGATGCTAGCTGATATCGTTCCGGAAATGACCATTTTGAATGCAGGGTATTTATTCGACGATTTTGAAGACATTAAACGGTTGCTGGTGGATCCTAATTTAGGTCAGAAATGGAACGAAGAGATTGTCGAGAAAAGCCATGTGAGGATCCTCGGAGCGTATTATTATGGAAAACGTGTTGTGACGACAGGGAAAAAATCGTTCACGAACCCAGAGGGAGTGAAGGGCCTAAAAATTCGCGCGGTTCCCAATCCCATGTCATTGTCCGTTATTAAGGGCCTCGGAGGAAATCCAACGCCAATGGCAATGAAGGAGATCTTCATTGGTCTCAGTCAGGGAGTAATCGATGCGCAAGAAAATCCTTACCCAACCATCTGGGCCAATAAATGGTATGAGGTCCAAAAATACGCGATCGAAACGAATCATCAATTAAACGCTATTCCTTTCGCGATCTCGGAAAGATCTTGGAAGAAACTAAGCCCAGAAGATCGAATCGCTATTGAAAGAGCTAGTAGTGAAACGATGGATATTATTTCAGGGCTTACGCGGGAGTTTGAAGCCGATATCGCCGAACGGCTCAAGGCGAAAGGCATGATAATTGTACCTCATGATGAGTTGGATATTGAAGCGTTTAAGAGCTCAGTTCGAGAGTCTGTGAAGGCCCAGTTTGAAGGTAAAGTTTGGCCGGTCGGTCTCATGGACCAAGTATTGTCTGCTAGGGAGTCGTGAGCTTGTTGATGACCTCTTCGGGGCTAGTAAATGGTGTGTGATTCAATCGTCTCCCCACCAAGTTTCCTCTGGCCGCAAATTCGCTTTGAGGTAGTCCTGGTTCATTTGCATCAAGCCTGGTGTCCGAGGAACATCAATATAACTGTCGGTTACCACGACGGGATCGACGCCCATCAACTCGGTGCCCTGGCCTTTGTCGATAGCGTTTTCCAGCATCACGAAGTTTTGGGTAGATGCGGCGAATTGAACGCTGGCCATCAGTAGGGGATAGGCGCCTAAATTGTGCAGAGCGACTGGAATTCGATAGAGCGCTGCCAGGTCGGCTATCTTCCTCGCTCCGGTGATGCCGCCGCAAAATGCCAGGTCGGGATGAATGATGTCCACTGCCTGATTCTGCAGAAACGGCAGAAATCCTTTCGGCATCTCGACTTTCTCGCCGTTCATGATGGGCACGGGCGATTGTTGCTTCAACGACTTCCAGCTTTCGGTATATTCCGGGGGTAGAGGATCTTCGAGCCAGAGAACCTCCGATGATGCCACCGCTTTCGCGATCCCGATTGAACTGGGCAGGTCAAATTCGCTGTGGGCGTGGGCGATAAGGTCGTAGTTTGGGCCTATCGCTTCGCGCACATTGTCAAATCCCGTTCGAAGCATTCCCAACTCGCGCGGGGTCAACATCGGTAAATAGTGCGGGCTGTAAGGACTGTCATTGCCAAACGCGTGGTTGAACGACAGCTTTATTGTGGACCAGCCACGTGGGTTCGCTTTTATTTTGGCCGCCCAGTCGCGTACATTCGACTTATCCAGCATGTCCGTTGGCTGATCGTCGTGATAGAGCTTAATCTTTTCCCGGAACGGTCCACCCATCAGCTCGCACACCGGAAGGTTCAACACTTTGCCGGCAATGTCCCACAGAGCCATATCGATGCCGCTGAACACGCTTCCTTGGGCCATCAGGTTGTGTACCTGCGAACTCATTTTGTAATAGTGTTTCTCAATGGCCAATGGGTCCTCGCCAACCAAGTAACCTTTGATTGGTTTATTCCCTGTGTTCACCCAAGATCGAAAGATATCGCCCGTGGCGCCGGATTCACCATACCCGGATATGCCGGCATCCG
>JAPKDW010000341.1 GCA_028822375.1 Opitutaceae bacterium | reverse complement strand
CATTCGGTGTGGAGTCTGCAATAATTCTTTCAAATAGAGTTAAGTTGACGCGTATACGCTTAGCGAGACCGCTCCTACACTGACTTATTTAACGGCCTCTAAGTTATCGGGGCTGGATTGAAAACTACCAGATCGTTGGCTAATCCTAATTTATCAGCTGCTGTTTGGGTTCTTCCGCTCGCGACTTCTAAGATCATTTGAAAAAGTTCTTCGCCGACCGTTTCGATATCGGCCTCGCCGGCGGCGATTCTCCCCGCGTCCAAATCGATTAAATCAAACCATCGTTTACTCAAGGCCGTACGACTGGATACTTTTACGACCGGGGCCATTGCCAACCCATAGGGAGTACCCCGACCGGTAGTGAACACCTGAAGCACGATTCCGGACGCTAACTGCTGGGTTCCGCAAACGAAATCGCTCGCCGGCGTAGCCGCAAAAACCAATCCCTTTTTCTTTACACGCTCTCCGTGACCCAGCACATCCGATATGGGACAGGTTCCTGATTTAACAATAGATCCCAAAGCTTTTTCGACGATATTCGAAAGACCTCCAATTTTGTTTCCGGGAGTTGGGTTTGCAGTCCGATCCGAATTCCCTTCCTCTAAGTAGTTGTCATACCATGACATCTCACGAATCAATGCCTTGCCGACTTCTTCGTCCACAACTCTCGGCGTCAACAAATGCACGGCATCCCTCACTTCCGTCACCTCGGAAAATAAAACGGCGCCGCCTGCTTTAACGATCCTATCGGTGGCGAAACCCACAGCTGGGTTTGCCGTAATTCCAGAAAACGCGTCGCTCCCTCCACACTGAACGCCAATCACTAGATCGCTAACCGGACAGGTCTCCCGCAGGCGTTTATCGAGCCGAACAAGTCTTTCCTCAACCATCTCCATGATGCGGGCGATCATTCCTTCAAACCCGTCCTCATGGATATCCTGAAGGCAGACCACATTTGCTGCAACCTCTCGCCCTTTGGGAACGAGCCGATCTGGCTGAAGCTTTTCGCAGCCCAATCCTACCACAAGCACCTCTCCCCCGAGATTCGGGTTCCTCGCAAGATTCATCAGGGTTCGAATAGGAATCGCCGCGTTCGGCGCCTGAATGGCAACGCCGCATCCATATGAATGCGTAATCGCGATTACATCATCAACATTTGGATACTTATGAAGCAGTTCGTTTTTGACCTTACGGACAACATGATCCGCGACACCGGTCACGCATTGAACGCTCGTCATTATCCCAAGAACGTTTTTCGTGCCCACAGAGCCATCCAAGTTCCGGTATCCTTCGAACGTATAGCCCTCAAGCGCTGGAGAATCATCAATCTTCCGCGTAGCCAAAGGCAAGTCCTCCAAAGATGGCGCCTCGGGGATCCGAATATGGCGATCGTTCAACCAAGAACCTTCGGGAAGGTCTACTACAGCCTGCCCAATCACTTCTCCATAGCGAACAACATCTCCACCCGCTTCGATTCCCTCCAAAGTAAACTTATGCCCCTGCGGCACAAAATCCTTCAAGACAACTCCACCCGGAACCTTCGTCCCCGGCTGTAGCCCGCCATCATTGGCGACGATCGCCACATTATCCGAGGGATCGATTTTGATGATAATTGGATTCCCTGCAGTCATATCTTTCGAAGTATTCATACCAGGTTTCGTTCTTCAACTCCAGGCAATCGGCGTTGGCGATCCGCCCAAAGCCTCCACCATTGCGATCGCCACTCGACTATTCTTCACGCGGATCTTCATCCCTTTCAAATCTGCCGGACTTCGAATCTGCAATTGCTCGATGCACTGAACCTCCTCGCCCAGCGCGCCACCAGAATAGATGTCGATTTTCAATCGCCCTCCCGACAAGTCAGCCAATTGCTCCTGCATCCGAACCATTCCCAAATGCACCGGGTGCGCTGTATCCAGGCCGTGAGCAAACTTCAGTACACGAGCATCCGAATCGCCTCCAGATTTTTCCCCAGCGAGATAGGAGAAAACGAGCGTAGCCGAAAGTACGCCCACCAAGGCTCCAATCGAAAAAAAGGATATGCTCCTATCCATAGAAATCCAGAATATTGGGGTTAGAGTTAAAGAGATTTTAAAAACCTACACGTGTTTGTTTTTCATAAACCAAGCTCAATGGAAAGCTAAAACTCGAAGATTGAGGCACTGGAGCAAATTGCCTCGAAAATCTCGATGAGCACCAAGGTTTTAACCCGAAAGGAACGCTCTATCGTTATTGGAGACTGTTGAATAAATCGGAATGAACACTACAATTGAAACCCAATAGGTGAATTCTGAATAGCCTCAGTTTTAGCATATCTGAGAAATCGCTACTTAACGCACCCTCAAAAAAAGGCGCAAAAAAGCGCAGAAGGCTTTCACCTGCTGCGCTCGTTAAAATTTCATTTCGAGGAATTTCCTCGATAGCTTAGCGTCCGCCGCGGTAATCACCACCGCCGCCGCCGCCACGGTAATTTCCACCACCGCCGCCTCCGCCGCGATAGTTACCTCCGCCGCCGCCACCGCCGCCGCCACCGCCACCGCCGCCACCGCGAGGTGCTCTTGGCGTAGCTTCGCGTACAGACAATGCGCGACCCATTACGTCTTTGCCATCAAGATCTTCGATCGCCGCTTTCGCCTCTTCATCGCTATCCATCGTCACGAACGCGAAACCGCGCGAACGACCGCTATCCCGATCGGTAATAATCTTCATACGAGAGACCACTCCAAACGATTCGAATGTTTCCTGAAGCTCTTCTTCAGATATGTCGAAAGATAAATTTCCTACGAATATTTCCATGTTATCAGTTGTTGAAAGCATCAGTTCATCTAAAAGGTAGATTCGAACAGCGACGCTTAGACCGGAACACACCCTGAATCCCAAATACATCAGGACCCACTTTAAGATTGCCTCTAAACATCGGTTTTCACCGCATTGCGAGCACAAAAATAAAAACCTCCAATAGAGCCTCTCTCCCACAAGCATCAATAGCTTACCCCATGAAACCCTCAAACGACTGATTCAAAAAACTCAGTCTTGCGAATTTGCCCTGATTGGCAGAAATCAGCGCGCGCAATTCCCAGCATGAATGACCGATTTAGAAAAGCCATCCTCAAAGCGACCGGAGCAACGGATCTTGCCCAAATCGAAACGATTCAATCCCTTTGGAGCGGATACGGAAAGATCGCACGCATTGAGCTGGTTGGAGCCGAAATGAAAACGGTAGTGGTCAAATTCGTACGAGGCCCAGAAGGAAGCGATCACCCCAGGGGCTGGAATACGAATTTATCGCACGAACGAAAACTAAAATCATATCAAGTGGAAGCTGCTTGGTATTCCCGTTGGAGCGATCGCTGCGCAAACCCATGCCGCGTACCCCGATGCTACGCTCTCGAGAACCAAGGCGAAGAATCGCTCATGGTTCTGGAAGACCTAGACCAGGCTGGGTACCCTCTTCGAAAGTCAGACGTATCCAAAATCGAAATCGAGGCCTGTCTTTCATGGCTGGCGAATTTTCACGCTACCTTTATGGGCAAATCTCCCACCGAACTCTGGGATCAAGGCACCTACTGGCATCTGGATACGCGTCCCGACGAACTGGCGGCGTTAAATGACAAAAACCTCAAGAATGCAGCACCTCAAATCGACAGAACCCTAAACGAATGTCCGTTTAAAACATTTGTGCATGGCGATGCTAAATTGGCTAATTTTTGCTTCTCCCACGATGGGGCTAAGGTCGCCGCCGTTGACTTTCAATACGTTGGGGGCGGATGCGGCATGAAGGATGTCGCCTATTTTATCGGCAGTTGCATCCA
>JAPKDW010000340.1 GCA_028822375.1 Opitutaceae bacterium | reverse complement strand
CCAGAAAAAGCGCCCCGAAGACAATGAGTATGATAGGATTACGAGCCAATCGGTAGCAAAATCGCGTCCAGCGGGAAGCTTCGAGGAATTCCTGGACCGTCATGATCCAGAGATCTCCCATACCTCGCCTTTCCAAGTCTCCGGATGTCGTGTGATGTCTCGCATGCTCCCAGCGCCAATGCTGGTACGGCGTAAGGCTAATCACTCCCGTAATGAATCCCACAATCGAGTTTGCCCGTTTCGAAGCGAAGAAGGATCCGTGACCGCAATCATGAGAAATAATGAACGCGCGGACGACCAACCCACCCCCCAGAATCGCCAATCCAAACGTAAGCCAGAATGAGATTCCGATAGTAAGATAAATAACCAGCCATGTTGCCGCATAAGCCCCAACCGTGTCGATCAACTGACCAATGGCTCGCTTGATGCTAGGCTTTTGAAACTTGGCTACCGCCGATTTCCAGCCGTGATTTTTCGAGCGAATATTCGGCGGACGGTTTTCTTTGCGATTGAAAGATTCGATCATGGTAGGTAAATACCTGTTGTACAATTCTTTGGGATAATTGATGCATTACCAAAATCTCGGAGAGTACAACATGATCGATTGCTCAAGCTCATGTCAATAGGACGGATCAAAGAATGTCTGGGGAGAGAGTATCCCCAAAACGGCGTTCCGATCAAAATCAGGAAGAACCTACTCAGTTGTACGGACTAGAGCCATTTTGCAGATCATCATTTCGATTGAGATTTCACGATTCGAATTTTCAACCATTACAGGATGCATCAAACAGCGGTTACATTTTTGTTTCGTCTCACAAGTCATAACCGAAGCCGCGTAGGCTATCGCTACAAGCAACCTCTTAGAGACTGTTAAATACGTCCGTGTAGGAGCGGGTTTATCCCGCGATTCTTATTCCCTTTGGGTCTAATACCTCGAAGCTTTCTTAGGCTTTGTCTTTTTGGGTGGTTGTCGTTTCTATCTTAAATACCTCGCTGGCACTTAGCATCAGTTGGCCGACAAGCCAAATCGCGGCGATTATATTTTCCAATAACTGCTTAATCACTTCTTGATCCCATTATTATGCAACACCCCATCAACGTAAGCCTAATCTCGGCCCTGAGTCTTTTTGCTCTTCTCGCCTTGCCCTGTGAATCAAAGGAAACCGACGAGCCTTTCAAGGTATCGAAAGCAGATACGGCGATACAGATCGACGGAAAGCTCGATGCAGCCTGGAAGCAGACTGAAGTTCGGAGTTTAGAATACTATCGACGGTACGAAAAAGCTGACGACCGGCAGAAGACGAAATTTCGCATGCTCTGGGACGATGAGAATGTGTATGTATTCTTTGAATGCAAAGATAAGTACATTACAGCGAGAGAAACAAAACGCGATGGGCAGCCCTACTTCGATGACTGCGCGGAGATTTTTTTAATCCCTGCTAACGAGCAACTCAACATGCACTATGGGTTTGAGCTCAACCTGTACAAAGCCTCTAACGATTTTATCTTCCTCAACGAGTTTCAAAACGGCGAGCAGGGCTTGATTAAATCCTACAATCCAGATTTCGATGTCGCAGTCTCCATAGACGGCACGCTTAACGATAATTCTGACACGGATACGGGCTGGACCATGGAGCTGGCTATACCTTTAAAACTTTTCATCGGGATTGAATCATTCAGTCCGGTCGCTCCGGGCAATCGCTGGGCTTTTCAGGCGATCCGCCAAGATCGCAATGACGCCACCGGAAACCGTCGTTCATGGGGAACGCTATTCGAGGTCGATCCTGAGCATCCTCGTGTACATGAGCCCGAAGACTTCGGTTTCTTGGAATTCGTAGAATAATCCAGGGATCCACCTTATTTCGCTGAGAAGGTGGCGCGAGACGTCTCGGCTCGCGTTTTCGCTAGGAAGATAGATCAAACTTATTCGACTTCAGCCGAAAGCTCTATGTGGGCCGTTTCATTGGGAGCGACGAAGGCATTTAGAACCTCGAACTCCATCGAGATGGAACCTACGCCCGTGCCCGTTCGAATCATCAGTCGCTCGGAGCTATGTTGCGGTACGGTGAAAGTCGCCGCATGCCGATGCAGGTTGTAAGGGCTGAGATTACGCAAGTGAAAATCGGCGTCGGAATTGTTGTGAATCGTTACGCTTAATATTTCGGCGTCCTGATAGGCTGCATCGCTGAACGAGAGGGATGCTTCTAAAAGCGGCTGCAGGTGAGCCTCACGGCCCATAAGATAGTTCTTGAACCATACAACTGTTCGTTGATCGAAGAGCGCTTCCTTCATCGAGTCGGCAGATCGCTCCTTGGCGAAAACCAAGGTAACGGGTCGGTGCCCTCCTTTGTGTGGTTCGTAATCCCAATCAATGAGATCGTGCACATCCGATGCTCCGAATAAGGTGAGATTGTTGTCTAGAGCTATTTGAAAGGCGTCTTCCGAATAGTTCTTCCCATTGGCAATCTCGATCCCGTGCAGCATTCCTTTGTCGATATTCTTTTGGTGAAAATCAGAAACGACCGGTATTCCATTCGGAAAATCGGAGGCCCACCAAGAGTGATTCCAAAAGACGAAAGCTCCTTGTTTGTTGGCGGCGTTGACCGCTTTCTGAGCAGGCCACTTACTGGCTGCATCTCGAAAACCGCTCGAGCTGTTCAGCTCCGCGGAATTAGGCACATGGTAGAGTTTGTTGGCGTCATTGATGAAGATCGCGTTCATGTGGCTTGCTGGCGCCTTACGAGTGATTTCGGCTCCCGGGATAATAAGTACTTCCGAATACCGGGCTGCGCCCGCCGCTTCTTCGAAAGAGCGATTGCGATCCTTATGCGGCAAATCCGCAATATGCGGTTGATACTCCAGATGCTCGGTTATCGCCATAGCATCCAATCCGTCACGCACTGCCTCGCCAACACGTATCTTAGGCCAAACATGGCCATCGGAATACACGGAATGCGTGTGCGGATCGAAGACGAGCGTCAAATACTCCTCGGTGTCGGGAAACGTAATCTTGCGGGCTTCGTCTTTGGGCGGCTGCGGCGCCAATCCATGACCTAAGGCCATGAGAGAAAGAAGAAATGAAGAAAGAGAAAAAAGAAGTCGCCGTATCATAATAAATTGGATTCGAGGAGAGGTAAAAGGTGGATCTTATCCTTTTGCGCTTCGACTTTGATTACAAGCTCCGCGATACATAAATCTCAACCTACCCTAGATTAGCGTCGGAACTTCTACATTGGAATCAGCGTGCGCATCACGATAGCCGCGACGCTGCTGACTTCCGCTCTTATTCGTCTCGCACTTAGGCATAGTAAGTAATTGGCCGCCAAATTTGAAACCGAGTCCGGAGGCCTCGATCCACCTGATTCAGGTTGAGAAGGTGGCGCGAGACGCCTCGGCTCGCGTTTTCGCTAGGCAAATCGACCCATCACTCGAGATCGCCTTTTCTCCAGGGCTTTTGATTGGCGCTTTTGATTTTGCGTTTCTCGAATTTGATCTTGCGCATCAGTTCCCCTTTACCGCGACGGCCTTGTTCGGCGGTAATCTGTTTTTGCATACGATCGGAAAGACGGGATTTCGAGACTAAGCCTTCTGTTTTCAACTTCAGATATTGTTCGTAGCGATCCTTGTCGAGATCGCCGTTCTTGATTGCTGCCTCGATAGCGCAGCCTGGTTCGCCAGAATGCCTACAATCCCTAAATCGGCAACAAGCCCCGATCTCCTTCACCTCCTTGAAGACGTCCCCCAGGCCTTCTTCCTCTCCCGTTAGGTGCAATTCTCGCATCCCTGGCAGATCGATTAGGGAACCGCCATTGGGCAGCCTTACC
>JAPKDW010000062.1 GCA_028822375.1 Opitutaceae bacterium | reverse complement strand
TGCAAATGTCGGTTTGTTGGTTATTTCGTTGGTAACTATGGTAGCGACCGATCTCCGAGCGGTCATTGAACGATGGAATCGTTCAACGAACATAGCCAATAATGGCCGCTCGGAGATCGGCCGCTACCATTTTGTATGACTTGGGATTGCCTCCTGTTCAGGCTGATGCTCTGAGCTACTTTTTGAAGGGGTCGATTCTTTCGAAGCCAAAGGCGTAGTCCATCAGGTGGAAGATGACGTTTTGCTCTACTGTCCCTCCGAGGAGATGGGATTGGGGGCCGGTGGCCCAGATGCCGACGTCTTCGCCGCCGTGCGTTTCGGATCCGGCGGGGATGGACGTTTCCTGGAGGTGGTCTCTGAAAGACTCGTTTGTCTGCGATTGGGGAGTGACGTGAAAGTGTTCGGCGAGATCGGGGCGGGCTTGGGTGATGCTCTTGTACTGCTTGGGACTGTGTGGGTAGGTTTTCGGTCCTTCGGGTTGATCGGGGCTGGCTCCAGTGTATCCGGATCCGATTGTGTATCCGAGTGTTGAATATGGTTTGCCCATGCTGTCGGTCATGAATTCATTGTTGGGCTCGCCGTCCTTGCCGTTGCCGGAGACGAGGCCGACGATGGGATTTCCACGGGTTGGGTAGCCTGCCATGGTCATGACGTGGCTATGATCGGCGGTCACTACGATTAGGGTGTCGCGAGGGTTGGTGTTGTTGTAGGCGGTTTCGACGGCTTTGGAGAATTCTACGGCGTCGCGTAAAGCTCGGTAGGCATTACCAGCGTGATGAGCGTGATCGATGCGGCCGCCTTCGACGAGGAGGAAGAACCCTTTGCGGTTGTTATCGAGAATGTCGATGGCCAGTTCGGTCATCTCGGAGAGTGTTGGCTCTTCGCGTTCTTTGCCTTCGAGGTCGCCAGTGAACTGCATGTGGGAGCTTTCGAAGAGCCCGAAAAGGTGGTCGGTTTTGTCGGGGTTAATTTGATTGAATGTATTCAAATCGTGGATGAATGCTGAGTTTTTTCGTGTGTCGAGCCACTCTTGAGCGAGATTGCGTCCGTCGGTTCGCGAGCCATTGCCGCCTTCGGAGGTATATTTTACGGGGATCGCTCCTTGGGGGAAAAAGGATCCGCGTCCACCGCCCATTGCGACTTCGGGTCCGTCCACTTGCGGGTAGCCACGTGCGGCCCAGTTTTTCGGAAAATCGATTAGTTGAGCAGCGATGTCTTGAACGGGAGAATTTTTAGGTAGGGCTGCATTGGATTCCCAGCCGCGCTCGGGCGTGTGAGCGTAGGTACAGGCTGGAGTGGCGTGGGTGAGGCGGGCAGTCGAAACTATACCGGTGGACTTGCGGGCGATTTCCGCTTTTTCGAGGAGAGTAATGAGTTCGTTTCCGGGAGTGCCGTCGGCGTCGCCTCGGAGGATGTTTTGATTTACCGAAATGAATCCGGCTTTGCTTTTCACTCCGGTCATCATGGCGGTCATGGTGCCAGCGGAGTCGGGCGTTTGCTGATTCGTGTTGTAAGTCTTGGAAAGAGCGGAATTGGGGAAGGTTTCAAAGAATAGAAAATTCTCCTCGCCAGGTTCGCCGCGGAGTTGGCCCTCCATAATTCGGGCGGCGGTTACGGTGGAAATGCCCATTCCGTCACCCACGAAGAGGATGACGTTCTTAGCTTTTCGGTTATTCGGTTTTCTCGCTTTGGCATCGAGAATGTTCTGGCGACCTTGTTGGTACCAGGACTCAGCCGATTCTTCGCGGTCGGCGGCGGATAGGTTGCCGAGCCCGATGAGTAGAGAGAGGGAGAGGGTAATTTGTCGAATCATGAGATGCGTGTTGGTTTGATTTTAAGAAATTGTTATTGGCCCTCATTGAGAAATGCAACCGGCTTTTGGGAACCAATAGCGAAACCGTTGAAGATGCCTGAAGAGTGGCGTTTAGCCCTCGATGAGGTTTTTTCCGGTCATTTCTTCTGGTATGTCTAGCCCCATTAAACTGAGCACAGTGGGAGCGATGTCGGCTAGGCGACGGTCGCCTTGAATCAGTTTTAGGTTTTCGCATCCTTTCCCGTACATGACGATTTCGACGGGATTGAGCGTGTGCGCAGTATGAGGACCGTCGACAGTTGGGTCCCACATTTGGTCGCTGTTGCCGTGGTCGGCGGTGACGAGCGCGGCTCCGTCGACTGTGTCGATCGCTTCGAGCAGTTCGCCGATGCAGCTATCGACTTTTACGCAGGCTGCTTTGACGGCTTCGATGTTGCCAGTGTGGCCGACCATGTCGGGGTTGGCGAAGTTGACGAGGATGAAGCCGTATTTTTCCGAAAGGATGGCGTCCTTGGTGAGCTCTTTGACTTCTTCGGCTGACATCTCGGGAGCCAAGTCGTAGGTGTCTACTTTCGGGCTGGGGGCCATTCCCCAGTCTTCGCCTTCGAATGTTTCTTCGGTGTAGTCGTTGAAGAAGAAAGTGACGTGCGGGTACTTTTCGGTTTCGGCGCAGCGGAATTGCTTCAGACCTTTGTCGGCGATATAGCTGCCCAGGATGTTGACCATTTTGGCTGGTTTGAAGAATACGACGTTTTCGCAGAGACCTTTTTTCCATTCGGTCATTGCGGTGTAGTAGAGGTCGAGTTTCTCGCCTCGGTCGAAGTCGACGAAATCGTCTTCGATGAATGCGCGCGTGATTTCGCGTGGACGGTCGCCTCGGTAGTTGTAGAAAACGACAGCGTCGCCATTGCCGATGGTGGCAATTGGCTGTCCGGCTTCGTCGGTGATCCAGGTTGGAGGGACGAACTCGTCGCCTGTAGTAGAGGGATTCGCTGGGTTCTCGTAGTAGTCGGCTACTGCTTTAGCAGCGCTGGTTGACGTACCTTCGGCATTTCTGCCGGTGAGCATGTTGTAGGCTTTGGATACACGTTCCCAACGATTGTCGCGGTCCATGCACCAGAAACGTCCGCAGACGGAAGCGATTTTTCCGATGCCGAGTTCTGCGCATTTGGCTTCGGCTTGTTCGATGAAACCTTTGCCGCTCTTCGGCGGGGTGTCACGTCCGTCGGTGAAGAGATGGATGTAAACCTGCTCGATTCCCGCGACTTGGGCTTCGATGAGCAATCCGTAGAGGTGATCGAGAAGTCCGTGGACGCCAGCGTCGGAAGCGATGCCCATGTAGTGTAGCTTGCCACCGGCCTTGGCTTTAGCGAAAGCGCCTTCGAGGGCTTTGTTGCCGCGAATACTTCCGGTTTTGAAAGCCTTGTTGATGCGGACGATTTCTTGGTCGACGATGCGGCCGGCTCCGATATTTTGGTGCCCGACTTCGCTATTGCCCATGATTCCGACAGGGACGCCAACGTCGAGTCCACAGGCGGCCAATTCGGTGCGCGGCCAGTTTTGGCTAAGGTTATCCGAGATTGGCGTGTCCGCCAGTTTGATCGCGTTGAAAGCGTCTTGCTCGGAATTATGATTGGATCCCCAGCCATCGCGGATGACGAGGAGAACGGGTCGTTTGCCTGGGTTCATAGAATTTCGAAATCAATTGTTTGAAATGCGCGGCGTTGGATGCGGAGCGCATTCGAAGGCTGGGTTCTCCTAAATTGATTCCGGGAAGTCTATAAAATTCAGAGCTTCTTGCTTTGAGAGCGCGTTCTAAGGGGCTGCAAAATAAACTGGAAATACTCGGAAGGGTCGACTGTGGAGCGATGCGTCTTTTAGAGACTGTTAAATAAGTCGAAGATTGTTCCGCTCCGACACGGACTTATTTAACAGTCCCTTAGACTTGGGTCCTGACTTTTAAAATTACAACGTGGTCACTTTAAGGGTAAATCGTTCGGTCTGTTAACCGAGTGCGTTTTCGATGGCTTGAACGACCTTCTTCGCCTCGGGGCTGGTGAGGCTACCGAAGCGTTTGAGGAGGACGCCTTCTCGGGAAACGAGGAATTTGTTGAAATTCCAGCGAATCTTTCCGGAAAAGGGCGATTCGGGTCCAGTGAGGGCGGCGAAGGTCGCGTTTTGGCCAGGGCCTTTTACTTCGATTTTGGAGTGCATGGGAAAACTCACGCCGTATTCAAGCGAACAAAAGGATTCGATTTCCTCATTGTTGCCGGGTTCTTGTCCTCCGAATTGGTCGCAAGGGAAACCTAACACGACAAGTCCTTGGCTTTGGTATCGTTGGTGGAGGGCTTCCAGGTTTTTGTATTGACGAGTGAAGCCGCATTTCGAGGCGACGTTTACAATGAGCAGGACCTTTCCTCGGTAGATTTCGAGGTTGTAGGGTTCGCCGCTGATTGGGTCGAAGGGAAGATGGTACAGGGAATTGGGCATTGAGAAGAAATGTGGATTAGGAGATGAAATACATCCGGCGAGCTTTTCGAATACTTGCAGGACTTGTTGGTTAGGGAACAATTTATGAGTTGAAGGTTCCCAAAGGCTACCCATTGTTTGGGTTTTTCGATAATAGACTCAATCGATCCTAATATGAAAATGAAGTTCGCAACTCTTTTGATGTCCCTTTTGGGCCTTTCAATATTCGCATCTCTCGCGCAAGCGGAGACGGTACTGGAACTGTCGGGCAACGACACGATGCAGTTCGACAAGAAGGCGTTTGACGTCGCTGTTGGCGAAGAGATCAAGCTGGTCTTTACAAACAAAGGCACCTTGCCGAAGGCTGCGATGGGCCACAATGTCGTGATCTTGAAGCCTGGCACCAATGTGATGGCTTTCGGAGGCGGAGCAATTGCTGCTGCGGCCACTAATTACGTCCCGCAAGACGGACCGATGGCCGCTCAGGTTATTGCTCATACGAAGGTGCTTGGACCTGGCGAAAGCGAGACCATCACGTTCAAGCTGGATGCTGCGGGCGAGTATAATTTCATTTGCTCGTTTCCGGGTCACTACGCTTTGATGAAAGGCGTGATCACGGCGAAATAACGCTGTTAGCAAAATCAATTTTGACTGAAGGGAGCCTTTTCGAGGGCTCCCTTTTTTGTGGCGACTAGAAGGCCTTTCTTAGCAATTAGAATCGCGGGATAAACCCGCTCCTACGATGAGGTTGATGCCCGGAGGCGCTAAATCAAGCCAAGCTCTTTTCCGGCTTCTTTAAATTTTTCTACAGCGAATTCGAGATCCGCTTGAGAATGGGCAGCTGAGATCTGCGTGCGTATCCGCGCTTGTTCCTTGGGTACGACAGGGTAGCTGAATCCGATTACGTAGATTCCTTTTTTAAGCATGAGACTGGCGAGTTGATTGGCTTTTCTGGCATCGCCGATCATGATTGGAATAATGGGGTGGCCGCCGTCGATAAGTTGGAACCCGGCCTCGGTCATCGCTTTGCGGAAATAGACGGCGTTGGATTCTAGGCGGTCGCGAAGTTCCGTCGAGGATTCGAGCAGTTCAAGCGCTTTTATAGAACCGGCGGCAATCGCTGGCGCGAGCGTGTTGCTGAAAAGGTATGGGCGGGAGCGTTGACGCAGGAGTTCGACGATTTCTTTTCTTCCGGATGTGTATCCGCCACTGGCTCCGCCAAGCGCTTTGCCGAGAGTGCCGGTTAGAATGTCGATGCGCTCTTCGACGTGATGGTGCTCATGGGTTCCTCGGCCGTGTTTACCCATGAAACCGACTGCATGCGAATCATCGACCATAACGAGGCAATCGTAGCGATCGGCTAGTTCGCAAATCGCTGGAAGATTGGCGATGTGTCCGTCCATGGAGAATACGCCATCGGTGACGATGAGTCTAAATCGGCAACCATTGGCTTGTTTGAGCTGGTCTTCGAGATCTGACATGTCGCTATTGCGATAGCGGAAGCGTTGAGCTTTGCAGAGTCGAATGCCATCGATGATGCTAGCGTGGTTCAGGGCGTCGGAGATAATGGCGCCTTCTGGTCCGAGGAGCGTTTCGAATAAGCCTCCGTTGGCGTCGAAGCACGAGGAGTAGAGAATCGTATCCTCCGTTTTCAAGAAAGCGCTCAACTTAGCTTCGAGTTTAGTATGAAGGGTTTGGGTACCGCAGATGAATCGAACGGATGCGAGGCCGTAACCCCATGTTCGAATGCCATCGATTGCCGCGTCGCTAATTTCGGGATGCTGTGCGAGGCCTAGGTAATTGTTGGCGCAGAAATTTAGCGCTTCAGAACCACCTTCCACTTCGATGCGTATGTTTTGAGCAGAGGAGAGGACGCGTTCGGATTTGTAGAGACCGGCTTCGCGGATCCCTTCGAGTTGCGATTCCAAGTGTTTTTTGAATACGGAATTCATGGTTGGGTATATTGTTTAGCGCCAGTTGAGAATGATTTTCCCGGACTGGCCTGCTTCCATTATACTGAAGGCTTCTTCGAAATCCTGATAGGGAAACCGATGCGTGATGACAGGAGAGATATCGAGCCCGCTTTGCAGCATAACGGTCATTTGGTACCAGGTTTCGTACATGCGTCTACCGTAGATTCCTTTGATCGTAAGCATATTGAATACGACGTGATTCCAATCGATAGCGATGTTTTGCGAAGGAATTCCGAGCATGGCGATTTTACCGCCGTGACACATGTTGTCGATCATTTCATTGAAGGCGGAGGGGTTGCCGGACATTTCGAGTCCGACGTCGAATCCTTCCTGCATGCCGAGTTCTTTTTGGGTGGATCGTATATCTCGTTCTTTGGCATTGATTGTCAAGGTGGCTCCCATCTGTTTGGCTAGGCTTAGTCGGTAGTCGTTGATGTCGGTGACTACGATGTGGCGGGCTCCTGCGTGCCGAGCGATGGCGGCTGCCATGATGCCGATAGGGCCTGCACCGGTGATGAGAACGTCTTCGCCTAGAATTGGAAAGGAGAGGGCGGTATGGACGGCGTTGCCGAATGGGTCGAAAATCGAGGCTACGTCGAGGTCGATTTCGGCAGCGTGATGCCAGACGTTGGTCATGGGCAAGGCCAAGTACTCGGCGAATGCTCCGGGGCGATTGACGCCGATGCCTTGTGTATCCGCGCATAGGTGACGACGTCCGGCCATACAGTTTCGACATCGTCCGCAGACGACATGTCCTTCGCCGCTGACGATATCGCCTGGCTTGAAATCCGCGACATTGTCGCCAATCGCTACGATTTCGCCGACGAATTCGTGTCCGACTACCATGGGAACGGGGATCGTTTTTCGAGCCCAATCGTCCCATTGGTATATGTGGAGATCGGTCCCGCAGATTCCGGTTCGGTCGACGCGGATTAAAACGTCGTTGATTCCGTATTCAGGTTCGGGAACGTCTTGCAGGGCAAGGCCGCGCCGAGATTCGCTTTTAACTAAGGCTTTCATGAGCGTTTGAATGTATTGGGGCGAGAAGTCCGCAATTGAGAGACTTGCATTCAAACGCTGGCCAGGCGTGTTTTCGAGGCTATTTGTAGCCTATGACAAACTTAGTTGGGAAGGGGTATCGAGAGGGCGCCGAGATTCGCGCGTTCGCCGAGGGTTAGCGTTCTTTGTTGAGTTTGGCGATAGACGGGTGATCGGCTACTATCGCGATTGGTGACGGATGATAATCCGGTCAATATTCAGGTCGCGATCTTCTTGCTTAGAAAGCTGGGGTACAAAGCTGATCGGGCAAGTAATGGTTTGGAATCCGTTCGAGCGCATAGCGAGAATCCGTATGTTAGTAAGCCAATGAAAATTGACGATCTTCGTGAGGCTTTAGAAGAAGCGATCGAAGTGGGTAGCAAATCCATTAGATTGCCTTTCACTCTGTCTATTGCCCAACTACTTTTGGATCCATTTCCCGCTTGGCTCTTGTATCCACACTTTTGGGGCAGATTTTTTGCGAATGGACTCGGCTCTGACTTGGCCGACTACGGAAACCGATAAGCCAAGCCGTTTGGCGAGAATGGCGTAGAGCGCTTTTCGGTCGGCATTTTCGTCATTCATTAGCTTGGTTTGAGCAGGGGCGAGCATTGCGCGCTGCTCGAGCAAGCCTTTGTTGTTTTCACCGGCGAAAGCTTTGATTTTCAATTCATCGACGGCGCTGATACGTTGGAGGATGCGTTGCGTGATGCTATCTTCTTCAGCCTGAGCATTTGCGCTCTGCGGTAGAAGGGCGAGCGCGGCGAAAGTGACGATAAGAGAAAGGGTTAAACGGATATTTTTCATTGGATGTCGATAAAGTTGTTTTCTAGAAAGAAAGGGAAGTGGATGCGGCGTCGATATCGCCGAATACGTCGGAAAGTTCTTCTTGGAGTTGGACCTTTAGGTTGACGTCGAGGGTCATGTAAATGGGCTCGAAGGAACTGTGCGTTTTGATGCTGATGCAGCCGTTCAGGCAGATCAGGGCTGGTAGGACCAGGAGTGGTATCGAGAGAGATTTCAAGTCAGTCTTCATTTTCTGGCTGTTGGACGTATGGCGTCGGGATTGTATTCAATGGAATTTGGTTAATGTAAAAAACGGTGCCATAATTGCGAGGCGAATTTTGATGTGGCGGGTCTGTGTGGTCATTCCGTTTCCGGGACTAGGCCAAGCGAATTGAGGCGCATTAGGAAATTGAGGAGTTCGGCGACGGTTCCGTTGACGTTTGTGGTGATGTTGACGGGGATCTGGGCTGTGCCGGTATCGGCGAGGCCTGCGAGTTGAATGCGCATGGGAGTGCCGGGAAGGTCCTTGCTAAAGAGGTCCATACGCAATTCGTGGATGTTTAAGTTACCTAAGGCGTCCTCGAGGAGGGCGTTTGGCTCGAGGCCTAGGCGTTCGAGCATTTTGTCGGCGAAAGCTTTTTTCGGAGCGTTTGGATCGCCCGTTTGGGTAAAATAGCCTTGGGCGTCGTAGGCGAACTGAGCATCGCTCTCGGGATCGAGTTGAAGGTAACCTTCGCCAAGGACAGGCAAACCATCAACGATGGTGATGGGCAAGACTCCGTCGAGGCGACCGGTAATTTCGCCTTCGAAGAAGTTGAGCATAGTCATGACGGGGGCGATCGAGATTTGTTTGAATCGGAGCGTTATCGCTGTTTGAGGATCGTCGAGGTCGATTGTAAATGGGTCGAGGGCGAGGGTGCCGTCGAATGAGTGCATTTGGGCTTTCTCAACATGGAGTTGGTTGCTTTCGTCGACCTCGAAATGGAGGAGCAAGTCTGTAGCTTCTATGTCGCCAAAACTGAGCGCCTTGATGTTGAGAACTTGAGAAGGACGAGTGATTTGATTCGCGATGGATTTGAATTCGATGTTCGTTTGTATAGAATCGATCAATACATCTTCGGCTGGATAGAGAATCGAACCATCGGAGAGTTTGAGAACAGCGGGAGTTTCCAATTGATCGCTTTCGAGCTTTATTGAACCGTCAATTTCGAGGTCGGCGGATACGATAGCTCCATTGAGGGAGGGGGCGTATTGAGAGAGAATATCGGAGCTTTTAAGGTGGATTCCGCTTATGGAATATTCGCCTTGCGAAGAAAATGTAGGTTCCGAGAAATCGAATGATTGATTCGACTGGATCGATACGGTTTCGCCTTCGAAGAGTAATGCGCCAGTCGTTTTTGCGTTCGCTTCGCGGGAATCGATAGAGAGTTTGCTTTCTATGGAGATTTGCTGAACGGATTCGGCTCCGATGTTGGCAATCCCGATTCCTAGCGTAAGCTTAGTCTGGAGTTGAGAATCCGAATGATCGGATTCGAGTGACCCGGAGAACCATTGCATCGAAGCGGTGTCAGGTATCGCGAATTCGGCTCCTTGAAAATCGACTTTGTGTTCGGTTGACTTCGCAATTTGATAAATTAGCGAATCGAGGTTATCTTTGTTTGAGATAATGTCGGGAATCGCAATCGGTTTGCTGGACAAGGTTGCGTTTAGGGAAATGCCTTGGAATGCGATGGATGGAAGTTGAGCGTTTAGGTTTGTCCCGTTGAAAGCGACTTCTACTGCCGCGAGGTTTTCTTCGGCCCAGTGGCGCGCTTTGATGTCGAGGTTGCCGTTTCCGTTTAGGACATACGATGGAGTGCTTACCAATGGGTGTTCTTCGAGTGATTGTATGGATAGATTGGCGACCTGTGGTTGGGCGTTAGGCTCGATTGAGCCAATGAGTTTCCACGATCCCGTGACGGGTGGTTCTGGATCGAGTGAATTTTCAGCGGTGGCTTCTAGCTTGCTGGAAAAATCGATGGAAGGATTGTCCGTTACAAGATTTTCGAGGCTTATCTTTAGGGCGTCTAGTTGTATCCAGGGATGAGATTTGGTTGCGAGTTTGCTTGTTGTTAGGATTGCCTTCTCGAGGGTGCCGATAAGTGATAATTGAAACGGCGCGAGCTCAACGGCGTTGGTTACGAGCTCATGGGATTTTCCAAGGATAGTGACGCTATCAGGAGTGAAGTCTTCATTCAGCTGGGCTTCGATGTCCGCAGATATTACGCCGTGATCATCGTTGGTGGATTGCCAGTGGGTTTTGGGCACCTTTATTGAAATCGATTGTAAGGAAGGCGCTGAGATTTGGATGATGGATTCTTGAATCTCGTATGTGGCGAGGTGGGCCTGTTTTAGGTGGATGTTCGCCGCTATGTTTCGGATATCGTTGGAATCGAAAACTAAAGTTGAATCGATGGAATCGATTTCGATAGCTATACTTGATTCGTCGTAGCGCCCAGGGCCAAGTTCCAAGTCGATATTGATTGCTTGTGGTTCGATGCCTATGAATGCGCCTTGGGCCTTGATGGAGCCGGATGATAAGTCGATCGAGCTGTTTGGTTTCAGGTCGAGGATTTCGTTGAGCTGAAAGTTGTACGTCGCGAGCGAAGACATTAAGTTCGTCGATGATGCGGTCGCGGTAAAATCGATTTGATCGGCGATTCGGATATCCACTTCGATCGATTCGAATTCAGAGCGCCCTTTTATCGTTCCTAGGATTTCGGATACGCCAATTTTGGAAAGCGATAGTTCGGTATTGAATGAGATTTCGCCAATGTCGGTAAGCAGTTCGATTGTAGCTTCCTCCATATCCAAGGAATCCAAAGGAAAGGGTATGCCGTTCTTTATCAAGGCATCTAGTTCTTTTGGATCGAAGGTTGACGGACCGGTGAGGTCGTAGCGAAGCGTAACGCCGGAAATCCGTAGGCTCTGCAGGCCCTCTTTATTCCAAACATCTGCTAGATTGAATTGGGCGTGGAGCGAGTCGATCTTAAGTTCGAATGAATCGGTACTGAGGCGTACGTCTTCTACGACGCAATTGGTCTGGTCTAGGCGCGAAATGTGTAATTCCGAATTCGAAAATCCGCTTTGTTCGAGGGCTTTAGTGGTCACTATGGTAGCGATCTCTAGTCGACCGAGGTAGGCGCCTAGCAGGATTCCAGTAATGCAAGCGAGGGCCGCTCCTATTAGCCGAACGATCCAGAGAAATCGTCTTTTTTTGCGTTTGAAATCCATGAAAAGGTTATGCTCTTAATTTCTTAGAAGAAGGATAATTTGCTGCGAGGTGAGAACTTTTGCGAGATTTTTGGGAATAAGCTTTTGGGTTCTGCGCTCTTAGACATCGAAAACAGAAATTCTGTTTTTATTTGGAATCGTATTCCTACAAGGAGATTTCTCAAATCCTCGATGTGCCGATCGGCACAGTCATGTCGCGCTTGGCTCGCGGTAAAGATGTGCTTCGACGCCGATGTAGTGTATCACTTGTTCATCGCTCGTGGCGAAGAATTCGAGAATGTCGATCTGAAGAAAAGCTTTGAGTTCGAGACGCGAAAGGCTGGTTGGAGAGTCAGTAAATGGGAGTCCGGTGGACACGTATTCGTCCTGACTGCTAAAGCGAGCCAAGAGAACCTGGAATCGATGCTGGCGGAGTACACTCCGTAGGTAAGGAGCTTTGGCTCGGGGAGTTTTTCACAGGATGCACTCGTACCTCGCTTGCTTGATGACGCTGCGCGTCAGCATGATGAGATTTAGGTTGAGGATTCATCTTTCGCTAGGGGCATTTGATCATTTCATATTCAAGATAAGTCTTTGCGCTTTTTCGGGCATCTTTGTGGCCAAATATTTCTCGTTCTCTCTCGGTTGGCACCTTGCGACTCGAGGTTTTACTCGAAAGAGCGTTGCCTTCGTTTCGGATCGTCTCATGCATTTTACGAGTAATGCGTCGATTCGTTCGAATTCAGTTCAAACAGCTTACGCTAGTCTTTGGCGTATTGGCCCTTTGCGCCTTTGGAGGATGTCAAAGGATGTCGGATACGGATGGCGATACGGTGTTGGTCTTCGCAGCTGTCAGCTTGAGCGATAGCTTGAGTGAAGTCGGGGGGGCCTTTCGCGAGGAAACGGGAACGGACGTCACGTTTAACTTTGCAGGATCTCAGACGCTCGCCCAGCAAATCGCGGCTTCGGGTCGAGGAGATCTTTTTATAAGCGCAGATGAAGAGTGGATGGATTTTATTGCGGCCAAGGAACACTTGGAGGCAGGGTCTCGAATTTCGCTACTTTCGAATCGCCTGGTTCTCGTGAGCGCTGCTGATGCGGAATTCCGAGTCGATCGATTGGAAGATCTTTGCAGTCTTGATTTTGAATTTTTGTGTATTGGCGATCCGGATGCGGTTCCAGCGGGTCGTTATGCTCGAAAGTGGTTTGAGCAGGAGCGTTGCGGCGATGGAGAAACTTTGTGGGAGGGGGTGCGTTCACGAATTTCTCCCGCTCCGGATGTGAGAGCAGCGCTCGAGCAAGTATTGAGTCGCTCGGATTCAATTGGAGTGGTTTATCGGACGGATTTTTTAAGAGCGAGGGAACGGACAAAGCTCCTATTGGAGTCGCCTTTGCAGGATATTCGTTATCCAGCGGCTTTGCTGAAAGGACGGGAAAACGTTTCAGGTGGAGCGGCGTTTTATGAGTTTCTCAAGTCTGAAAAGGTCATGGCTATTTTCGAACGTCATGGTTTCGGGCGCGTTGAGTAAGGTGGGACGGTCTCGCCCTACCAATTCACTGCCTCGTTATTATCGCTTGCAAGCGAGCTCTTCCATCAAGAGCATCCTCAACCGTGCCAACGATTTATGAGACGATCTTTGCTACTTTGCTCTGGGCAGCGATGACTTGTTTGGTTGTTGCGGTTCCTGGGATAGCATTGGCGTATGTCTTAGCGAGGCGCTCGTTTTGGGGAAAGGGAGTTCTATCGACGATTACGACTTTGCCCTTGGTTTTGCCGCCTACGGCGGTAGGGTACTTGTTGTTGAGGCTTTTTGCGAGCGATGGCCTGATGGGCGAAAAGGTACTCGGTTTCGATCTTGATGTCTTGCTGACCTGGAAAGCCGTGGTGATTGCCTGTTCGGTCATGTCTTTCCCGCTTTTTGTTCGGACTGCTCGAGTAGCATTCGAAGAAGTGAATCCGCGACTCGAGGATATGGGGCGTAGCTTAGGTTTTGGAGCTTGGAGAGCTTTTACTTCTATTACCTTGCCCTTGGCATCTCGCGGATTGATTGCGGCAGCGCTTTTGGCTTTTACCCGGGCTTTAGGGGAATTTGGGGCGACAGTAATCATCGCGGGTAATATTCCGGGTCAAACGCAGACCCTAGCTTCGGCGCTCTTCAGTGCCCAGCAGTCGGGAAACGAAAGCGTGGCTAATCGCTTGTTGCTGGTCGCGTTGCTTGTGGGATTCGTGACGGTTTATGCTACTGAGCGCCTGACTCGAAAGAGCCGGAAAGCAAAAGGAGGTTCTCGATGAGCAAGAAAGGTTATGTTTTCGATTTAAGCCTGAGATTGCCGTTGGATCATTTTGAGTTGAATCTTGAATACAAGGGATCTGCCAGGATGTTGGGAGTGTTCGGCGTATCGGGTTCGGGGAAAACGACCTTGCTCGAATGCATAGCCGGATTGCGAAAAGACGGTCGTGGGCATTTGTCTTTTTCGGGAGAAGTGTGGATGAAATCGGAGGAGCGATTGTTCTTGTCAGTAGATAAACGTCGCATCGGTTATGTGCCGCAAGATCATTGGTTGTTTCCTCATCGCGATGCGCGTGGGAATTTGGAAATAGGCAAGCAGCGCGCGCTTGATAATGGGATCGATTTCGAGGCTACGTTTCAGCGTGTGGTAGAGGTTTTAGAATTGGAGACCTTGCTTGACCGTGGAGTTGATCGACTTTCAGGAGGCGAACGGCAACGAGTCGCCCTGGGTCGGGCCCTATGCTCGGGGCCGCAGTTACTGTTGTTAGATGAACCGCTTGCGTCGCTGGATGGAGCTTTGCGGCGACGGATTTTACGGTTCTTGATTAAGGTTCGCGATACCTTCGATCTGCCGATGGTGGTGGTTTCTCATAATCCGATGGAATTGCAGGCATTGTGCAGTGAAGTATTGGTGCTTGAGGAAGGCCGTGTTTTGGAGCAAGGAATTCCGGAGGAGGTTTTTAGGCGGAAGCGCATATTCGATACGGCTAAGGATCAAGGATTCGAGAATGTGTTTACAGGAGTCTTGACAGAGATCGGTGAGCGTACCGTAACGCTGGAAATAGAGAGGGGAGATCAAGCAATTCGCCTTCGAGTTCCTAAAGTGGAAGGAGTCGTCGGGGACAGTGTCATTGCAAGTTTGGCCTCGGATGATATCTTGATTGCGATTGGGAAGCCTGAAGGCTTGTCCGCGAGGAATTGCATACCAGCGCAAATCGAAGAAATCGAAGAGACAGAGTCGCGCCAATTTGCGATCGCAAGCATTGGCAGTTCGGTACCGTCGTTTGTTGTAGAACTCACCCAAGACGCGATCGAAGAGCTTTCCTTGAAACCAGGAATTGACGTGTACCTGGTTTTCAAGACGAGCGCGGTGAGAGTATAGGAGACCAAAGGTATCCTGTTAATATAAGCGCAGCCTCCTCCGTACCTACGTATTCCTCCAGAACGACTAGGAAGTCTTCGAGTTTGTTTATAGAAAATTCAATTGTTCCTATTTGATTAGGGGAAGGTTGATAGGTTGATTTGCTTCGCCATCTTCACTCCGTTACGTCGCGCTATCAACTTAGAAAACTATTCGCATCCTCTTTCCTGTACTATTCCATGCTGATAGACTAATTCCAGCGTATATACATTTTGCTCAAAATGTGAAATCACCCAAGGTAGTTCTAGTGGATAGTCAATATCACTTAGGGTCCACATTACGACGGGTAAGTAAAACAATGGACGTTCAGACCCGATCGGCTATCTATCACGACTTGGATGGTGGAGTCTCTTTATTAAAGTAATCAACGTGGATAAGCCAATTGAAGGGTTACTGTGAGTCAGGGAGAAGCGAAAACTTACATCGACCGCTTCATTTTCTCTCGAGGAGTTGACTTGCTCCGCATTTATAAATCATAATAAATACTCTTCGGAGTACGCGCATCTGCAAAGCTCTAAAAAATCAAATTTTCTTATCAATACCCACGGTTTTAACACACTCCACTTCTTGTCGAGAAGTGGCTTTTGAGAGAAGCTGGAAAGTCCCAACCTTTGCCGTTTACCGCTATCATGCCGCGACACATTTTGGTGAGGAACTTTCCTTTCTTTTCCATGATACAATTACCAATCCATGAGCCCTACTATTTCCAAACTAGATTGTGAGATTCTGATCGCGGGAGGTGGACCGGCCGGCGTCAGCTGTGCCCTGGCGGCAGCTCGGCGTGGAGCAAAGACTCTGTTGTGCCAGGATCGTCCCGTGCTGGGAGGCAATGCTTCGAGCGAAGTTCGCATGCACATTGTGGGAGCCAACGGCGTGTCAGAGGGGATCGCTCTCCAATGCGAAGCCCGCGAAGGCGGTATCATTGAGGAGATCCGTCTCAATCAATGCGTGAAGAATCCGCAACGCTCAGCTTCTATGATGGATCTCGAACTTTACGACCTTTGCCGTCGGGAACCGAATCTGACGCTCATGCTAAATACCACGGTTACACAAGCAGTCGTAGCGGACAATCGGGTACAATCAGTAACCGCTGATCGTCTAAGTACGAATGACCGGTTTGAAATTACGGCCAACATATTTGTGGATTGTACTGGGGACGGAGCCCTTGGTTGCGCGGCCGGAGCTGATTACTCAATGGGGCGGGAAGCGCGGTCTGAGTTCTCGGAATCACTCGCGCCTTTGGAGGAGGATCAAAAAACGCTGGGCTCAACCTTACTGTTTCAAGCACGTAGACATCCGCATCCGATGCCCTTTTTACCTCCGCCGTGGGCACGTAAGATCTCTGCCGAAACGCTAAAGCATCGCCCATACGGTCAGCCCGGACTGGACCTTAATCTAGAGTATGGGTTCTGGTGGCTTGAGTGGGGTGGAGAGCTGGACACAATCAAGGATAACGAGGTGATTCGAGACGAGTTGCTGGCAGCGCTCATGGGGGTGTGGGATTTCATTAAAAACCATTCTGAGGTGGAAGCCGATAACTGGGCGCTTCAATGGTGTGGGTTTCTACCCGGCAAACGAGAGAGCCGGCGGTTTTCCGGACAATACAAGCTTTGCCAAGGAGACTTGTTGCAAAGCAGGTCATTCCCCGACGCTATCGCCACAGGAGGTTGGCCCATCGATATTCACCCACCAGGCGGAATCGACGCCATCGATGAAATGCCCTGCACACAAAGCCCTCTTCCTTATCTTTACGATATTCCGTTGAGCAGCTGCATTGCGCGCGATCTGGACAATCTGATGTTTGCCGGTCGTAATATCTCCGCTACCCACATTGCTTTCGCATCGACACGGGTCATGGCAACTTGCTCGGCCATTGGCCAAGGTGTGGGAACCGCGGCGGCCTTTGCCATAAGCGAGGGTGCCACACCCAGTTCTATACCGAGCAACGCGGAAGCGATGAAAACTATCCGACAACAACTGCTGAATGACGATGTTTTGCTCCTTGGAAACAAAAATGAAGACGGTCAGGATTTGGCGAGGCAGGCTACCATTTCCGCCTCAAGCGAACAAGCGGACGGTCCGGCTGACTCGGTCATCGATGGCTGGACTCGCTCGCTTAGAAGTCCTACTGAAGATCGAGGCAATGGACCTATTGGGGCACCACCGGATCGCTTTCCGGAGGCAACCCACCGGTGGATGTCAGAACCCGCAGAAGGATTGCCTGCCTGGATTTGTTTATCCTGGAATGAGCCTGTATTGATTGGATCTATTGAGTTAATTTTCGATACCGGCATGCATCGACTCCTTACCTTATCCATGGCAGATGGATACACTGAACGCATGATGTGGGGAAAGCCTCAGCCCGAAACGGTTCGAAATTACCAGATCCAGATAAAAGTAAACGGGGAATGGGAAACGATGGCTGAAGGACAAGACAACTATCAACGCCGCAAAATTCACCGACTGAAATCTCCCGCGACAAGCTCAGATCTACGAATCCAAGTAATGAATACCAACGGCTTGGATCATGCTAGAATTTTTGAAGTCCGGGTTTATTCAGACGATTCTAACTCATAATTATGCATATCTTAGTTACTGGAGCAACGGGTCGAATTGGCGCTCACCTGACGCGTTTGCTCATTGAACCGGAAAGCGTCTTTGCCCGTTGGTTATTCCTTCAGGAGGCGATCAATTTCTTCGAAACGCTCCCTGCACAGTCCCCATCGCAGCTTGAAACATTAGCCATCCTGAAAAGTCTTGATAAGGGGACTGAATCGCTCGTGATCATGGTGGATGAAGCGGGCAACCCCGAAATCCGAGAATGGAGTGATGCCCGAGATGTTGCTGCCGGGTGTGTCCAAGCGCTTACTCCCGAATCAACGAATTATTCAATGAATAATTTTTTATTGTTTTAGATAACTCAAAAATAAAAGGTCAAAATGGAACTAAATACCAAAACGAAGTCATTAACCAAGGTACAAAACCACCTCGTTGCCGAGTGCTT
Source organism: Opitutaceae bacterium (assembly GCA_028822375.1). GTDB lineage: Bacteria > Verrucomicrobiota > Verrucomicrobiia > Opitutales > Opitutaceae > Pelagisphaera. The sequence goes on along the minus strand of JAPKDW010000062.1, from coordinate 485 downwards.
CAATAAACTCTATATCGGCGGGCAGTTCGTCGACGCCATCGACGGAGAGAAGATTTCAACCTGCTACCCTGCAACCGGGGAACTTTTGCATGAGTTCCCTAGGGGCAAAGCCAACGATGTCGATGCGGCCATTGCTGAGGCAAAGGCTGCTTGGGCGGAGGGCGCATGGGCAGGTATGAGTGCGGCAGAACGTGCGGAAATTGTTACAAAGATGGCGCAAGGAATCGAAGACAACATAGAAATGCTCGCAGAGATTGAGGCTGCAGATGTAGGTAAGCCCTATCGCCAAGCGGCCATGACACTAGGAGGTGCAGCCGGTGAAGGCAAGTACTGGTGCTCGCTCGGCAAGGCGCTGGATGCTGAACAGGACGTACCTGTGAATTCTGGTGGAGGGGAAGGCGGAGTGCCTCCAGTAGAGTGGGATGTGGTTTACAGGCGAGACCCCATCGGTGTCATAGGCCTTATTTCCGCCTGGAATTATCCTA
>JAPKDW010000061.1 GCA_028822375.1 Opitutaceae bacterium | reverse complement strand
ATCTAGAAAATCCATCTGAAAATGGCCGCTCGGAGATCGGCCGCTACCTTTTGGGCTGTTCGGCGTTTACCCAGCGACCCTTTTTTTGAGCAGTTTATTTTGGTTTTGATCTCAGCCCGTCTAACGTTAGTTTGGGCAGGTGAGTTTTATTCTATCCCTGGACCAAGGCACCACTAGTTCGCGTGCGATCCTATTTAATCGAGACGCTGAGATCGTAGCCGTTGGGCAAAGCGAATTTCAGCAGATCTATCCGCAACCGGGATGGGTCGAACATGACGCTTCCGAGATCTGGAAGACTCAAATCGAGTCGGCGCGGGAAGCGCTGAAAAAGGCCTCCGCCACTTGGCAGGATGTCGAGGCGATAGGAATCACTAATCAACGCGAGACGGTGGTTCTTTGGAATCGCGAGACCGGCAAGCCAGTGGCGAACGCAATTGTGTGGCAAGATCGCCGTACGGCTGAACTCTGCGATTCGCTCAAGGCCGAAGGTAAGGAATCCTGGATACAGGAGAAAACGGGTTTGTTGTTGGATCCATATTTTTCGGCGACGAAAATTAAATGGATGCTCGACGAGCGTCCTGAGCTACGAGCTTTGGCTGCCGAAGGTAAGCTGGCTGCGGGAACAATGGATACTTGGTTGATTTGGAATTTGTCTGGTGGGCAGGCTCACATCACGGACGTATCGAATGCCTGTCGTACTTTGCTTATGGATCTCCGAACCTGTGAGTGGGACGATGCCTTGCTCGAGCTGTTTGACATTCCGCGATCGATCTTGCCGGAGATCGTCGACTCGAGCGGTCAATTAGCGGAAACCTCTGCGAAGGTGACTGAGGTTCCGATTTTGATCGCCGGTATCGTGGGCGATCAGCAAGCGGCGCTTTTCGGCCAAGCTTGTTTCGAGCCGGGAATGGTTAAGAACACGTATGGGACGGGATGTTTTATTTTGATGAATGTCGGAGAGGAACCGGCTGTTTCGAAGAATAAATTGCTGTCGACGGTTGCTTGGCGAATTGGCGGGAAAACGGAATACGCGTTGGAGGGCTCTGTATTCATCGGTGGAGCTTTGGTCCAGTGGTTTCGGGATGAATTGAAAATGATCGAATCGGCTGCGGAAATAGAGGAATTGGCGGGGCAGGTTGAGGATTCTGGTGGTGTGACGATCGTACCGGCATTTTCCGGTCTAGGGGCGCCGTATTGGGATCCTTATGCTCGTGGAGCGATAATGGGGCTGACTCGAGGCAGCTCGCGGGCTCACATCGCTCGAGCGGCTTTGGAGGGAATCGCATTTCAAGTGGCGGATGTTGCGCAAGTGATGGAGCAAGATTCCGGACGAGAACTTGAATCGCTCCAGGCGGATGGAGGCGCTTCGGCTAACGATATCCTCATGCAAATTCAGGCGGATCTTTTGGGAGTGACGATTCGTTGCTCGCAGCTCGCTGAAACGACGGCTTTAGGGGCGGCGTTTATGGCTGGTTTGGCAGTTGGTTATTGGGAATCGCAAGAGTCGCTGGCGGCGTTGTGGAAAGAGAGTCGGCGGTTTGAGTCCAAGACGAATGTCGAGCAACGCGAAGCGGCTCTCAAAAAATGGCGTCGAAGCATCGAACGAATTCGAGATTACGATCGAGAGTGAGGCGAAGCCGCCGGGGAAATGAGGATTGCATTTTGAGCGGATGGGCTCGATAAAGCGTTTTATGGCATACAATGTTATCGGATTTCACTACACGCTGAAGAACAAAGCGGGAGAGATTTTGGACCGTACTACGGATCGCCCTATGGCATTCCTCGAAGGTTCGGGAGCAATTATCGAAGGACTCGAAGAGAGTCTGGCGACAATGACCGCAGGCGATAGCGGCGAGGTTATCGTTCGTCCTGAAAAGGGATACGGCTTTCGCGATGAGTCGCAGGTCAACACGGTTTCCAAATCGCTTCTTCCGGCTGATGAAGTGAAAGTGGGCGACTTCTTTCAAGCAGGTGGCGATCAGCATGCTCCCATCGTAAAGGTTGTCGAAGTCGATGGCGACGACGTGAAGCTAGACGCGAATCATCCTTTGGCAGGCGTTGATTTGATTTTCGATGTTAAGGTTGTCGAAAAACGTGAAGCGACCGAAGAAGAATTGTCGCATGGCCATGTTCACCAATCAGACGAAAGCGGCTGCTGTGGTGGTGGCGATAGCGGTGGCGGCGGCGGTGGCGGTTGCGGTTGCCACTAGGAATTGTAAATAATTCTGTCTGCGGTTTTACGTAGGGCTGGTCGCTTGCGCCATGCCGCGTAAGCAGCGGCCGATTTACTCTCTTTGGGTCTAATACCTCGAAGCTCTTGAGGGGCGTAGCCCCTTGTGGGCGAAGGGCGTTACTTCGGCTTTTAAAGCAAGTCCGGAGGCCTTGCACCACCTTCAATGCTTTTTTAGCTAGGGTGGTACGAGGCGTCCCGACTCGTATTCTCAATCTCTCAAAATACCTCGCTGGCGCAGAGCGACCGTTGACCGGCTGGTCAAGGGCTCTTGACTCGGCGTAGCAATGTATCCAGCGGGCTGGTTTTAGCGGGATGAAACAAGATAAGCTCAGGCCCCCGGATTGCTTTTTTCCCTTTCACCTACGCGGCGCGGCGCGAGCGCCGGCCCTACGAATGGACTTTACTAGAAGTCGAGCAGTTCAACTTCGAAGATGAGCGTAGCGTTAGGTGGAATCGATCCACCTGCGCCACGTGAGCCGTAACCAAGTTTGGAAGGGATGATTAGCTTACGCTTTTCACCCTTTTTCATGGCGAGGAAAGCTTCATCCCATCCTTTGATTACGTTGCCCAGTCCAACTTGGAAATTGAAAGGGTCGCCTCGGTCGTAAGAGCTATCGAATTTCGCGCCGTTTAGGAGAGTGCCCTTGTAGTGAGCTGTAACGGAGTCGCCTTTGTTAGGAGTCGCATCGCCGCTGCCTTCTTTGGTGACGATATAGTGAAGGCCGGAGTCGGTGCTTTGGGCTTCTGGGAATTCATTGTGAATGCGAGCGAGCTCGGGATCTTTGATGATTAGATCGACGGTCTCTTCGAGAGCTCCGACTCGAGAGTCCATTTTGGAATCGTCTTGTTTAGGCGCTTCTGCGGGCTTGGAGCAACCGGCGAGAAACAAGAGAGCGATGGATAAGAGGGCGAGTGATGGAATTATTTTCATATGTCTATAAATACGAGCTATGACTTGCGTCGTTCGTGTCGAGCTTAGAAACTTCAAAATCGATAAGGAATGGGTGAGATAGTGAGTTCGGGGCGAAAAGAAGCGATTTTGGGGAAGGACGAAATCTCTTTTCGGCGTCGATCCAATGCTCGTCGCTACATTGCGAAAGTGGATTCGAATGGCGAAATCGTCGTGACGATTCCGCGCGGAGGGACGCAGCGCGAAGCTTTGGCTTTTGCCCAAAAGCACGGAGAATGGCTTCGTGGGCAGCAAATTAAATCACGGGAGACGCTCAGTGAAAAGGGATTGCATGCAGGCGATCGTTTTTGGTTTCGCGGCGAACGGGTGGAATTAACGGTATCGACCGACTGGGGACGCCCTGTTTTGAGGTTTTCGGATCAGCAATTTTTTATAGCCGATGCTGCGATGAACCTATCGCGTCCGTTGGCGGAGCATCTTAGAGGGTTGGCTCAAAAGGAATTGCCTGTGTTGGCGAATGAATTGGCGACTCGCTTCGATCTATCTTTCAAGCGAGTGAGTATTCGGGATCAGAAGACTCGATGGGGTTCGTGTTCAGGTACGGGAGCGATTTCCTTAAATTGGCGAATCGTTTTGGCTCCACCCGAAACGGCGGAATATATCGTCATTCACGAGTTGATGCATTTGAAGGAAATGAATCACTCACCCGCCTTTTGGGGATTAGTCGAACGCGCTTGCAGACGCTACAAGGAGCACGAGCGTTGGCTCGACGAACATCAGACCGAATTGAACTGGTGATAGTGTAGTTATCTCTCTATGACGATTGCGAGATCGTTAGATAGCGCAGGTCTCGAGCTCGACCTGGTCGAAGAGGTATTCGTCAAGACTTGCCATCGCTTCCGATACGACTCGAGGCATGTAGTCCCCATTGCCAAGTCGGCGTTTAGAGTGGATGATAATGTCGAGGATCGGGTCGATCTCGACGCTGGAATAACTAGGATCTTCCAATTGCGCCTTGATGTAGGTTTCAAGGTCTCCGATCGTTAGCTGTGTCTCTATCGTCATCATGATATCGTACTCTCGTTAATGATTAGTCGTTGCGTTTGTGGTTGTCTATTTATCGACCAAATCGCGCGAATCGTTAATTCTGGGACAGTCAAAGATACGTGAAGTTCTCGCAAAAATGCTAAAAAACAGTTTGTAGTTAAACTGCCTTGACGCGTTTCAGTGATTACCCAGCCCCCTCCCGGAAATATTTGCCGGAAAGGTATCGATTTGCAACCAACCTTATGCATTGAGTGTCGCAATATAATACGACTCTCGTGGCCTGATTGGATTCACGGATAGGGGGGTGAATCCTTGGAGGCCTAATGTAGGAGCGGGTTTACCCCGCGATAATACGTGACTGTACCATAAAAATGAAAAATCGCGGGATAAACCCGCTCCTACAATTTAGGCAGCGGAATAATCTTCGACTATTTCGCAGTCTCTTAAACACATGCCCGTGTTCGGCGTTTAGCGACGCTTCATTTCCGTATCAAAGAGCGCTCGAACAACTTTGATAGCGTGTTTTGTAATACGATTTCCATTCGAGCCGCGACCCTTGACTGTCAGTTCGCCGAGGTCGAATTCGAACTCTTTGATACGGGCACTGCAAGTAGGCGTTAGGCGCACGATGATAGGACGTGTCGAGCCATCGGGATTGGCTCGGAAATAGTGTACTTTCGAGCTCTTGTTTCCCTTTGTGAGATTGTAAATTTTGTCACGCGTAACGCCGCTAATCATGAAGCGTTTGACGAATGAGTCACCGCGGGCTCCATCGCGATAAACCAAATCGTAGATTGTTTCCTCGTCGCCTTTTTTCCAAACCGCAACGTGGAGGATGTCCTGTCCCATGTAAACCTTGTCGGCGACTCGAGATACGCGGAATGTACCATCGCTGCAGAAGCAGATGATGTCATCCAGTTGAGTGCACTCGCCGATGAATTCGTCTTTCTTGAGGTTTGTTCCAATAAAGCCGTCTTCTCGATTAACGTAGAGCTTTTCTGTAGGTAGAGCGACTTCGGTGGCTTTGATAGTCTCGAAACTTTCGATACGCGTCTTGCGCTCGCGGCCTTTGCCGAATTTTTCCATTAACCCTTCCAGGTAGTCGATCGTGAATCCTGTTAGGTTTTTTAGGTCGCGTTTGGTCGCTCGAATTTCCTTCTCGGTGTTCTTTATTGTCTCGGTGGCCTTAAAGGAGTTGTATTTCGAGATCCGCTTGATGCGAATTTCCGTCAAGCGAGCGACGTCGTCGTCCGTGACGTCTCGTTTTAGTTGGCTTTTGAAAGGGTCCAGTCCGATGTGAATTTCTTCGATCACGGATTCCCATGTTTCACATTCTTCAATGCGGTGATAGATGCGTTCTTCGATGAAAATGCGTTCGAGCGAATCGAAGTGCCATTTTTCCTCCAGTTCGCCGAGTTTGATTTCGAGCTCGAGTTTGAGGAGTTCGCGAGTGGCGTCCGTGCAACGTCTCAGGATCTCGCTTACACCGATAAAAATCGGTTGGTCATTTTCTATGACGCAGGCATTTGGCGAAATGGACGATTGGCAATCGGAGAAAACGTAGAGCGCATCGATTGTGGCGGCCGTGTCGGCTCCGATGGGTAGAGTGACCAGGATTTCCGCTTTTTCAGCGGTGTTGTCTTCGACTTTTTTGATTTTCACCTTGCCCTTGGTGTTAGCCAACAGGATCGAATCGATGAGCGAGCTCGTTGTAGTTCCGAAAGGGATTTCGGTAATGGCGACCTGGTATTTACTACGTGTTTCGAAAATCGAACGAACGAGGATACGACCACCTCGGAGTCCATCGTTGTAATTGGAGACGTCCATTACGCCGCCAGTTTCGAAATCGGGATAGAGTTCGAACGGTTCATCGCGCAGGTAGGCGATTGAAGCATGGAGGATTTCGTTGAAATTATGCGGGAGGAATTTACAGGCTAGTCCGACTGCGATGCCCTCGCAGCCTTCCGCTAGGAGCAAGGGGAATTTTACAGGGAGGTTGAGCGGCTCTCTGTTGCGTCCGTCATAGGAGGATTGCCAGTTGGTGGTTTTGGGATTGAAGACAACTTCTCGGGCAAATGGGGAGAGACGCGCTTCGATGTAGCGAGCCGCGGCGGCTCCGTCACCGGTCAGCGTATTGCCCCAGTTCCCTTGTGTATCGATTAATAGATTACGCTGACCCATTCCGACCATAGCGGAATAGATGCTGGAGTCGCCATGCGGGTGATAGCGCATGGAGTGGCCGACAACGTTGGCGACTTTGTTGTAGCGTCCGTCATCGAGTTCCTTGAGCGAATGCATGATCCGGCGCTGGACGGGTTTTAGACCATCGTCGATCGAGGGAACGGCTCGATCGAGAATAACGTAGGAAGCGTATTCGAGAAACCAGTTCTTATAGGAAGCGGCGAGAGGAGCTCGTTCGTTGCCGCTTTCGTGAGCAGGTATTTCGACTACGACTTCGGTTTCCACTTCAGCTTCGACCTCGGTTTCGGCTTGGTTGTCTTTGTCTTTGAATTCGAACGTATCTTGATCGGATTCGTCGTTGATGTTATTGGAACTCATTTATGGGAGAAAAGGTTGCGGGAGCGGAATTCGGTTTTTTTTTGGTATTGAACGGTCGCTAGTGTATGGAGTTGGAAATCGGTGTGTTAGGATTCGGTTTCGGCGAGTTCTTTTTCAACGTGTAGATTGTCGATGATGAAGCCTTGTCGGAGGGGAGTGTTCTTTCCCATGTAAAAGCTAAGAAGACCGTCGATGTTGTGTAGCCGTTTCATTGTGACGTGATCGAGCTTCATCTTTGGACCGATGAAGGTAGCGAATTCGTCAGGGGAAGCTTCGCCGAGTCCCTTGAACCGGGTGATTTCGGAGCTCTTACCCATTTTATCGAGAGCTTTATTCTTTTGGGCTTCGGTGTAGCAGTAGATGGTTTTCTTCTTTGTGCGTACCCGAAAGAGAGGTGTCTCTAGAATGTAGAGGTGCCCCTGGCGGACAAGGTCGGGGAAGAATTGCAGGAAAAAGGTGAGAAGCAGCAGTCGAATGTGCATGCCATCGACGTCGGCGTCGGTTGCAATGATGACCTTGTTGTATCGGAGCGACTCGAGGTCCGATTCAATGTCGAGAGCGCTTTGCAGGCAATTGAACTCGTCGTTTTGGTAGACGATTTTCTTCGTGAGTCCAAAAGCGTTGAGAGGTTTTCCTTTGAGGCTGAAGACGGCTTGCGTGTTGACGTCGCGGGTCTTCGTGATCGAGCCACCAGCCGAGTCGCCTTCCACAATGAAGAGGGTGGAGTCGTTCGCTTGCTTGTGCTTCGTGTTGAAGTGAGCCCGGCAATCGCGGAGCTTTTTATTGTGCAGATTGACCTTCTTCGCTTTCTCGCGGGCCAGCTTGCGAATTCCTGTAAGCTCTTTGCGTTCTTTTTCGCTTGCGACGATCTTTTGTTGGATTGCCTTCGCGGTCGCAGGGAATTGGTGAAGGTGAAGATCGAGCTCCTTCTTTAAGAATGTATTGATAAAGTTTCGAATACTCGGGCTTTTGGGCCCCATGTTTTGCGAACCCAACTTCGTCTTGGTTTGGCTTTCGAAAACCGGTTCTTGGACGCGTATGGAAACGGAGGATACGATGGACGTTCGGATGTCCGATGCGTCGTAGTCCTTTTTGAAGAATTCCCGAATGGTTTTGACGATGGCTTCGCGGAATGCGGCTTGGTGGGTGCCGCCCATGGTGGTGTGCTGTCCGTTGACGAATGAGAAATACTCTTCGCCGTAATGCGTGCCATGGGTCATCGCGACCTCGATGTCTTCGCCTTTGAGGTGAATAATGGGGTAGAGAATGTCGCCGGTAAGGTTGTTTTCCAGGAGATCCTTGAGGCCGTTTTCGGAACGAAAGGTTTTGCCGTTGAGCGAAAGCGTGAGCCCCGTATTCAGGTACGCGTAATTCCAGAGCATGGTTTCGACGTATTCTAATCGGTAGTCGAAAGCCTTGAAAATCGAGCGATCGGGAGTGAACTCGACGTAGGTACCGTTTTTCTCGTCAGTTTTGCCCTGGCGGCTTTCCGACTCAAGTTCGCCTTTAGAAAAGATAGCCTGCTTCATTTTGGATTCCCGATAGGATTCCGCGAGGAAATAGCTGGAAAGGGCGTTGACCGCCTTGGATCCGACGCCATTGAGGCCGACGCTCTTTTGGAAGGTCTCGCTGTCGTACTTGGCCCCGGTGTTGATCTTAGAGACGCAATCGACGACTTTTCCGAGCGGGATGCCACGTCCGAAGTCACGTATGGAAACCACTTCGCCGCCTATCGTGATATCGATCCGCTTTCCGTGTCCGCTCGAATGCTCGTCGATTGAGTTGTCGATGATTTCTTTGAGCAAGACGTATATGCCGTCATCGGGGGAAGCTCCATTGCCTAGCTTGCCAATGTACATGCCCGGGCGCAGTCGAATGTGCTCCTGGGGGCTTAAGGACTTGATGCTGGATTCAGTGTAATTCGATTCTGCCATTTATTGGGCTCGATAGGATAAAGTCCGTGGCGCGAAATCAAGCGGGAATATTGGTAAATGCACCTTGTCGCGCTTTTCTTTTGCCGCGGCGGCTTTTCGCTTTACATGAATTCTGATGAACGTTGGTTTGCGGTCGCTATTCTCCGTTTGGTTCTACCGCGTCTTTTCCATTATGAGCAACACCGCCCCCACAGCCGAAAAAGCAAAAAACGATCGCGCTCTACGCTTCTACCGCGATGTATTAGGATTGGAACGCTTGCATTACGGAATCTGGCTGCCGGAAGACGAGTTGACAATGGAGTCCTTCAAGGCGGCGCAGAAGCGTTATGAGGATTTTCTGATCGAGAGCGTTCCCGAAGGCGCCAAGCGGATTTTGGACGTGGGCTGCGGAACGGGCGAGCTTTGTTTGCAATTGAAGGGGCGTGGTTACGAAGTTGAGGGACTTTCGCCGGATATCAATCAAAAGAAGGTCTTTGCAGAGAAGGTGGAAGCGCCGTTTCATTTCACGCGATTTGAAGATTCACAGTTGGAAGGTGGATACGACGTCATTATCATGAGCGAGTCCTGCCAGTATATCCCGATCGATAAGGTTTTCGAGGTGGCGACTAAGGCCTTGAAGCCAGGAGGGCACTTAATGGTGTGCGACTATTTCGTGCTGGATCAGAATGCGGGAGAACTTTCGAAGAGCGGGCATGATTACGATGCGTTTTTGGCGAAGGCCGAGGAAAGTCGTTTTGAAATCGTGAAACGTCGGGATGTAACGCCGGACATTCGCAAGACATTGGAGATTGCCGACGACTGGACGGACAAGATTTTGCTTGGCGCGGATATCTTCACGGAAAGATTCCGCGAAAAAAATCCGTTCATTTGGAAAATCCTCGTTTGGCTTTTCGGCAAAAAATACCAAAAGGCAGTTTCGCAGAAAGTCCTATTGGACGCGGATCGGTTCTCCGAGGTTAAGAAGTACGAGTTCTTCTTGTTTCAGCTGGGCTGAGGTTAGGTTGAAATTTGGTTGAGAAACTACGCCGCCTTGCCGACGTAGCTACACCGAGAATTCGGTGTGGAGGCTGCAATGATTTTCTTTATTTGCCGCGTTTTCTATCGCGGCGTGAAGCGCTAAGCCCCCTCTGCGGGTGCGATTACTTTCGTTTTGTTCGGATCAGTGCTCAGTGGTTGAATTTTATTCTGCTTGGTTGATTTTGATTAGGCTTTGTTTTTTTCCACTGAGGACTCTGATTTACACTGATGTTTTTATGAGAGGAAGGGTCTTTTGGGATCGATGAGCGAAGACTTGGCGGAATCTTCAAACGCATTGATCTCACGGCATGGGGCGAGCGTATACGCGTCAATTTAGCTGAAATTTGACTGAACCAAGCCGCGTTGCGACGTAGCTACGCGAGGGACTCGCGTGGACCTGTAATGACAATTGACCGCATAGTCTTAAGTTGACGCTAATGCGCTGAGCGGGACCAGCCCTACGGTGAGCTTTCTAAAACGCGTTCTTAGGAACGGTTGAGCTCTTTGGCTCCGATGTCGCGTCTTAGGTACTTGGACTTGAAGTCAATGCGATCGCAGAGGGCATAGGCTTTTTGGGAGGCTTCGTTCAGGTTGGCTCCTAGAGCGGTGACCCCGAGAACACGTCCACCGTTGGTTACGACCTCTCCAGAATCGGAGCTGGTGGTGCCGGCGTGGAAGATGAATTCGTTTTCGCCGACGGTGTCTGGAAAAGATATGGGCTCGCCTTTAGGATAGTTGCCTGGGTAGCCGCCGGAAGCGAGTACTACGACCATGGCGTATTCATCTTTTACTTTCACGTCGATCTCCTTCAGCTCGCCTTTGGCTGCTGCGACCATGATGGCGATAGGGTCTGTTTCGAGGCGGGTTAGGAGAACTTGGGTTTCGGGGTCGCCGAAGCGCGTGTTGTACTCGAGAACCTTGGGTCCTGATTTGGTCATCATGAGACCGATGAAAAGAGTGCCTCGGAAATCGATGCCTTCGGCTGCGATGCCATTGACGCTTGGTTTGACGATCGTTTCCTCGATGTGGCGCATCATAGCATCGTCGATCAAATCGGCTGGGGAATAGGCTCCCATTCCGCCAGTGTTCGGGCCGGTGTCGCCTTCGGAGACCTGTTTGTGGTCTTGGCTAGTGGGAAGGATGACGTAGTCCTTGCCGGATACGATTACGTGAATGGAGGTTTCTTCGCCGAAGAGGCATTCTTCGATGAGCACGGTTTTGCCGCTCTCGCCAAAGGCGCCGCCGTCGATCATGTCAGTGACGGTTTGGGTGGCGGTTTGGTGGTCTTCGGCGATGATTACGCCTTTTCCGGCTGCGAGTCCGTCGGCTTTCACGACGATCGGGTAGGAAGCGGTTCCGAGGTATTCGATAGCGGCTTGGGCGTCATCGAAATGAGCGGCGACTCCTGTTGGAATGTTGTATTTGAGTAAAAGCGCTTTGGTGAAAGTCTTGCTGCCTTCGAAGCGGGCTCCATCGGCTTTGGGGCCGTAGGCGAGTATGCCTTTTTCGTTTAGGCGATCGACGAGTCCGAGACAAAGTGGGACTTCCGGTCCAACGATTACAAAGTCAACGCCTTCGTTGGAGGCTAGTTCGAGGAGTCCGTCGATATCGTCGGCGGCGACTGGGTGGCATTCGCAGATCTGGCCCATGCCTGGGTTTCCGGGGGCGGCGAGCGTTCGGCCTACGAGTGGGCTGTCGACGCTGATTTTAGCGATTGTGTGTTCGCGTCCGCCTGAGCCGACGATGAGAGCGGTGAGAGGAGATTGGTCTGACATTCCGCTTCGATTTAGAATGCGCGAAAAACTGGAATGCAACGAAAAGATGAGATTGGGGCGCCCTAAGGGGCTGATTTCTTCTGTCGTTTGGAAATGGTATCCGTGGAGTATTGTTATCCTTAGGTACCTTAACCGCATTGGGGGCAAGTAGCCTTATAGGACCCGCAGGGTTTTGCGGTAGAAATCGATGATGGTTTCGGGGTCGCCGGAGAAGAGGAGATAGTCTTCTATCCAAGCCGGCATGCGTCCTTCCGCCGCCAAGCGATCTAGTTGCGCTTTGAGATCGGAAAAGTAGTTGGGGTGGAAAAAGACATAGGGAACGCGCGGACGAATGCCGAGTTTTAGATTGCAGAGTTCGATTCCAATTTCCTCCATCGTGCCGGCTCCTCCTATACTGAAGATGCAGAAGTCGGCTACTTGAAACCATTTTTGTCGGTTGTGGCGGTTTTTTTCTTGGAAGGTATTGAAGAAGTCTACGCCTACTTTGAGGGGTTGAGCTTCGAGTTCGAGGTAAGCGGCGCCGGTCAGGCAGTTGTTAGCTCGACCGACGTCTGCAGCGAGACCCATTACGCCATCGCCACCGCCGGTTAGAATTCCGACATTGGGTCCGAAAAACTGGGTCATGCGATCGACGAGCGCAGTGATATTGCGTTCTTCCTCGGCGTCCATTTCCAGGGCCGAGCCGTAGAATGCGAGGATCGTGCAGGCGAGAAAGCGGTCTACGTTTTCTTCTTTGATGAAGAATCCGTGCTCGTTTTTGAAAACGTGCAGGTAGATGTCGTTGATTAGGGCGTTGAACCAGTAGACTTTGATTCCAAGTTGTTCGTAGGTCTCGAGTCTGCTGTGGGCCTCGTTCGAAAGGAAGAAGTCCTGCATGGGCGTCGCTTTTCGAAAGACGATTCGCTTGAGCTTCAGTTTTTGGATACGAGCGAGGATCTCGATGTGCTCGAGCAGACTGGGAAAAGTGTCCATCACCAGCGTGTCAGCTGATGCATCGCCTTTTCGGATGGCTTGGTTTACCGTTCGGAACCCAAAGTGGTCTTTGGTTCCGATGCGTTTGATTTCTTTCGCGATGCTACCTTCGATTCGGATGAGCAGGCTTTGGTTTTCGCTTTGTGCGCTGGCGCCGCTAACCGAGATATTCGTTGTGGGGCGGACTTTCGAGAAATTGGCCTTAGGATTGTCGTCGAGTTGCTGATACACGCGACCGAGATTGGTGAAGAGTTTTGCGCTTTTTTTTCGGAGGGCTTCCTTCTCTTTCTGATCGAATTTCGGCGAATGGTAGACTTCAATCGAGACGACCGGATTTATGACTGGCTGATCGCTCCGGTTGTAAATTTCCAGGATGACGTTGGATCCGAAGGTTTTGCCCGGGTCGAGTAGGACTGCTCCAGAGTGGAGACCGAAATTGTCTTCGCCTCGATTGAGAACCACGTAGTGATCCTTTAGGTACATGGAACAACTGGTGAGGAGACCGGAGTGTGGGGGTAGTTCGACGACTTCGATGTCTTCGCGTCTTTGGACCTTGTCGAGAAACGAGCGAGGGTGGTAACCTTGAATAAGGCGTAGGTGGTCTTGTTTTGAAACCCGGTCTGATAAGGTATAGCGAACTTTGTGGGGAGTTAGGAAAACACTTCCGAATCGGTCGATCGAGGTGGTTTCGGGTAGTTTGATAAGATTGGTTTCGAGCGCTTGCCAGATTTCGCCGGATGTCAGTTTCTGGCTTTCCGGGGCGTAGAATAGTCGGCCTGCTGCTGTACCGGGCTTAAGGAGTTCGCGATAATAGGTCGCGCAGGGGAAAGTGGAATCGTAGAGGAAGGCCTCGCACTGAAGGATCAGACGGTCTCTATTTAGGCGAGGCGGTTGAGAGGCCGCTATTTCGAGTCCGATGCGAGCGAGGGTGCTGCGTTCGCTGAAATGGATTGATTCCATATGATCGGCGACGAATTGAACTTCCTTCGAATCGCGAAGTCGAAAGGTAACAGTCAATTCGAGGAGTTTCGTTTTAGGTTTCTCTTTTACGGTGGTGACGATGCCGTCTTCGCTTATCCAGAACGTTTCTCGATTCATTTGAAATGGGTTTGGGATTTTGGTCATTTACAAAGAAACGTATTTCGCTAGTTGTTTCAATTCGCAAAACGTGTCTGATCGCGTTTGTTTTAAACGCATCTTTTGCCAACGAATATCTTATGAGAAAGTTTATAGTTTTAGTCGCCCTTTGCGCATCGGTACAGGCATTGTGGAGTCAAGATGCCGCCCAGGCAGTTTTGCCTGATTTACATCCTGAAGTAGAGCAATTCACATCGATGGAATTGCTTGAGACATGGGGTTATCTCTTATCTGAGCGTTTTAATCTTGGCGGCTTGGACGTGACGGAATTCGAGATCGATGCGATTTCACGTGGAATGAAGGCGTACGTGAATCGCGATGGGTCGCCGACGGATCTGGCGAAATCGATCGATCCGATGCAGGCTTATTTTGTAGAGCGGGAAGAGACCGTGCGGCAGAATCACCTTAAGATAAATAAGGCGGAGGAATTGGAATACTTCGATGGGCTATTTGGACAGCCTGATTATCAATCGTTGGGAACGGGTCTCTATTTTCAGATTCTAGAAGAAGGGGGCGAAAAGCGTGCGGGGTCTAAGGATCGAGTTCGCTGTCACTATCGCGGCACCTTGCTAGACGGAACGGAATTCGATTCTTCTTATGATCGCGGCGAGCCGGCAGAGTTTGTTCTGAATCAGGTCATTGCCGCTTGGACTCAAGGGGTGCCCTTGATCGGCGAAGGCGGTAAGATTAAGCTCTACGTTCCCTCTGAATTGGGTTATGGCGACGAAGGCACGCAGGGAATTCCTCCGGCATCGGCTTTGATTTTCGAAATTGAGTTGATTGAGGTCTTGGGACCAGATGCTCCAGGGACGCCTCAGAAATTGCCTGGTATCAATTAATTGAGATCGGGGGATTAGGTAGGGCCTCTAGAGAGGCTTCGCGTGGGTACGTTTTAAAGCAGCGGAGCCTAAATAATAACTAGGGTTCTGCTGCAGCCTCGGCGATGCTGCCCTACCTTTCTCCACCGAAGGGCAGCCAACTTCGATAGATTTTATTCGGTACGGATTTAATACCCCGCCGATTGCGGCGATCTTGTTTGGTAGGGACGACCGGCTCGGTCGTCTGGTTTCGAATCAAAGAGGACCGGGCCGGTCCTCCCTACCTTCACGAATACCTCGCTGGTGCGAAGCGTCAGTCGACCGATAGGGAGAGGGCTTGCCCCATTGGCGTCAACTTAAGGAATTACGAATTTAAATTGGCCGCAAAAAGGCGCAAAACCGATGCTATGTAGCCCTCGCTATAACTCGGGATTACCTTTCAATTAATTTGAAGGCTCAGAAGAAGATTTTTCTATCGCCGAAGTTATAACGAAGGCCACTCAACTGGATTTTTTGCGCCTTTTTGCGGCCATAAAAACAGCTTTAGGACTTAAGTTGACGCGTATGCACTCAGCGGATTGTGCTGTGTTTTATGATAGTCCTGTGCGGCACGCCGGGACGTCGTTGCCCTACCTGTTTGATTACTTCACCGTTGGTTTGCATTTGATGTTGGGAGTGTCATCTTTGCTAAGTTGAGTTTGGGAGAACGATGTTTGCACTGACGATGGGAGGAGATCGAGGATGAGGGACGAGATGGTTTTCATCATTAACCCCCTGTCGGGAAAAAGCGGCAAGGGCCCGGTTCGAAAGCAGAGGATTGACGCGTTTATCCAAAGCAAGGGATTGAAGGCTCGGTCGATTCTAACGGAGAGGGCCGGTCACGCTACGGAATTGGCGATGCAATGCGTTAAAGAAGGCGCGGCTCGGGTGATTTGCGTTGGCGGAGACGGGACGATGAATGAAGTGGCTCGGGTTTTGGTCGGGACGGAGATTCTTTTCGGTTTGGTTCCGATGGGATCGGGCAATGGTCTCGCTCGACACTTAGGAATTCCATTGAGTTTCGAAGAGGCTTTGGAAAATGCGACGAGCGAATCAGTGTTACGCATGGATACGGGATTAGCCAATGGGCACCCGTTTTTCAATGTAATGGGAATCGGACTGGATGCTGAGATCGGTATGCGGTTCAATCGATCACGTTGGCGAGGATTTGCGGCTTACATCGTATTGGGGCTGAAGACTTTCGCTTTCTACCGGTCTTCTCACTACGTTGTAGAATCTGATGGTAACCGTTTGGCGTTAGAGGTCGACCTGATCGTCGTGGCCAATTCTTCGCAATATGGAAACGATGCGTTCATTGCGCCGGATGCTTCCTTGGAAGACGGGAAGCTCAATATGGTCGCGGTAGAGCCATTCGGTTTGTTCGCCGGCTTGAATTTGCTTAGAAGGGTTTTCTCGAAGACGGTTTACCAGAGCGCCAAAGTGCACGCGCTATGTTCGGAAGCTTTTACGGTCAAGCTGAGCAAACCGGGACCTTTTCATGTTGATGGAGAAATTCTCGAATGCGAAGGGGAGATCGATATTCGGGCGCGGCCGAAATCTTTGCAGATTATTGTGCCTTCGTAGGCGTGGACAGGCTATGTGGCTGCGGCCTCGGCGATGCCGCCCTACCTTTTGTGTGAGAGACTGTTAAATGAGTGGAGGAATTCTCGGCTGCCTAATTGTAGGAGCGGGTTTACCCCGCGATAATGCGTTTCTATAGTATAATAATGAAAAATCGCGGGATAAACCCGCTCCTACACTGACTTACTAAACAGTCTCTGCGTTTACCCTCGGGATCGTTTCGCCAGGAAGTCGATCCAGGCAGGGTGTTCGTTCATGCAGGGGATCGCTACGAACGATTCGCCTCCAGCTTCGAGGAACATTTCTTTGCCTTCCATGGCTATCTCTTCGAGTGTTTCAAGGCAGTCGGAGACGAAGGCGGGCATCATGACGAGGAGTCGTTTGGTTCCGTTTTTCGCTAGATCTGGGAGGACGTGGTCCGTGAACGGTTCGATCCAGGGTTCTCGCCCAAGACGGGATTGGAAGGAGATTGAGTATTGGTCTTCGGAGATTCCGGCTCGTTTGACGAAGGCCGTCGTGGTTGCGATTACCTGAGCTTTGTAGCAGGTGTTATGGGCGGGGCTGCAAGTGGTGCAACAGTCTTTGACCACTTGGCAGTGCGCATTGGACGAATCGGCTTTGGTGAGGTGCCTTACTGGAATACCGTGATAGGAAAAGAGAAGGTGATCGTATCCAGTTTCCAAATAAGGCTTTGCCGATTGATAGAGCGCTTCGATGTAGTCGGACTCTTTGTAGAATGGCTGAAGGGTTTCAACTTTCGTTTCCGGCATCTGCTCGGCGACTTCTTCCATGACGCGTACGACTACGGTTTCGTAGCTGGACATGGCGTAGTGCGGATAGAGCGGAATGAGCAGAATATTGGTGATGCCCTTGGCCTTGAGATTGGCGATCGCGTTTGGAATCGACGGTTCGCCATAGCGCATCGCTAGTTCGACGTGGTCGTCGATTCGCTCTTGAAGCAGGCTTTGAATATGCTTGCTCGTGACAATCAAGGGGGAGCCTTCGTCTGTCCATACCTTCTTGTAGGCTTCGCCCGAGCGCTTTGGGCGAGTCGGTAGAATGAAGCAGTTCAAGACGAATTGCTGGATCGCTTTGGGAGTGTCCAATACGCGATCGTCTGATAGGAATTCCCTTAGATAGCGACGGACATCCTTAGTGGAAGTCGAGTCGGGAGATCCAAGATTGACGAGCAATACGGCATTTTTCTGCATTGTTCGGTGGCTATAGTCACGTCAGCGGGGGCTGTCAAATACGCAGGTGAAACACGCGTTAGATGGCTCGGCTTCGGCGGAGGGTTTCCGGGTCGAATCCGACGCGTTTCAAGAATTGCCGTTCGAAGAAGCTCTGATTTTCGTACCCAAGTTTAGCGCTGATCTCTTGGAGAGATAGACTCGTTTCGAGAACGAGACGTTTGGCTTCCTTCATGCGTCGATTGATGAGGTTTCGAATGGGTGGTTCGCCGAATTGCTTGGAAAAAAGTCGACTAAACTGAGAAGGGGATAGTCCGGAAGATTCACCGAGTTCCTCGAGCGTCCATTTGCGGCCAAGGTCGGAGTCGATCAGAGTCGAGGCTTTGGCAATGCGATCGTCGAAGGTTGGATGCGCGGCATCAGCTATGACGAGCAGAAGTATGCGGAGAGCGTGATATTGGATGTGGCGTTCAATTTCGTTTTCCGGATCCCAGGCGAGCGCTAGATTGGCGATCGCTTCGAGACTAGCGGGATTGCTGGTCTGGATTGGGTTGCGTTGAAGTTCGAGTTGATGGTTGAGGATTGACTCTCCATCTGTATCCAGAATTTCAAAACGAGCGACGAAAAGAGAAAGCGGGTCTAGTGGGTCTTGCTCGGCTTCGATTCGGTCTTGAGGTGAAAAAAGGAAGCAGTATCCAGGTTTTAGCATGTGGCGTTCGTCATTCTGGCTTAGTTTGCCTGACCCTTCGAGAATACCCCAAATAGCGAAGTCGGTGAGGGAGTTGGCCTTCCAGCTCCAAATGGGTTCGCAGTGATAGAGAACGGGGGTTGCGGTGAGCTTCAGGTCCGCGTGTTTTGAAAGCCAAAACGCATCCATTGGGGGCATACGATAAAGATGTCTTTTTATTCGATTCGCCGCAATGAAATAAGGGGTGGTTGCATTCGTTGTGGTTTGGGAAACGCAGTGCCGTTATGGCTTTGTTTGTAGCGTCGCTTTAATTCCCTCCGGGTAAATACCTCGAAACGTACTTCGTTACTGATTTTGGTAGCGACCGACCTTCCCGCTCAGCGC
>JAPKDW010000339.1 GCA_028822375.1 Opitutaceae bacterium | reverse complement strand
TACGAAGTCTTTACGTTATGCCCTGAGCGGGAAAAACGGCCGCTACCTTTTGAATACCTCGGGCCCTGCCCAAGAGTGCTTTATTCGATCAAAACCTCGATTTCCGCTTCTTCGCAGCGGCAATCATCATCGACTTTGAAACTCTTGAGCGGGTAACGAAAGAGTTTTCCCTCGAAGTTCCGAAAGTGAATCGCGTCGTCGTCAATCTTCGTAATGTACTGTGGATTGATCGGCACCTTGCCTCCCCCACCTGGAGCATCGATTACGTACTGCGGCACCGCGTAGCCAGTTGTGTGCCCGCGCAGTTGTTTCATGATCTCCAATCCCTTGCAGACGCTCGCCCGCAAGTGAGCGCTACCGGTAATCAAATCGCATTGGTAAATGTAGTACGGACGCACACGCATCCGAAGCAAACGGTGCAACAAAGCTTTCATGACATCCACGTCATCGTTCACATCCTTGAGCAAGACCGACTGATTGCCGAGCGGCGTTCCCGCAAAAGACAAGCGATCGCAGGCTGCTTTTAACTCCGCCGTGCATTCCCTTGGATGATTCACATGAATGCTCATCCATATCGGACCATACTTCTTAAGCACCTCGCAAAGTCCTTCCGTGATGCGCTGCGGCATAAACACTGGAATGCGTGAACCAATTCGAATGAATTCCACGTGTGGAATCTTATTCAGTCGCCCAAGCAAGTAGTCGAGTTTGTTGTCCGACAACAGAAGCGGATCGCCACCACTCAAAAGGACATCGCGTACTTCCGGGTGAGTTTCGATATATTTGAGCCCTTGCTCGAACTCCGGGTGAAAATTGTAATCCTGGGCATTGCTCACCAAACGGCTTCGCGTACAGTAGCGACAATACGCTGCGCAACGATCCGTCACCAGAAATAGAACGCGATCCGGATAGCGGTGCACCAAACCTGGCACTGGCGAATGAGAATCTTCGCCCACGGGATCGAGCATCTCCTCGGCGGAAACCTCCATTTCGCCCGCTCTTGGAATAACCTGCTTGCGAATCGGGCAATTCGGGTCGTCGCGATCGATCAAATTGAAAAAATACGGCGTGATAGCCATCGCCAGCTTCTCATTCGCATGGCGGCAGCCCTCTCGCTCCTCTTCGGTTAGCTCCATCCAAGCCTCAAGTTGTTCGAGCGAAGTGATTCGATTGCGGAGTTGCCAGGTCCAATCGTTCCATTGATCCTCCGGGACGTCTTTCCACAGACCCTGACCTTCGTACCACTGAGTTCTATCTTCGATGTATGGCATAGAGCGTTGCTTAATTATCTTAGAGAAAAGACGAACAAGCAGCCATTTCGTCTGCGTGCGCATCAATCACTTCCCCTTTTTTTTGAATTAGGAAGAAAAAGGGATTGGCGCATATCAGTAAACAACCTTTTCTGAAAATCTAAATGAGCGACTCACGATCAGGCGTATTAGCACTCGAAGATGGAACCGTTTTTCGCGGTATCTCATTCGGTAGCGCAAAAACCGTAGTAGGCGAAGCCGTCTTCAATACCAGCATGACCGGTTATCAGGAGATTCTGACCGATCCATCCTACTTTGGGCAGATCGTTGCGATGACTGCTCCCATGATCGGAAACTACGGAATCACAGACGAGGACAACGAAGCGCTACGCCCAATGGTACAGGGATTCGTTGTTCGCGAGCTCAGCCCGATCGCAAGCAACTGGCGTAGCCAACAGGATCTTCCATCCTACCTTGAAGAAAATGGCATTCCCGGACTAGAACGCATCGATACTCGCGCTCTTACGAAAAAACTACGTATTCACGGCTCGATGAAGGCCTGCCTAAGCACCGAAGAAATTTCCGACGAAGAAGCAGTCAAACGCGCCCAAGAATGGGAAGGCATCGTCGGCGCTGACTACGTCAAAGACGTTACCTGTTCAGCTCCATACGTCTACAAAGTGAACGAAAGCGAAAATTGGCCCTACAATCCAGTTGGATCCAAGATTCGCCACCCATCCGAAAACAAGCCGAAATTCCGCATTGCAGCACTCGATTTCGGAGCGAAACAATCGATTTTCCGCGAACTCGCCTTCCACGGTTTCGAAATACACGTCTTTCCAGCGACCGCATCCGTCGAGGAAATCAAAGCTATCCAGCCAGAAGGTATCTTCCTTTCCAATGGACCAGGCGACCCGGAAGCTGTGACCTACGCGCACGCAACCGTACGTGAACTCATCCAAGAATTTCCGACCTTCGGCATTTGCCTCGGTCACCAAATCATCACGCACGCCATTGGCGCCAAAACTTACAAACTCAAGTTTGGCCATCGCGGCGGCAACCAACCCATCAAGAATCTAGAAACTGACTGGGTTGCTATCACCGCTCACAATCACGGATTTGCAACCTCCGAGGAAGGCCTCGAAGAAGCCGGCGCAGTAGTCACTGAAATCAATCTCAACGACAAGACGATCGCGGGTATCAGACTAAAGGACAAACCTGTCTTCTCGGTCCAGTACCACCCAGAAGCCGGACCTGGCCCAAGCGATGCCAACCCGAACTTCGACAAATTCTACGATCTCGTCGCCGCCAATCAAACGGCGACAGCGTAGATTCGTAAGTGTAATCCAATAAGTAAGGTCGGTCCCGCTCAGCGTGGACCACACTGCGTAGGTAGAGCTCTGTTTAGCCTTTCTTATCCAGATAGGCCTCAAACGCATCCACATCTTCAGCCGTATCGATCCCGATCGACGGCTCATCCGTCAGGCCAACCTGAATCGAATAACCGTTTTCCAGCACGCGCAGTTGCTCCAGTTTTTCGATCGCTTCGAGCTTTCCTTCCGGCAAAGCGCAATAGGTATTCAGAAAATCCGCCTGATAAGCGTACAAACCTAAATGGCGATACGCTGGGGCCTCGGTCACCCAAGCATCGTCGAAGTTTTCGAAATCGTCTCTATTGTAAGGAATCGGAGCTCTTGAGAAATAGAGAGCTTGTCCTTCCTGCGAAATCACCACTTTCACCTGATTCGGATCAAGAAAGTCGGAACGCGTCGTGAATGAAGTCGCCAATGTCGCCATCGAAGCGCCTTCCTTGAGCAACGCTTCCAATGCCCGAATTTGTCCTCCAGCGACCAAAGGTTCGTCCGCCTGGACATTGATGATCGCATCCGCTCCAATCGTCTCATTGGCTTCCGCCAATCTATCCGTACCGCAACGGTGATTCGCTCGCGTCATGATCGCATTGAACCCCGCATCCCGTAATACGCGCTCGATTTTCAAATCGTCGACTGCGAAATATCGGGCGATATCCGGAACTTCCGCCTCCAGGCGTTCAGCCACCCATAAAACCAGAGGTTTACCCTGGATAGGATGAAGCAGCTTTTCAGGAAATCGAGTGGACGCGAGACGCGCCGGAGCAATAATCGCTAGCATATTTAGGCATAAAAGCCTTTCTGCCTCATTTGTGAACTCGCAAATTCTTGAATTCTCTCTTGTTTTAAGAGTAATAACACTATTTTAAGCCCCAATGGACTCAGCAAACCTACCCGCCGAAGGTCAATCAGTCGAACGGAATCTCTTGGTGCAAAACCAAATGGGAATTCACGCCCGTCCTGCAGCCATGATCGTTCGCGCTGCTAACAAGTACGAAAGCGAGATGTTCTTCGAAAAAGACGACGAGCAAGTGAATGGCAAATCCATCATGGGTCTGATGATGCTCGCGGCTGGTAAAGGCTCTACCATCAGGGCAATCGCCTGCGGAAACGACGCCGAAAACGCTCTCGACGAATTGGAACAGCTTTTCGCTACCAAATTCGACGAGAAATAAGCCTCCCTGTAAGCTTAATTTGGTAGGGCGAGAGCGTCCCGCTCCGCCCATACGCTTCAACTTAAGCCCATGACGTCAATTATCATTGGAGGTTCCACTCGAGTCCCTCGA
>JAPKDW010000338.1 GCA_028822375.1 Opitutaceae bacterium | reverse complement strand
CAAAAAAGGGCATCGCTAGGCGATACCCTTTTAAACTTATCAAACTACAAACTAGATACGAAAATGAACAAACCCCTTTGTTTCCCGTAATGGGATACGGCGCGTTTGGGGCGGAAACGTTCAAAAGAAATGCGCAGTTTTTGGAGAAAAGTTCTCAGAGAAACAGATGGATGCAGTAAGTTTCTCTTTATCAGTTATTTGTATTTTTTTAGAGAATCAATGTAGGAGCGGTCCACGCTTGGCTGGACCGCTCCTACATTGAGGTATGCAGATAGATAAAACCATTCATTGGACTTTCTGAATCGCACGTCTAAAAATGCTAAGCACTTGGACGCAAAAAGGGCCCCGCTAAGCGAGACCCTTTTAACTTATCAAACTACAAACCAGATATGAATATGAACAAACCCAAATGTTCTACTTAAGACAGACGAATTAGGGAGTGAAGCGTTCAAAATTGGGTATGCTTTTTTGAAGAAAGTTCTGACTCGTTTCTCACGCGATCGATAGTCGGTGTATGAGGCCAAAAAAAGACCGCATGAAGCGGTCTTCTTTTTTGGTACCCAGGGGGGGATTGGGTTTGAGCTAGAACGCTCAAAGTCCTTCGGACTAATGCTGCGCATTACCCCATCTCCGCTCCTTAAGTCGCTTCGTCGAACCCCGGTGTGTGTTCCGGTTCTCTTCGAGCCCGGTCTTGTCGCTGGCGCTCGGAACTCGTCCCTCCCTCTGAGCACAAAAAAAGACCGCATGAAGCGGTCTTTTTTTGGTACCCAGGGGGGGACTCGAACCCCCACTTCCGAAGAAAGCGGATTTTGAATCCGCCGCGTCTACCAATTCCGCCACCTGGGCATCCTTTTGAAAGTGGAGAAAGGGGTATGCCTGTCGTAAAGTTGGGAAGCAAGCCAAAATCCTAAATTAGGCTGATGGGGTAGAATAATTCCCCAAATCAGAAAAAAGCGTTTGAGTTCTGAGAAACGGCTCCCCATTTTTCACGTCCTTTCCTTTTTAGTCGGGCTATGGCGCAGCCTGGTAGCGCGCTTGTCTGGGGGACAAGAGGTCCCGAGTTCGAACCTCGGTAGCCCGACCATTTTTCATCCTCGATGCGATTCGAGGATGGAGGGAAATTCGAATCACTCTTTTTGAATGAGTACCGACTCAACATTTTCAGTCAGGAAATTGTGGCCAGTGATCGCCTTGGTCCTGGTGTTGGCTTGGACATCGTCTTACCAGCAAGGCTGGCCGAAGGGGCCAGATATTCCCTATTTCGATAAGATCGCTCACTTTTTCGTTTTTGGATTGATGGGAACGCTTTGTTATCGGTGTATTCCTAGGATGCCTTGGTCGCGTACCCGTTGGCTTGCTGCATTGGCTTTTGTTTTGGCTTACGGAGTGATTGACGAATGGATACAGTCTCATAACCCGAATAGATCTTCCGATGCGCTCGATTGGCTAGCCGATGCTTCGGGCGCTTTTACGGCGATTGCCGTTTATCGATTCTGGACATTGTATCGGAGAGTCCTGGAATCGCGATTTGGAGATTTAGTTCGAGGTCGTTTGACGGATTGAGATTAGGTCTTCTTCTTCATTTCATTGAAGGTTTTTTTGGGTTTCCCGATCTTGCGTCTGGGACTCGGTTTGTTTGAATGGGTGAGAATGGCAAAGACTGCGGACGAAAAACGAATTGAGAGCTTGCGTGCGGAAATCGCTCGTTCTGACGAGCTTTATTACCGGGAAACTCAGCCTGAGATTTCGGATTCGGAGTACGATGCGCTTAAGCGTGAGCTAGAGGGCTTAGAAAAACAGTATCCTGAATTGTCTTCGGCCGATTCGCCTACAAATCGCGTTGGGGACGATACTCGTGATGGGTTCGAATCGTATCAGCATCGGTTGCCGATGAAGAGTTTGGACAATACGTATTCGAAAGATGAATTTTTCGCATTTGTCGAACGGGTGGAAAAGGGCTTAGAGTTGGAAGGGATTGCCTTTGTTGTTGAGCCGAAGATCGATGGAGTGGCGGTGAGCGTGACTTATGAAAAGGGGAAGCTTGTTCGAGCGGTCACTCGCGGCAATGGAACTGAAGGAGACGATATTACGGCGAATGTATTGTTCATAGAAGAACTGCCTCGCGAGTTGAAAGGAGAGAACCTTCCGGAGACGATAGAAATCCGCGGCGAGATTTATATGCGTAACGACGAGTTCGATCGCATAAACGCGGAGCGCAATGCGGCGGGTTTGGAAGAATTCGCCAATCCGAGAAATTTGGCGGCGGGCACGGTAAAGATGCTTGATCGCGGTGAGGTGGCGAAACGGCGTTTGAATGTGATTTTTTATGGGCTCGGTTTTTGCGTGCCGCAGGTTGTCGCCGCGCAATCCGAATTCCACGCGAGACTTGCGGAATGGGGGTTTCCAGTTGGGGAGCGTTTTTGGAAGATTTCGGGAGCCGATGAAGCGTGGGCGGGGATTGAGGAGCTTGATTCTATTCGCGAGGCATTGCCGTATCCAACTGATGGGGCCGTTATCAAAACCGATTCATTAGAACATCAAGATTTGCTCGGAGCTACTTCGAAAGCGCCGCGTTGGGCGATAGCGTTCAAGTTTGCGGCGGAACAATCGGAGACGATCCTCGAGAACATTACGATTCAAGTCGGTCGTACTGGAGTGCTGACGCCGGTCGCTGAATTGAAGCCGACGAAGCTTGCGGGGACAACGGTTTCTCGAGCCACCCTTCACAATCAAGAGGAAATGGAGCGGAAGGATGTGCGTGTTGGCGATTCCGTAATCGTCGAGAAGGCTGGGGAGATTATTCCTGCAGTTGTGCGTGTGTTGATTGAGAAGCGTCCTGAAAATAGCGTTCCATTTGTTTTCCCTTCGGCTTGTCCGTCGTGCGAGGCTCCAACTCAAAAATTGGAAGGCGAAGTAGCGCTGCGGTGTGTGAATCCGGAGTGTCCGGCGCAGGTACGTGGTCGCTTGGAGCATTTTGCGTCTCGTCAATGCATGGACATTGAAGGTTTGGGTGAAGCTGTGGTGGACCAATTGGTAGAGCGTTCCTTGGTATCCACATTGTCGGACGTGTATCGTTTGACCTTTGAGCAATTATTGGAACTTGAGAAATTTGCCGAGAAGTCTGCGCGTAATTTGATTGATGCAATTGATCGAAGTAAGCGAAGCGATCTCTGGCGTTTGCTTCATGGGCTTGGGATTCCTCAAGTCGGCGCATCGGGGGCGAAGGATTTGGCGAAAGCTTTCGGTGGCTTGGAGGACTTGCGAAGCGCGGACTTGGAGCGCCTTATCGAAATTGATGGGATCGGGGAGAAGACAGCTCAGGGGATTGTGGTCTTTTTCGAGAATCCAAAAAATGCGAACAACCTAGATAAGCTCTATGAGCTAGGGATGGATCCAGTCGCTCCAGAGGTACCGAGTGGTGCAGAAGCGATTTTCGATGGTATGACGTTCGTCATTACAGGAACTTTGCCGACGATGAAGCGCGATGAAGCGAAGGCTCTGATCGAGAGCAAAGGCGGCAAGGTGTCGGGCAGCGTTAGTAAAAAAACCACCTATCTTCTGGCGGGAGAAGCCGCGGGATCGAAACTTACGAAAGCCGAGAAGCTAGGCGTCGAGGTGTTCAGCGAAGCGGACTTGCTTGAGCGAACTGGCAAGTAGGCTGGTTCGTTGTTAGTATATTTCTAATTTGAAATATATTTTTCCTGACATGTGAATTCATCGCTTGGAATTATGCTGGTTTCCAAACGTCCATTGATCCCGCTGAGCACATTGGCGTCAACTTAAGCCCATGACGTCAATTATCATTGGAGATTCCACTCGAGTCCCTCGAGTAGCTCTTCTGAAACAAGCTATCGCAACCGCTCCTACGCCTTGTCTCATCCCGCTTAAACGAGCAGCTCATCGACACATTGC
>JAPKDW010000337.1 GCA_028822375.1 Opitutaceae bacterium | reverse complement strand
TGTATGTTCTATTTGCACTTTAACTAACGGAACGAATTGAGTAAATACGTCACCGTGTGCTCTTTAAATTGGCGGACTTCCGTCGATCGTTGTCAACTAGAGTTGGCAATCTTTAATCCCCTGCGACGTTTTTTTTTGGCTAATACAATACCACTCGAAGGATTCTCCGTCGTGCTCGTTGGGGTTGAGTTTTGATTACAATCGCGGTAAGTTTGAATACAGTATTTGCTGGCCGTACCTATACGATCCTAGTTATTAATGTTTTCGAAAGGGTATTCTCCAGTCCATATCCCGCCACAAGAGGATTTCCAACAATATCCACAATGTACTAGAAACAATTGTTTTCTTGAACGTTTATATTGGACGACTATAATGAAACGGTTCGTCAGTCCATTTAAATCGCACGCCGTAGCTGGGGAAGAGTGATAATTCTATGAACACTCTAAAGGTAGCCATCCTGCTGATAGTCAGCAGCGCAGTCACGATTCTGGCTGCCGCTGATCCGGCTGATTCAGTTGCGCCGGAGGACCCCATCACTCTAGAAGCGACAAGAGAATTGGGCCGTGAAAATTCCAGATTTCTAAGTGAGAACGAAACCGCAGCGAAATCCACGAACGCTATTCCAAAGCCGAATCTTGCTCACTTCCAGAAGTCGGTGGGACCGCTTCTGAATAAGAACTGCCTAGCCTGCCACGGTCCCCAAAGGTCTGAGAGCAGACTTCGCATCGACGAACTTAACCCTGACCTCCTCTCCGGTCTAGACATTGAACAATGGCGGGAGATCTACAACGCTCTAAGCAACTCTGAGATGCCGCCCGAGGGTGATCCTGATTTTGCACTAACGAATGCGGATCGCAGCAACATTGTCGAATGGCTCAGCGCCGAGTTGAATAAAGCGTCTATCGTTCGCCGCAACAATAAAGAGCATTCGTCTTTTCGCCGACTAACGAAATACGAATACAACTATGCATTACAGGACCTGCTGGGCTTGCCCTATGACCTCGCAAATAAACTACCACCAGAAACGGCATCCGACGACGGATTCAAGAATAGCTCGGAACTATTGCAAATGTCAGCTATGCAGTTCGAGACCTATCGTGAAATTGGCCTTAGAGCTCTAAAGCGAGCTACCGTGAGTGGCGAACGTCCGAAAGCTATCACTTACATTATCTCAATGCAAGAAGAGATGAATAAGGTGACAGCGGCAACAAAGGATAAGACATTTCATAGGGATGACGAAAACTACAATAAGAACAGAAATCGCCAGCATCTTTTCGATCAAGACACTGGCAAGGGTATTCCCTTTTCCAGCGGCAAGTCGCTGCCCAATCCCGCAGCAGTCACGGGACAAACACCCCCTGTATCGCCTGTTATGCTGGTTCTCCCGCGATCCAATGAATTAAAGCTGGACCTTGGTCGCTTTCTACCCGACGAAGGAATCATGCGTGTTCGTATTAGAGCCCGACGTTCAACCATGGCGTCCGACGAGTACGCCGCCCTGCGTCTGATTTTTAGCGCTCATACAAGTAACAACGCCAACTTTTCCCAAGCCATCAGTAAACGCAACATGCCAGTCACGGCAGCAACTGACAAACCTCAATTCATCCACTTTGATATTCCACTTGGTGACATACAACGTAACCCTTTCCGAAAACTGACCACAACATTTCCGCGCCGCGACGAGTTTCTGCATATCCGTAATGAATCCAATGCACACAACCGCGAAGAACCTCTTCAGGTTCTGATCGACTACATCGAAATCAGTGCTCCTTTCTACGAACATTGGCCACCGCAGACACATACCGCCATTTTCATTGAGAGCGATAACCGCGGTGACGAAGATATATATGGCCGCGAAGTGCTGACTCGATTCCTGAGGCGAATCTGGCGCCGTCCAGTCAACACAAAGGAATTGAATCAGTTTATGGCGCTGTTCTCGCAATACCGATCCTCATTCTCGACATTCGAAGATGCCATGGTCGAAGTGCTTGCGACGGCGCTCGCCACTCCGGAATTTCTCTACCTGACTCAACGGGGAGCGAATATCGCTAAAGGCCCGTCCGAAATAAGCGATCTTGAATTCGCTAACCGTCTCTCAATATTCCTGTGGTCCAGTATTCCTGACGACGAACTCCTAGGACTCGCAGAGCAAGGCACACTAAGAGACCCCGAAGTCTTGGATTCACAAATCAAACGCATGCTGTCCGACCGCCGTTCATATCGCTTATCCCGACACTTCGTATATCAATGGCTTGGCCTAGACGGCTTAGACAGCGTAACTCATGTCGCTGACAATTCATTGCGAGAGTCGATGCAGCAAGAACCCATTGCTTTTTTTAAGACGGTTCTGGATCACAACCACAGTGTCATGGACTTCATCCATTCAAATTATGCCGTGGTCAATGAACGACTAGCGGCGCATTATCGAATTCCCGACGTACGTGGACCGTACTTCCGCAAAGTGCCGATCGAACCTCAAATGAATCGTGGGGGACTTTTGACGGGCGGAGCGATCCTAGCGATGAACTCAGACGGTCAGGATTCACATCCCCTCAAACGTGGCGTCTGGATGCTGGAACGTATTCTGCATGATCCACCGCCTCCACCGCCACCCAATGTTCCCGAAGTCGACCTGACTGATCCAGACATTTTGAAGATGACATTGAAAGAACGCATCGCCGATCATCGGAATAAACCGGCATGTATATCATGTCACTCCAGAATCGATCCTTGGGGGATCGCATTTGAGAATTACGATGCTTTGGGTGTTTTTCGGACTCGAATTAAAAACGATCCTGTTGATGCGACTTCAGAACTGTTTAACAAACAAACACTGGCGGGAATGGATGGATTAAAACGATATTTACTGACGGACCGCCAAGATCAATTTGCACAGGCAATGGTACATAAGATGACCGCCTATGCACTTGGCCGTCCTCTGTCTTTCGGTGATCGAGCTGACATTGACAGCTTGACTAAACAATTCAGAAAACAGGATGATCGGCTTGGTGATTTGGTTCATCTGATCATCGACAGTCAGATTTTTAGCGCTAAGTAAGTGGTACAAGCTTTCATAAGAATTAGGAATAGACCATGAATGACAAATCAACGTTGCTGAGTCGGAAAACATTTCTTCGTGGTACCGGTTTGGCTCTGGCTTTACCATGGTTCGAAACTTTTGCCGCGGACAATCCTAGTGTTGATGAGACTCCCAACCGTTTTGTCAGCATTTACCATCCTGATGGTGTCGGCCTGCCTCTCAAATCCGACCCTGCTTGGACGGATTGGAGCTGGTTTCCTCGCGGCGGCGAGCGTGATTTTAAATTATCCAAAGTGCTCGATGTTCTTGAGCCATTGCGTAATGATATCACAATCTATTCCGGGCTTTCACATCCTGCCGGCAGGCGAGTTCATGGGCATTCCAATGCCGATCAATATTTGACGGGCGCGGCAACTGGAGGTCACGGCCCCTATAAGAATTCAATCTCACTTGATCAGGTGTATGCGGAGCACGCCGGAGAATTTACTCGGCATGCTTCTCTGATCATGTCTACCAATGGCGGCATTGGTGGTCCTCGTGGCGCACAAACTCAATCCTTCAATCGTGAAGGACGCGCGATCCCAGCGATGAATAAGCCAAAACAGATCTTCGACATGTTATTTGTCACGAGCAGCAAAGACGCCGCCGCTAAATTAGCAAGAAGCAAGAGTGCCCTCGATCTCCTAATCACCAACGCCCGCTCTTTGGGACGACGACTCTCCGGACGGGATCAAGAGACATTTACGCAATATCTTGACGCAGTACGTGACACAGAGCTAAAGCTGGCAAAGGCTCAGAAGTGGGTTGATGCACCGATACCTGAAGTAGACACCCAAAACCTGCATTTAGATTCCGATCCCAAGGAAGCCAGACTTT
>JAPKDW010000336.1 GCA_028822375.1 Opitutaceae bacterium | reverse complement strand
TGGTGCCCCCACGAGGAATCGAACCTCGATCTACGGTTTAGGAAACCAGTGTTTTATCCGTTAAACTATGGGGGCGATCTGAAAAGCAATGCGAGATTTAGTCAGGCATTGCTTTGAACGCCAGAAAGGAGTTCAAAGACCATCAATGGCATTGAAATCTTGAATCCCTCTCGTGTTCGTTAGGCGACCCGCTGCATTCATTCTACCGAGATTGTCCTTTAGTTTCACCTCTTCCAGATTCCCATTGGAAATAAATGTAGCTTTTTCAGTAAAATCAGGAGTATCGTTGGCATTTTCAGGATCAGTGCCCAAAGCAAATTCCCAAAAATCGCTAACTCCATCGCCATCGTGATCTTTACGGGCACCACTTAGAACGGGGTTCATTCCAACACTTTCATTATTATCGTAATCCTCGAAAGGTTTTCCCCCGGCATCGGTAAGAGGAGTAGCGTAAAACGCATGATTGCCAAATTGCCGACTTTCATAAAAATAGACAAGTCGTGTCGCGATAGAAGAAGAATTGTCCCAATGATCCTTGACCCGGTATTCGATCGTAATGATCGTCATGTCGAAATTTGTAAGGTCTGATTTATTAAGGTCTAAAAATTCATATTCATTTCCCACCCCTCTGTTAATAGTCGTATCCTCATCATCAACATCCGGTACTTTAGCAGGAGTAAAAGTGGCATTATGCTCATTGGAAGTATTATAGCCGAAAGTACCCGCCTTCATGAGCGACTGCCAATGCTTGATTTTTTTAGCCGATGTACTTTGCTCCATAAAACTGTATACGTGAATCAACCCGGCACCTCTTGAACAACTGTCCATATCCGCGCGATCCGCTACACGCACGGTAGCGAAACCTTCGCCAAACCCATTTCCATTTAAGTCGGGATAGCCTTTGATGAAAGCCCAATCGGCGTTTTCATCTTCGGCGTAGACGCCGGGATCGGTGAAGTTGTATTCCGCCAGCATCATGCGATGGGCGCCACCACCAAAACCTGTCGCGTTGTAGTCGGGGTTAGTGGATGTATCATAATTCCGATCCACAAAAGGGCGATTATCTTCAGTACCAGAACCTCCAAGTACTCCATTTATGTAGGTGTTTGCTGTATCATTTTTTCCGAAGCGGAAGAAGTCGTGGATTTCCGATTTCCCCATCATGGTCAAGGTTGGCGGTGTGAAATCGCCGACCTTGAGGTAGCGAACGACTTCGTCACTAACGTTGCCCGAGTAGTCGCTTACCTTGATGGTAATCTTGTAACCGGGGCCATGGTCGTTCCGAGTTTCCGGGTAAATAGCACCGAGAACGAATTCGGGGTCGAAAGTCACGCTCCACTTGAGATCCCCATTGCGATCGGTCGCTTCAAATCCTAAATCCTGGTCGAAATCATTGGCATCTACCGCGGAAAAACCATTGACTAGGAAATTCTTGACATCGGCAGGGTCGCTGACGTTCGGATTTGCGGTGGACTTGTAATCGACAAGCACCGTGGTTTCGAAACTGGATGGCTGGATGCTGGGAGCCATGGTGTCCTTGACGATTATCCGGCGGTACAGAGGATCGGCGGCATTTTCCGTGTCGCCGGAGATCGAGGGGTCAGCCGTGTCATCGACGTCATACTGGATTTCGTACACGGCATCCAGTGACGAGGTATCGATCAAGCTAGGAACGGAAGCTACGTCGTTGTTGAGAATAAACCCCAAAGGGGTCACAGGAAGTGGAACATAGCGGGATACAGTTCTCTTGATTCTGGAGGTAATCACACCATCCTGTGCATCGTTTGCCGAGAGAGTGAGAGCTTGCGGGGCAGTGGTGTTGTAATCGAATCCGTTCCATAATTTTACGGTTTGCCCTGAATCATCATCGTATTGCACGCCACCCTCGGCGACAACGTAGTGGGTGCTTGTTGCAGCAAAGGACGAATTGCCTTCCGACACGGAGGCGTCTAGCAAAGGCTGTTCTTTGTCGAGTACCAAAACGGTTCGCTCATGTTCGCCCACTTCCGGATTGTTTGGGTTGCCGCTGGAATCCGTAGCCGTGTAGGTGACCTTGTATTGACCGGGCACGTCCATTTTGACATTGGAGTCGTCGATTTCAACCTTTATTGAGCTTAGGGTTCCTTCACCAGGAAAGTACTGCGACCCGACCATCGAATTATCGGTGACGTTGACGCCATATTCAATGTAGGAGCTAGAAGCATCCGTAACGTTCTGAGGGAGGATCAGGGGATCGGCATCGGTTGAAGTTGCCCTATCCGGCCCGATCAAAGTCATGATGGGACCCGTGGTATCAATGACGGTAATCGTGCGATTGAAGTCGGCGGTATTGCCGGAAGGGTCGGTTAAGGTATAGCGCACGTAAAACTTCCCGAAATTAGTTAGATTCCAAGTTTTCAGGTCTGTATTTTCTCCAGTGTATGATTTAACTTCATTTGCATCATGGGGTGTATCGCTTCCGTCCTTGGCGTAATCTGTAATCGTGCGCTTGAGCACGGAGGTTTGAGAATAATAATCAATCTGAGAAAACCAGCCACCAGCCCCATTGGAATAGTAGTTGTCCGAGGCGGTGAAGCCGGGGTCTACGTAAGAGGCGTTAGCCTCGATGGTTAAGGTATCCGTCGCGCCGCCTGCGAAAGCATCGGGGACGATGGAAGGTTTTATGAGGTCTTGCATTCTTACCTTCAAAGTAGCTGTTCCCAGTTTTTCAAACTCATCTGAAATCGTGTACGTGACTACATAGGGAAATTTGGGTGAAAGATCCGAATCATACCCCGATCCCCCCGTCAAGCTATCCTCAACGGCAGTACCCACACCTTTGCCGAATACAAAGGGAACATTGCCAACGGGTGCAATGACACCGATGGAAGAAGCATTGTTTTCGTCCCAACTTTGTGAGACTTCGTATGGCAAGCCAAGACCCGGATGACGCGTCTTCCTTGCGGTGGCTCCAAGCTCATCGTAGGTTCCGGAACCGGTGGCATTGACATCGAGGGTCACTTCCCACTCACTACCGTTCGGCGTTCCACGGCGAGGAGTTACGATGGGAGGATTGGGAGGGTCCTCGGCGGCAACGGAATGGATAATGCGGCTCACCGGCTGGGATTCGTTGAACTGATCATCCCTGGCTGAATAGGTGACCACGTACTTTCGAGTCTGGTCCAGAAGGATGCCTTCCTTGAGCTTGTCAGGGGATTCGGAAAGTATGCTCATTTGGCCTGCCGTCGGTTGGGTCGAGGTCGAAGAGTCGGGAGGGTCGTAATAGACGTATTCAAGACGGATGTTGGAATCGCTCAACTTCCCGGTACCTAGAAAGTCTAGAGCCGTTACGCCTTTGTCGGAATATCCTTCAGGCACGGAATAAGAACCAACGTCAGTTTCCGTTTCATTCTTGCGGTTAACGATTACTATTTCTGCCGTGCCATTTAAGGATATCTGCGGACCTTGATGTACTTTTATCGTGCGTTCCAGAACAGAGCTGAGGTTTCCGATTGAATCTTGAGCTTGGTAGGTGATTCGGTACTGGAAATCGACACCGGAATCCGGAGCAAGATCCGTTTTCTCGACTTTGACATCAAGGCTGCCTAATGCATTGTCGGTGACATAGACTCCGGGATCCTGATAAATTTCCGTACCAGCTCTCTCAATCCTAAAGAACCCCTTGCGAACATGTGTGCGAGTGTCGTAAGGATCGTCGGGTTTGGTTTCTACAATCTCAAACTCCTCGAAAATCACCTCCACCCCATTGGCAGAATTTTTCATTACGTAGAAATTCTGTCCGTCATCCGAGGAATAAACGACTTGTGGTTGGGGAAGGGCAGCTAGGTTGGCCCAAGGCAGTGTTACATTCTGGATGGCTTCGGGCCATGAGATCAAGCCCTCGTCTAGCTTGGACAAGGTAACGAGCTCGACCGTGGGAG